>JBIKKI010000207.1:0-2704 GCA_044360435.1 Bacteroidia bacterium
CCGGCACAAGAGCGAAAGCAACGCTGTGTTGGCTTTTTTACCCACTTGCGCGCACATGCGTTCCACCGCAGCCTGATTGCCCGGGTCGCATACCAATGCATACACCGTGTCGGTGGGAACAACAACAACAGCTCCGGCATGCAGGCGGTTGGCTACCGACCGTATCAGTTTTGGATCCAGGTAATATTCGGGAAGTTCTATCCGGTCCATCTTCTGCGTTCAGCGTTTGTAGGCCAGTCCGATGCCGAAAATCTGTGACAGCTGCCAGTTTTTGTGTTGGTTTTTGTCCAAAATGGCTACAGCGGTGATGTTCGTCGTCAGGAATTTCGTGAGTCTGGCGGTAGCCATGAAATCCAGGCGGCTGTCGAAACCACCTTCCAGATCATTGAACGGGCCAAATCCCAAGTAGCGCGCCGTGATGCGAATGTTGGGTTTTACATCTTTGCTGAATTCACTCTGAATTTGCAGCCCCGCCTCATTAATTACTTTTTGTCCGCGCGGTACATTGGAGATCAGCTCCTTACCGGTTTCTGCATAAATGCGCTGGTTCAGCATAAAGGTTTGACGCGTAGCGCCCAGTCCGAACTTTACCCACCAAAAGGGTACCGGAGCATATTTAAATCCAAACGCTTCAATCAGCTGTCCGGGGCTCATGAATCCGGAAATCAAGGTTTTTACCGGCGACCCGGTAGAATCGGTTTTATACTCAAAACCTCTGTCGGCCTGTGATTGGAAGGTGACACCGGCAAAGGCCTGCAGCTTTGGAGAAATGGCATAGTTGTAATCACTGGTGATAAGCAGCAAATCCTGGCTTTTGCGCATCATTTCACCCTGGTTTTTAATCAAGCCGTACAAGAGGTTGAATTTTTGCTCCCAGCTGTGTTTGCCGCTGGTGTATTTGCCTTTCAGGTTGGCGTAGCTCAATACGCTCAGGTTGTTGGTGCCACCGCTCTTCCAATTACTGGAAAAAGTGGCCTGCGCTGCGCTGAAACCCAATTCGACATTTCTGGTCCAGACGGCACTGTCCGGTTTTTGCACTGTTGCCTTCAAGGATTTACTGCCGATGGTAAAGGCGGCAAGCATCATCGGTAACACAGCCAGCTTGTTCATGCACCGCAAAGATATTGACCTGCGGTGATGCCTCAGAGGGCCGGTTGACGAACATCACGCGGAACATGAGAAAACATGCGCCCGGATTTATTAAATGAAACGGGGAACCTATGGCTCCCCGTTTCGTTATTTTTTCTGTTCTGCGGAAACGACTTCCGCCAGCTTTCGTTTGGTTCTGTTGTAGGTCCGGATGAAGACGAACAGTACAAATGCCACCAGCAGGAAAATAATGGTTTGCTGTATGAAATTTCCGTACTTCAATTCGGCTTCGCCAACCTTCAGTGAAAGGGTGCTGAAGTTGATGCCGCCTGTAATGATTCCAATGATGGGCATGATGATGTCGCTCACCAGCGAATCAACAATCTTTTGAAATGCTGCACCAATAACCACACCCACGGCCAGATCAAACACACTGCCTTTGGTGATAAACTCTCTGAATTCCGAAACAAGTCCCATGTTTTTTTGGGGTAAAAGTAGGGAAATTTTATTGCTGCACGCTTCCTTGTTCCACCAGCAGCTTCTTCACCAAATCGGCAGCCTCTTTCAGCATGATGGCGCTATACACTTTCAAACCGCTTTCATCAATGATTTTCTTGGCTTCTTCAGCGTTGGTTCCCTGCAGACGCACGATGATCGGGATTTTGATGTCGCCAATTTTACGGTACGCTTCTACCACACCATTGGCCACACGGTCGCAGCGAACAATGCCACCGAAAATGTTGATCAGGATGGCTTTTACGTTCGGGTCGCTCATGATGATGCGGAAACCTGCTTCAACGGTTTCTGCGTTGGCAGTTCCACCCACATCAAGGAAGTTGGCAGGTTCGCCACCGGAAAGCTTGATGATGTCCATGGTGGCCATGGCCAAGCCGGCACCGTTTACCATGCAGCCCACGTTGCCGTCGAGCTTCACGAAGTTCAGGTTGTATTTGCCGGCTTCTACTTCTGTAGGATCTTCCTCTGCAAGGTCGCGCAAACCGAACAGGTCGGCGTGGCGGTAAAGCCCGTTGTCGTCCAGGTTCACCTTGGCATCCACAGCGATGATGCGGTCGTCGCTGGTTTTCAGCACAGGGTTGATTTCAAACATGGCGGAATCGGTTTCCTCATAAGCCTTGTATAAGGCGGTAACGAAGTTGACCATTTCCTTGAAGGCTTTGCCCGATAAACCCAGGTTGAAAGCGATTTTTCTGGCCTGAAATGCCTGGAAGCCTATTTTAGGATCAACCCATTCTTTGAAGATTTTCTCCGGATGTTCTTCGGCAACCTGTTCAATGTCCATACCGCCTTCGGTGGTGTAAATGATGACATTGGTTTTGGTGCCGCGATCCAGCAATACACTCATGTAATATTCTTTGGGTTCGGAAGCGCCGGGATAAAACACATCCTGAGCAACCAGAACCTTATTCACGATTTTGCCTTTGGCGCCGGTCTGGATGGTAATCAGGTTTCCACCGAGCAGGTTTTGGGCGATGTCGCGGGCCATGTCAGCATTTTTAGCCACCTGAACGCCTCTGTGTTCGGTACCTTCGATTTTGCCTTTGCCACGACCGCCTGCATGTATCTGGGCTTTCACAACACACCAGTCGCTGCCGGA
>JBIKKI010000078.1:0-10098 GCA_044360435.1 Bacteroidia bacterium
TGCTCGATGAACGCATCATCCAGCCACTGCCCGACCGCGACGGATTCCGTTTGCCCGCAGATGAACCGGAAAAGGCTCCAAAAGGAAACAACATGTACAGCGGGCCCCAGATCAGCGGTGTGATGTTCCGTGGCCTCAGCGCCGGCAACAATCAGGATGTGGTGCCCAACTCGGGATTAAACCTGCAAATCAGTGGAAACCTGGCTCCGGGCATCGGCATTGAAGCAGCCATCACCGAGCAGGAAGTACCTTTTCAACCGGAAGGCAGCAGCAGCAACCTACAGGATTTTGACCGCATTTACATGACCCTGAAAAGTGCGCGTCAGAAAATCACCCTCGGCGATTTCCCCCTGAACAGCGGCCCCAGCTATTTTTTGAAGTACCAGAAAAAGGCCAGAGGCGTGTATCTGGAACACCTGAACGCAGATTCTGCTGTTTCCGTGAACCTAGCCGCCGCTTTGTCCCGTGGACGGTTTTCACGCAATCAGATTCAGGGACTGGAACGCATCCAGGGCCCTTACCGACTCAGTGGCGCGGCCGGAGAAACACCGGTAGTGGTCGTTTCAGGCAGTGAGGTGGTGTACCTCGACGGCAAGAAGCTGCAACGCGGACTGGAACAGGATTATGTGATTGATTACAACCTGGGAGAACTGCACTTCAACCCCAAAAACATCATCACCGCGTTCAGCCGCATCGTCGTTGAATTTCAATACAGCGACCGAAACTATACCCGGGCCCTGAATACCGGAAATGTGGTTTGGCAACAGGGGCTGTACCGCGTTCAGGCATCTGTTTTCAGTGAATCTGACCTGAAAAACCAGCCCATATTCCAGAACCTGGACTTGTACGACAGCAGCCTCAACAAAGATGCACGAAGCATTTTGGCCGAAGCCGGAAACCAAGCGGAAAAAGCAGTCATCAGCGGCATTCGTCCTTTGCCGGGCTTTGATGTTTCCGGGGTGAATTACATCCTTAAAGACAGCCTGGGCGTCAAATTCCTTGAATACACAGCCGTTCCCGTGGCCGGTGCCAGCTATTACCGCGCTTCTTTCAGCTTTGTTGGCAACGGAAAAGGAAACTACATCGCGATTCCCGGAGGCAGCAATGGCAGGATTTATCGCTGGGTTGCTCCCGTGGGCGGCTTGCCCGGTGGCAGTTATGAGCCTTTGATTCCGCTGGCATTGCCCAACCGCAATTCCATGATTCAGGTTTCCGGAAGCAGCAACTGGCTGCCCCTTGGCCGTCAGGCACGCTGGCGCTCGGAACTCAATTTGGCCTCATCGAATACCGACAAAAACACCTTCTCACGCTTTGGCGACAGCCTGAACCAAGGCAGGGCCGGTATGATCCTTCTGGAAGGAGCACAACGACTGAAGCACCACAAAAAAGACAGCTCCTGGCTGCTGGGATTGCGCCTGAAACACGAACGTACAGGCGCAAGCTTTCAGGCTGTGGAACGCTTTCGCGAAGTGGAATTTGAACGCTTTTGGAACCGCGGCCTGCTAAATCCGGAATACCGAAAACCGGCTTCACAGGAATTGCTGTGGCATGGACTGGCCAGCCTCAAAGGAACCCGTGGCTTCCTCCTGGAACAACGCCTCGACGCATACCAACATCAAGGTTTCCGGGGAACACACCGACAAACCACGCTGCAATGGACGCCTGGAAAATGGCTGTTTACAGCATCAGACGCAGGGCTGAACGGCCTGTACACAGACGTGCGCAACCAATTCAGACGCAGCAGCGCTCAGATTGGCTACCGACATTCGGGACTGAGCCACGGCCTGCTCTGGGAATGGGAACAAAATGCTGCCAGAAATACCCATGATTCTCTGCTGCCGCAGCGCGCTTATCGCTTTCAGCAAAGCTCCTACTACCTGGATTGGATCACGAAAAATGGCTGGACTTACGGCGGCAGGCTGGGCAACCGATTGGATTACAGCCCCAAAAATCAGGCGTTTAAAAAAACAAGCGCAGGCTGGAACGGTAGCCTGAATATGCGCTACCAATCGGAACAGGGAACCTACTGGAACCTACAAATCCACCGGCGCAGCCTGAACCGCTTCGACAGCAGCCTGTTGTTGCCCTCCGGCCCGGATGGAAGTCAGTGGATGCTGCGTTCCGAATGGCTCACGGAACACTCCTGGCTGCGTACCAACGGATTTGTTCAATCGGCCTCCGGACGCGAGCAACGACGGCAGTACGTGTATGTGGAAGTTCCGGCAGGCCAGGGCAACTTCTCCTGGGTGGACTACAATGAAAACAAGATTCAGGAACAGAATGAATTCGAACCCGCGGTATTCCGAGACCAGGCCAGATTCATACGCCTGCTGCTGCCCCTTCCCGACTTTGTAGAAACGCGCAACAACGATTATACCCTGAATGCTGAAGTAAGCGCTCCGGAAACCTGGAAGGCCTTTCAAAGGTTCAGCAGCAGCCACAGCTTTGTATTCAGCGGAAAGAACAACAACAGCCGCCTCTGGGCTTCACTGCTGCCGGAGGCCTTGTTCCGTGAATCTGCAAACGGCTCCTATTTATCCGGCAGGGCCATGCACCGGCACAGCCTGTTCTACAATAAATACGAAGGGCGGCTTTCCCTGGAATACACGTTTCAGAAACAAGAACAGAACTCCTTACTCGGCAATGGCAATGAGCGCAGAAAGAACAGCCGGCACATCAGTACGCTCCGTTACTCGGGCTCCGGCCCCTGGCTGTGGAATCAATTTCTGGAACTCAGTGAAACCGGAGCGCGCTCCGACTTCTTCGAAGCCAACAATTACGCCTTCCGGCAATACAGCATTGAAGAAAAGATTACGTACAATGGCCTGCGGAATTTCCGCATCAGCCTGTTCGGTAAATACCTGCCGTTCCACTTTACCGACAACAGCTTGCGCAGCGGATCACAATGGGATGCCGGATCTGAATGTCAGCTTGGCGTGTTTGGCAGCAGCAACATGGAAGCGTCTTTATCCTACAGCCGCATCGAATTTCTCGGACCGCTCGGCGGACCTGCTGCTTTTGACGTGCTGCGCGGACTTCAGCCGGGCAACAACCTCAGATGGAACATGGCCCTGCGCATGAAAACCGGAGACCATGTACAAATTGACTTTGGTTATGAAGGAAGAAAAATTGCCGATCTGAACACCATCCACAATGGACGTGTTGAAGCGCGTTACCTGTTTTGATCCGGTGCTGCTTCCACCGTATAGGCAAGGGTTACTTCGGCCGTCCAGGCCAAACTTACCGCCAGTGGAATGAAGAACAAATACGGGTATGGAACCTGAATGAACAAGGTAAACACCCACAAATACACGTGCAGGCTGCCCATCAGAAATACCGGAAGCGGCATCTTCGCACGGTAGCTTCGGAAATACAGCCAGATGAACACGGCGACCGTGAGCAAGGACATGCACAGGTGCAGCAACCGCACCACTTCTATACGTTCGGCAAGCGCACCCGGCACCAGTCGATAGCACCAATAAGCAAATCCAAGGCCTCTGCTGATTTGAAACGGATCATCACCGGCTTGCTGCCAGGCTTGTCCGGACCATTCCTTATGCGCGGCCAGGGCATAATAATCCTGTGCGTTCATAAAAGATTGTGGCCGTTCCAGCAGAAATGGAAGTACATAGAGCAACAAAATCCCCGACAGCACGGGAATGCCCACCTTCAGAATGAACGGAAATCCGCGTTGCTGCCACAACACCACAACGGCCAGGGGCAACCATAAAACCAGGGAAAAGCGACTCAATAAAATGCACACCAGTGCTGCTGCTGCCAGCCAGGGATTGATGGTTTTGAGGCTGCGGCAAAACAACAGATAATATCCGGCCAGCAGGAGTTCAATAGAATAGCCCATGTCATCCCGCTGAAACAACAGCAAGAGCAACATGAACAGAACAGGCCCATAGGAAAGCATGGTTGCGGTGCGCCGCTGCGTTGCCGAAAGCTGCAAAGGGCGGATGAACACCAGCGCGAACACGTAAAAAAGAATCAGCGACCACACGCGGGCATCCATTCCGAACCATTCAGAAACCACAAAGGGCAACCAATGCATGGGCAAATAAGTCGGGGCGAGGTAATAGCCAAATTCGGTGATGGTATCATACGGAACGGCACCGGTGAGCAAGCGTTGCACAAACAGCTGCACGGTTGGAATCACGTCGCTGTGCGCGGCGTCGAGCAGGTAGGCATCAACCACGCCGGCATACCAGAACAAACCTGCAACCATCGCCAGAAACAGGCCCGGCGTGAGCCACGGAACAGGAACCGAAGCAGTGACAGGCCGCGCCACCAAATGCTGCCTGCCGATATACCAAAACGGAACGATGGCCGCCGCCAAAGAAACCAAAGGCCCCAACCAATGGCCTAGGATTCCGGGTTTCACCACGGTAACCAGCAGCTGAAGCAATATACTTCCCAACACCACCACCCTGGTTTGTTGCCTCATGTTCAAGTGCAGTTTCATGGCTAGAGCTAAACACAAAACAGCCCGTCATCGCTAACGGGCTGCCTTGTTGCCTTGCGGACAAGATTATTTCAGGTTCAGCTTGGCAGAGCCAATCATGTACCCTTCCGTGTAAATTTCGATGTTGTAATTGCCTTTTCTGAAGCCATTGAGGGGCTTCCAGCGCGAGGTGAATTCCTTTTCGGAACGCTCAAATACGAAGGGAATGGAATACGTGTACAGGCTTTCTTTTCCGTCGTACATCATCTTGCCGGATTCATTGCCGGGATTGGCGATGGTTACACCTTCGGGACCGGTTACCTTCACGTAAAGTGTGCGCGGACCTTCAGCCGCTTCATTATTCTCAGCCACCTTCATGATGATGCGCAACACTTCTGCAGATCCGGCCTTGTCGGTTGTGCCTTCTTTTTCACTCATGAATTTCTTCTTCATGGCATCCACGCGCATAGACGCGGCCTTCAGGCGCTCGGCAATGGATTTCAGGCGCTGAGCTTCCTTTTGCAAAGTGGCATTTTTCTGGGCTGCAGCCGTCAATTCCTCTTTCTGCGCCTGATTGTTCAGCTCCAACTTGTTGTTGATCTCCTTGAGTTCGGTATTTTCCTGTTCCAGCTTGGCAATGTAAGCCTGCATCTCTTCAATCTTCTTCTTGAGGTCGCGCTTGTCTGATTCGCTGGAATTCTTTTCGCGCTGCATCTTGGCAACCAGGCGGCTCAGCTCTTCTTTCTTGGCAGACAATTCTGCGCTGATGGTCACATTTTTGCTGGCCAGCTGCACGCTGTCGGCCTGATATTTTGCCAATAAGGACCGGGCATCCATCAACAAACGCTCTTTCTCCATGTTGATTTTCTGTTCGGTAACCAGCTGGCCCTGAACCTGCGTTTTGTCTTTATCACCCTTCCTCCACATATACAGCAGACCAAGGTTCAGGGTAAGCAGAACCCCAATAATCGAGTACAACAGCACTCTGCTCTTTTTGTCTTTTTCCTGAGCCGGGAAGTTGCTTCGGTTTTCCATGTTTCAGATGTACGTTATTTGCGCAAAGTTACACATACAATATTCAAGCCAATACCTGAAAAAACGATGAGGATTATTGAAGAACCACTGCCCGGACTTTTGTTGATTGAACCCAGGGTGTTCCGCGATGCGCGCGGTTATTTCTTCGAAAGTTTCAGCCAAAAAGCGCTGGAACAGCTGGGCATTCGCGTTCCTTTCGTGCAGGACAACCAAAGTTTGTCGCAGAAAGGCGTATTGCGCGGACTGCATTTCCAGGCTGCGCCTGCGGCGCAAGACAAGCTGGTGCGTGTGATTTCCGGGGCCGTACTCGATGTAGCCGTTGATGTGCGGAAAGGCTCGCCTACCTACGGACAACACTTTGCCGTGGAATTAAGCGGCAGCAATTTCCTGATGCTCTTCATCCCGAAAGGCTTTGCCCATGGATTCCAAACCCTGGAAGACCAAACCGTTTTCTCTTATAAATGCAGCGATTATTACCATCCGGAAACGGAAGGCGGTCTGCGTTGGGACGACCCGCATGTGGGTATTCCGTGGCGCAGCGAAGAGGCTTTGGTTTCCGACAAGGACCAAAAACTACCGCTGTGGGATCGGTTCCAAAGCCCGTTTACCTACGGACAGATTTAAGCTTCAGGTGCCCAACTCATAGCTGCGTCCATGAGCCGCATGGCTGATGTTGACCTTCAGTACCGGCATCCCTTCCAACAGCATTTCCGCCTGCGAAGGCCATTCAATCAGGCATACATTCGCGCTGTCGAGGTATTCGTAGATGCCAATGTCCAACAACTCTTGGGGATCGTTGATGCGGTACCAGTCGAAGTGGTATATCGTTTCATCGCCGGCACGGTACTCATTCACCAGCGAAAAAGTGGGGCTGTTCACCGCGTGCTGCACACCCATCTGCCGGCACAACTCCTGAATGAGCGTGGTTTTACCTGCGCCGAGGGTTCCGCTGAAGGCAATGATGCGGTACTCCGGAATGTACTCCAGGATGGATGCAGCCACTTCCGAAATTACGGCAGCTCCTTCCCCGCTGATGTGGAAGGGCAACTGCCTCATTTTGCCTCCAGGATGATGAACGGAATCAACATTTCTTCCAGGCTGATGCCGCCGTGCTGGAAGGTATTCTTGTAATAATTCACGTAGTGATTGTAGTTGTTGGGGTAAGCGAAGAAATCTGCTTCTTTGGCAAAAACCCAGCTTGAACTCATGTGCAGGCGGGGCAGAAATGCAGCCTCCGGCTTTTTGATTTCATAAACTTCCTTAGGATTGTACGACAAGGTTTTACCCTGTTTGTAGCGCAGGTTCGTGGTGGTATTGCGGTCGCCCACAATTTTTACCGGATCTTTCACCCGCACCGAGCCGTGGTCTGTGCTGATGATCACCTTGGCACTTTTTTCAGAAATCCGCTGCATCGCTTCCCACAGCGGAGCGTGTTTGAACCAGGTCACCATGAGGCTGCGGTAGGCTTCTTCATCTTCGGCCAGTTCGCGCACCACATGGCTGTCGGTTCGGGCATGACTCAGCGTATCAACGAAATTGTACACAATCACATTGAACTTGTTGTGCATGAGGTTGGGAATGGCATCTACCAAATCCTTGGCCCCCTGAAGATTGGTAACCTTGGTATAAGAGCATTTCACTTCGCGGCGCAGACGTTTGAAAAAATCTTCCAGGAAGAAATCTTCAAACTGATTCCGTCCGCCTTCATCTTCATCATTGCTCCATTTATCCGGGAAGCGCTTTTCGATTTCCGAAGGCATCATGCCTGAGAAAATGGCATTCCGGCAGTATTGCGTGGTGGTCGGCAGGATGCTCAGGTATAAATCTTCCTCTTCCTGGCGGAATCGTTCCCGAACCAGCGGAGCGATGCTGCGCCAGTGGTCAAAACGCAGGTTGTCAATCAGGATGAAAAACACCGGATCAGGACCCTGAAGTTCGGGCAGAATCAATCGCCGCATCAGGCTGTGGCTCATCACCGGCCCTTCATCGCCTTTGGCTTGCAGGAACGAAAGGTAATGTTCGGAAATGAACTTGCTGAAACTGCGGTTGGCATCGGTCCATTGTGTGTCGAGCACCTGTTTCATGGCCTGTTCTCCGGCAGCGGCCAGTTCCAGTTCCCAATGCACCAGTTTGCGGTACACCTGCTTCCAGCCTTCCATATCCAGGCGACCGCCCACCAAATTGCCGATTTCCATGAACTCCTGCTGGTAGCGCTGCATGGTGGTTTGGCTTTGCAGGCGGCGTTCATCAAGATTCTTTTTGATGGCCAGCAGAATCTGATTGGGATTCACCGGCTTGATGAGGTAATCGGCAATTTTGCTGCCAATGGCCTGCTCCATGATGTGTTCTTCCTCGCTGCGGGTAATCATTACCACAGGAACATCCGGCTTCACCGCCTTCACTTCCTGAAGCACCTGAAGTCCGCTGATGCCAGGCATGTGTTCATCCAGAAATACAATATCAAAATCCTCTCGCTTGCATAAAGCAATGGCTTCCCGGCCATTATTCACGGTATGCACTTCATAGCCCTTGCCTTTCAAAAACAACACATGGGGCTTCAGCAGATCGATTTCATCGTCTGCCCATAAAATTCTAGTCATTGCCATACGAAGGTACCTGCACTAACGCAGGAATATTGAAAAAATTGACCCTTGAACCAAAATACCTGCGGAACCTTAAAGGATCAGCATGGCATCTCCGTAGCACAGGAAACGATACTTCTTCTTCATCGCTTCTTTGTATGCTTCCAGAATCAAATCATAACCACCAAAAGCGGTAGCCATCATGTACAACGGCGATTCAGGCTGGTGGAAGTTGGTGATGAACGCATTCGGAATGGCCACTTCGTAAGGCGGGAAAATGAATTTATCCGTCCAGCCGGCACTGGGATTCAGTGTACGCGAAGCGCTCACGCTGCTTTCCATGGCACGAACGGTGCTGCTGCCAACCGCAACGATGTTCTTCTTCTTCTTCAAACCTTCATTCACAATGGCCGCGCAGGTTTCATCAATAGAGTAAAACTCCGAATCCATCTTATGCTTGGTGAGGTCTTCCACTTCTACCGGACGGAAGGCACCCAGTCCCAGGTGCAGGGTGATTTCTGCGAATTTGATTCCTTTGATGTCCAGACGCATCATCAGCTCTTTGGTGATGTGCAGCTGAGCAGCCGGCGCAGCAACTGCGCCTTCATTCTTGGCGAAAATGCTCTGATACCACTGCTCGTCTTCTGCCTTCACCGGACGTTCGATGTATTTCGGGATGGGCGTTTCGCCGAGCTTCTTCACCATTTTGGAGAACTCTTCGTCGTTGCCGTCAAACAGGAAACGAATGGTTCTTCCGCGGGACGTAGTATTGTCCACCACTTCTGCCACCAGCTCGTCGTTGCCGAAGTACAGCTTATTGCCAACCCTGATTTTACGCGCCGGATCTACCAGCACATCCCACAAACGCAATTCATTGTTCAGCTCACGAAGCAGGAACACTTCAATCTGAGCGCCGGTCTTTTCCTTGTTTCCGTACATCCGCGCGGGAAACACTTTGGTGTTGTTCACCACGAATACATCGTCTTCATTGAAGATGTCCAACACATCACGGAACTTCAGGTGCTCGATCTTTCCTTCTTTCCGGTGAATAACCATCAACTTGCTGTCGTGGCGCGTGCCCAGAGGCTCCTGAGCCACAAAGTTGGAGGGCAGATCAAATTTGAATTGAGATAATTTCATGCGGATATAGTTCTCCCAAAATCGGGCCGCAAATATATGCCAAAATTGCGCTTTGCCTCCCCTGCTGCTTTTGACCGTCCATACAGCCCAAAACCTTGGGGCAGCCCTACGTGTTCAGACCCATGTGCATAAGGGAAACCAGGATTGAATCCTGTTCGGAAAGGTCAACCTTGCTGCTGTTGTTGCAGTTCCGCGCAGCGTGAACCGCCGGAACAAACTGCTCAGGTGTTGCGTGCAGCGAAATTGGAGGACACCACCAATTCTTTTCCGCCGTGGCTGTAATCGTAGAATCCTTTGCCGCTCTTCACACCCAGGTTTCCGGCAGCAACCATATTCACCAACAAGGGACATGGCGCATATTTGGGATTTCCGAAGCCGTCGTGCAGCACTTCAAGGATGGCTTTGCACACATCGAGTCCGATGAAATCTGCCAGTTGCAAGGGCCCCATGGGATGTGCCATTCCGAGCTTCATGATGGTATCAATTTCTTCCACACCGGCAACACCCTCATACAAACTGCTGATGGCTTCGTTAATCATCGGCATGAGGATGCGGTTGGCGATGAATCCCGGATAATCGTTGGCCAGGGCCGGAACTTTGCCAATGTTTTTGCTGAGCGTGATGATGGTTTCGGTGACTTCCTTGCTGGTATTGAACCCGGCAATCACTTCCACCAGCTTCATCACCGGAACCGGATTCATGAAGTGCATGCCCACCACTTTATCCTGACGGCCGGTGACGCCTGCAATTTTCGTGATGCTGATGCTGCTGGTATTGGTGGCCAGGATGCAGTGCGCCGGTGCATGCATGTCGAGTTCGCGGAACAATTGCAGCTTGATTTCCAGCTGTTCTGTGGCAGCTTCCACCACAAGATCTGCGGTTTTCACCCCGGCT
>JBIKKI010000079.1:0-10094 GCA_044360435.1 Bacteroidia bacterium
CATTTCTTCCTTCAGAAATGGTAGTTCAAGATGAAGTTGTATAAAACCATATCGGTTTTATTAAATACATATTTCAGGTTCTGATAGGTTTCGCCTGCATTGCGTTTCACCACCACCAGAAGTTGGGCATCCAGGCCCTGCAGAAATCCTTTTCGGAAATGGTAGCGCAGGTCGCTGTTGAGCTGCATATAGCTGGGCATGCCATACTTGTTGAGGCGCGTGTTGCGCACGTCGGGAAGCCGGTAATAACCGCCACCCAGGTTGTATTTGATGGCTTTGTTTTGGGAAGTCCAGCCGCTTCTCAGCACCAATGCATGCACATCGCCCAATCCTTCATTTCGTTCTCTGGGTAAAAAGGTGAAAAAGGGATCCCGTCCCCATTCACGTGGAACAAGGTAACGACCAACAGCCGTGATGCGGTTGTAGTTGAGGCTATGTTCCCAGGGGCCGGTACGGTAACTGGTTTTTGCACCAAGGGTGATCGAACGGGCGCCCCGTGTCATGTAGGTTTTCTGTGGATCATCATTTCCGCCGGTGCCCAGCGCATGTTGGGTTATGGCTTGCAGGGAAGCGCCGAGCTGTCTGTTTCCGGGCAGTTTTTTCTGAAAATTTGCCTGTGCCAAGGCAGAATAGGAAACACCTTCAATCCACATATTCCACTGTTGCATATTGAACGATGCCGAAGGTTTGTAATCCAAACCCAGCATGCCCACGCCCTTGCTGTGCAGGTTTCCCGCATAGCGGGAAGGTGTTCCGTCCGGGTTCAGCCCGGTGGGGTAAATACCTATGGACTTACCTCCGTGGTACCAATGAACGGTGCCTCGCGGTGAAAGTGCATATATCCAGCCTCCTTGAAGGTTCAGCTTTTTGCCTGTGTATAGTTCACCCCAAACGCCATCCACACCTGTTGGGCGCATACGGCCATCCTGAAGGTTGATGAATGGGGTATTGATGAGTTGCTTGCCAAAGGCAATATGGCTTTTTCCCTTGCTGTACTTCACAAAGAACTCTTCCAATCGGTCAATATGGTGGCGGCTGCCCGGATCTTCCTGGTTGAAGAGTCCAACCTCGTAACGGTTGCCCTGGCCGGTAATCGGATCGGGTTTGGCCAGATTGTTGGAAAACACATGAAAGATGTAAAAACCGCTTACGCCAAACTGAAACCCTTTCCAGGACTTGCTTTCAAAGCGAATACCTCCGCCTGCGGCCATTGCCTGATAATCGCTCAGGCCATGTCCATTGTCGGTAGCACTGAAAAAGCTTCGGAAATGTCCATGAAACTGACCTGCCTTGAAGTATTGGACCAAAGCATCAGAATCGCTGTGCTGTTGTTGATGACCGCGCCATAATGCCGGACGCTCTTGCAACTCCTGGTGTTGTGCAGTCAATGAGCCCGTCAATGACAGCAATACAAAAAACGCCGCACCATAACGCAGCAAATGGGAAAGCAATTTATTCAAAACCCTGCTTTGATGTAGCTCCAACCTTGCTCTTGCCTTTCCACTATAGCTATAATCCCGGCCTTTACGAATCCGATGCCGGGCAGGATGCGTTCCTTTTCCACCTTCCGTTCCTGCATGGAAAATTCACAGGCGTAAAAGGCGATGCCTTTGCCCAGCATGGTGTTCAGTTGTTGACTGACAACGCTTTTGTCGTTGGTGAGCATATTCAGTCCGGGGCCGTGGCACACCACTTCAATTTGGGTCGTCGGCGCTACGGAGGTGATGTTCTGCAATTGCTTCATCAGGGCCTTATGCGACAGGGTATCGCCGCTCACCATCTGGAAGATGATGCGGTGTGGCTTGGGTTTGGTTTCGGGTATGGCCTGTGCGGATGGAATGCCGGTCAGGGTCAGCAACAATAAACTCAGTTGCAGCAGATTTTTAAACTTGTTCATGAGGTGTGGTTTGATGTTTAACGGAATTGATAATCTACGCCATAAACCTGGGTGAGCAGGGTGGAAGGCGCATCGAGGGCAATGGCATTGCCCGGAGGTGTGGGCGTTACCAGTGGATTCGTGTGCAGGTAATCGCGCATCACCTGATGCAGGGTATATGGTGTATTCTGCACCGATGCTACGTTGCGCATGCGGCAAAGCATATCGGCAGGATCGCCGTCGCGTTCGCAGGCAGCAATGCTGTATGTTTTGGTTTCATCGAGCGCTTCTCCGCCAACCAGCACTTCCTGAACCCGGCTTCCGTTTTCGGCGAAGGCCTTGAATTTAACCGACATGCCTTTGAACTTGATGACCCAGCCGCCAAAGCGTTTGGAGGCATCTTTGGCGAAAACGTTGTTCAGCTCTTTCTCCAGCCAGTCTTTGAGCTGTTTGCCAGTCACAGTGCCGGTACGCACGGTGCTGTCCACCGGAAGCATGTCGAAGATGTAACCCTCGGTAATCGGGATGTTGCCGGTTTGGTCGGGAGTGGCGCGCGGAGGACAAAAACGGAATCCGTTCGACAGCACGATGGCTGTTTCCGGCAGCCGCCAGTGTAACGCATCCAGAATCATGGTGTCGATGGGGTTTTCGATGACAAAGTAGCGGTACAACGGAATGCTGCTGTAGCCCACAATCCGGTTGATGTCGCCGAGGAACGGTGCTTCATTGGCCCGAATCAGTTGTTCCATTTCCGGATCGGCTTTATAGCGGTCAGTGGTGATTTCTTCCAGCACATATTCATCTTTCACCACTTTGCCGTTTTCAATGGTCAGGCTGAGTTTCCCCACAAAAGAGCCGAAGGCTCCGGGTTCAACCACTTTGGCATAAGTACCCTGAATGGGCTTGCGCACCCGTTCGTGGGTATCGCCACCCAGAATGTAATCCACGCCTTTACATTCCGGCAGGTTGGCCAGATGAATCTGCTGCGACAATCCGAGGTGGGCCAGCATCAGCACGCAGGCGCAGCCTTCATCGTTGCGCAGCACATCGATATAGTGGGCGAGGTTTTCTTCCGGTTTGGTATAGATGATTCCTTTGGAATAGTTGGGCGATTGCCTGATGGGCACCAGCGGATCGGTATATCCCAGGATGCCGATTTTCACACCGGCCACATGCCAGATGTAATAGGGATGAAAGATCAGTTCACCTTTTTTTCCATCACCGGCATCGTGGTACATGTTGGCGCAAACCTTCGGCGCATTCAGTCCGCCCATCAGGGTTTGCATGGCCTTCTTGTAATAAATCACTTCCCAGTTGCCGGGAAGGTATAAATCATAACCAAGCTCGTTGAGCAGCGGAACCATTGCTTTTCCGGTGGTTTTCACCGAAAGCTCGCTGCCCTGAAACATGTCGCCGGTATCCACCAACAGGGTATGGGGATTCTTTTTACGCGCTTTTTTGAAGTAAGAAGCCAGATGGGCATAGCCACCGGTTTTGCGGAATACGGCGCGATCCTGTTCCCAGAACAATTCATCGTGGGGATGAATCTGGCAGTGCACATCGGTGGTTTGCAGGATGTCCAGCGTGACCGGACCTTCCTTGCGCAGGTCGTTGTGTTGCGTTTCGGCAGCATCCAGTGTGCCTGCCGGACTCAACACTCCGGCTGCTGCGCCGAGGGCTCCGATGGTTTTGATGAAGTCGCGTCGTTTTTGTGCCATAGGCTGTTTTTTCGGGAATTATTTCTTGGTTGCGGCCACTATGGGTTTAAAGGGGCCGTATTTGTGCTGTGTTTCGGAGAAGGCGTCGCTGTAAGGGCCAAAAGGATGATCCACCGGTTTTTTGGAAACATCCGGCCAGTCTTTAGGAACCGCTTTGTGCGGGCGTTCCTGTGCATTAACATAGGCAGCGATGTCCCAGGCTTCTTCGTCGCTCAGCTGTGCGGTTTGATGGTCCACGCCCAGCGGCATGTTGTATTTGATGAAGCGGGCGAAGTTGCTCAGGCGGTACAAGCCTGCGGCATCGTTATAGCTTTGCTTCCCCCATAAAGGCGGATAGGTGTATTCGTTACCATCCGGGTTAAGGGTTCCGCCTCCGTTGGCCTGGTGACAGCTTTGGCATTTGGCGGTATAGGCCGTTTTTCCTTTGGAAGGATCGGCTGCCCGGTCCAGGTATGCCAGCTCTTTTAATCCGGAGCCTTCCGCTTTATTTCCTTTGGAAACATCCTTTCCCAGAAAGCGGATGTAGGCCGCTATGGCCTGCATCTCTTTGCTGTTGGTGTCGAGTGCGGTTCCGTTCAGGCTGCGTTCAAAGCAGTCGTTCACCCGTTTGTAGATGTCTTCCATGCTGCCGCTTCGCGCCCGGAATTTTGGATAGGTGGATGCCACAGATCCGTAGTTGTTGCCAAAAACTTTGGTGCCGGCATCCAGATGGCAGTTCTGGCAGTTCAGCCCGTTGCTGCCATGTGCCACCGAACCTTGCGGACCCAGGTATTTCGCGGTATGGGTAATCAGTTCCTTTCCGTAAAGTACCAGTGATTTCAGTGCTGCATCGTCAATCTGTTCCGGATTGGGTGCCGTCCAGTAGGAAGCTGCTGGTGCCTCCGGCGCGGCGGTTGCACTGTCCGGCGCTGTCTCTGCCAACTGATTGTGCGGCAGAAACAGCAATCTTCCGATGTACAAGGTTCCAAAGCCAACGCCCAGCATCAGCACAAGCAGTACACGCAGTCCACGGAACAACTGACGGGTTACTTCCGGATGATTCATGGATGTTTAATGAGGAAGCTTTTCCCGTATCAGCCCGTAGAACCAGGTTCCTGCGATGGCACTGAGCAGGGTTACGGCAATCACCGTGGCACCCGTGCCAATTTGGGCAAACAACGGGCCGGGGCAGGCTCCGGTAATCGCCCAGCCGAGGCCGAACAGCAAACCGCCGTAAATCTGCCCCTTGTTGAAGGGCTTCGGATGGATTTCAATGGCTTCACCGTAAATGGTTTTGATGTTCCGTTTCCGGATGATGAAGATGCTCAGCATGCCCACGGCGATGGCACTTCCAATCACACCGTACATGTGGAAAGACTGCAACCGGAACATTTCCTGAATGCGAAACCAGCTTACGATTTCTGCCTTCACGAATATGATTCCGAATAGGATGCCTACCACACTGTATTTCAGGTTATACCACCAGGGGTGTTGCAGCTCGCTGTCGTTCACACACATGGTGTCCAGCGAACGCACTTCAAAATCGGTATTCTTGTTTTGTGTTTCCATAATTGATTACAATGAAAGAATAAAGGGGAGGATGACATTGGCCATGAGGAATCCACCGGCCATAAAACAGCAGGTGGCAATCACGGAAGGCCACTGCAGCGAGGAGATGCCCATGATGGCGTGACCACTGGTACAGCCTCCGGCATAGCGGGTGCCGAAGCCAATCATAAATCCGCCGAGCACCATCATGATCAGTCCTTTGAGGCTGAACAATGTGCTCCAGTTGAACAGATCAGCAGGAACCAAACCATTGTAATCGTTGATGCCGTAGCTGCTCAGTTCGGAGGCCAGTTTGGGATGTACCTGCACAGGTTCCGGACTTGCAAGCAGTTGTGCGGCTATCATGCCACCAGCCAGAATGCCACCCACGAAAAACAGGTTCCAGATTTCCTTCCTCCAGTTGTACTTAAAAAACGGGATTCCCGCCGGAATACATGCCGCGCAGATGTGGCGCAGGGAGGAAGAAATGCCGAAGGATTTGTTGCCCAGAATAAGCAAGGCCGGCACGGTGAGCCCAATCAAAGGACCGGCCACGTACCAGGGCCAGGGTTGGATGATCCAATCGTAAAAGTTCATGTTTTACTTTTAGTTGCAAGATACATTCTGCCAGGGACCCAGATTTTCTACATTGCGGATGCCGGCCTGTTCCAGCATCATCTTGGCACTGGAGGCCCGACCGCCGCTGCGGCATACAACAATCACCTTGTCATAAGCCTTCAGGCTGTCGATTTTTGATTCAAATACCGGTCCGAGGGGATAGTTTACACTGCATGGAGCATGGCCGTCGAATTGCCATTCTTCGGGGGTGCGTACGTCAACGATGATGGTGTTCATGGTATCTATGTTTTGATTGATTTCTTGTTTGGAATTGTTTGCCGTTCCCTGAGCCGCAGGCCTGCATGAACTTTGGGCAGCCATCAGCATCAGCGCCGGAAAGGTCAGGGTCATGAAGAATTGCTTTGTGCGGTTCATGGGAGTCAGGTGTATGGTTTCGAACTACAAAGTTGAAGATGATTGCGGGTGCCGAACGGTAACTGCAGTCACATTTGGCAATTGCATGATGCATGCGCAAAAACAGGAGATTTTTCCTCAGGCATCAAGGATGTTTATTCCGGGTAAACCCTTACCCGTATATTTCCATTAAATTGCATCAAACACTGTTTTTGTCAGGCTGGAAATCATACCGCAACACGCTGAGAGAACTTGCCCATAGCCAGTTGTTTCGGTGTATTGTATTGGCCTTAACTTCAAGTCTGAATGGCCTGCAGGCCCAGCACAACAACCATTGGTTTTTTGGCGAATATGCCGGACTGAATTTCAACGGTGGCATGCCGAATAATGTGAGCGGTGGGAAATTAAATACGATTGAGGGCTGCAGTGCATTCAGCGACGAAAGCGGGCAACTGCTGTTTTACACAGACGGAGTTAGCATTTGGGACCGGAACCACAACCGCATGCCCAATGGTTCTGGAATGAAGGGCCATCCAAGTTCAACGATGTCCGCCCTGATTGTGCCCCAACCCGGAAATGATGATCGGTATTATGTGTTCACCACTGCTGCTACTGAGTCGCCGGATCCGGGAATTCAATACGCGGTGGTGGATATGCGGGAAAATAATGGCTTGGGCGATGTAGTTCAGGAGCCGGTGCAGATTGCAAACCGCGGTTCAGAAAAATTGGCGGCCATTCCAAACCTCAGCGGTGATACCTATTGGATTATCGGACATTGCGCTTCTGTGAACAAATTCAGCGATTCTTTCATGGTGTGGACCTTGCGCGATACCGGCCTGCAGCATGAGCCGCGCTTTATAAAAGCCGGAGCCATGCACAACAACAATATGGCCCAGATTGGTTATCTGGTTCCTTCTCCGGATGGCCGACTTTTGGCTGAAGCCATGGATAACAAATTGCAGCTGTTTAGTTTTGATCGTGTCAGCGGTACCATGAAACTCAAGTGCATTCTGGCTGAAGGGAAAGCACGTATCTATGGTGTGGCTTTTTCTCCGGATGGCAGGCATTTGTATACGGGAAGCTATGCAGGGAATGGCGCCGTATGGCAATATGATTTAACTGTAGCAGATGATTCATTGATACAGGCCACGGAAACCAGGGTCTCACCCCTTGGTATCAGAATATTCGCCATGCTCTTGGGGCCGGATGGCAAAGTGTATTTCTCGGAATATGGCAAAACCTCTTTACACGTACTGGCCCAACCTAATTTACCGGGACTGCAAAGTGGATTTAAGGAACATGCCTTTGAACTGAACGGGAAAACCACTTTGGTTGGACTTCCTGCATTTGCTGTAAAACTTCCCGCCTTCACCCATCGCATTTGTCCTGATGGAACTACCCTATTCAGAACCAACAACATCGCTGCAGATTCCATACGATGGGAAATCACGGATTCGGCCAATGCCGCGCTTGTGCTGCATCGAGTGAGCGGCAGAAGTTTTGAATACCGCTTTAGGACACCCGGAACTTACAGCGTGCGGGTGGTTTTTTATGGCTATCTGGGGAAGGATACCGTGGCAAGATTTATTCAGATAAAAAGTACAGACTATTCGTTGTTCCCGTTTCGCGATACCCTCATTTGCCCCGGCGACAGTCTGCTGCTCTGCACGAAAGCGAATTTTGATGAATACCGCTGGCCTGATGCTTCCACAGGTAAAACCTTTCTGGTACGCCAACCGGGAACTTTCCGTCTTCAAACGGAAAGCAACGGATGTGTTTACCTCGACTCCATTCGCGTGGGGCAGCGCAAACCGCCATTCGTCAATGCCGATACGAGCCTTTGCGCCGGCGATTCCTTTGCTGCGCCGCTTCCACAAATGGATTTCTACCGCCGCTTTGCGGATACCCTGTCTGAGCCCGTACAACGAATCCGCGAACGCGGAACCTATTATTACAGCCTGCGCTATGGTTCCTGCACGCACATAGATTCTGTGGAAGTAAACTTCAAAACCCGGCCAGTTCCGGAGCTGGGAAGCGATACCATCCTTTGCCATACGCAGGCATTTTTCCTGAGTTCGGGTACAGGTTTCGATTCTGTACGCTGGTCGGATGGCAGTAGGAACGCGCTGTTGGAAGTAAGTCGCAGCGGCGTGTATTCCGTGGAGGTTTTTAAGGATGGATGTGCAGGCCGCGATACGATCCATATTACGCGCAGTTCCAAGCCGCAGCCCGTGTTCCCCGACAGTATGGCATTGTGTGCCGGAAACAGCCTCACCCTGGATGCAGGCCCGGATGCCACGTGGCGCGACGACGCGACATTGACGCCGCGCAGGATGGTGTCGCAGCCCGGCTTGTATCGGGTCAGGATTGCCAACGCCTGCGGCGATCTGGATGACTCAGTGCAAGTTTATGTCGTGGATTGCGCCTGTTACCTGCAGCTTCCCAATGCCTTCACACCCAATGGCGACGGGCAGAATGATGTGTTCCTGCCGATGCATAAGGGCTGCACCTTTCGCACCTACAGCCTGAAGATATTCAGCCGTTGGGGCGAAAAGCTGTTTGAATCTGCCGACCCTGAATTCGGTTGGAACGGCGAAGTACAAGGCAGGCCGGTGCCCGAGGGCGTGTTTGTGTTTATGCTGTATGCCGTGGATTCATTTGGGAAGCCCCACCGAATATCGGGCTCCCTGACGGTGCTGAAATAATAAATGGTTCCGAGGTGTAGCCGAATGCGTAGAATGTGGGCTTCGTTCTATGGTGCCGCACACTTAAATTTCAACATGAGTTCATGGAATCCTTACTTAAACTGAGCGTATTCGGATCTATCGATTCAATATCTTGTCGCAGCATGATCAATAAAATCCATATTTGGCTGTTTTGGAAAGGCATTGGAACGGTATGCAGCTTGAAATGGGTGTAAATTTGTAACAACTCACCACAAGAAAGTATGTTTCACGCAATTGAAATTGACCGGAGTAATCTGACCATCATGGGGGTGAAATTTTCAGACTTAAGAACCCTTGAAGGCACCGCTTATGCTCTAGGCAGCAATATGTTTGAAGGGTTTATACCTACACCGAAAGGAATTGAGATAATCCGAGACTATGTGAGCGGTAAAATTTCGCTGAGTGAATTGGTGAAGTTGGCGGAAGATAGGGCTTATGTCTGATCAATACAGGTATATAGATCCTGATAGCATCTATTTTGACCCAGAAACAGGTGTTTTAAGAAATCTACAGAATATTACCGATGCGGAAGTATTACGCTTCGTTGAGAGCAGTTCTGTAACAAAGCGGCTACAGGAACTTTATGAAAACCCCATTAGTATCAGAGGGATAGATAGTCTTTTTCAAATCCATAAATATTTATTTCAGGATATTTACCATTGGGCTGGTCGGAAAAGAATCGTTGAAATCAGCAAAGCAGGTAAACAGTTTTTCCCTGTCTCATATTTTGATACTGCTTTTAGTTATATAGATTCACTCATCAGGGAATTTAAATTGATTCCCAAAGACAATACTAAACGCTTATCTGAATTATTGGCTGCAATACTTGATCACATCAACTACCTGCATCCATTCAGAGAGGGAAATGGACGCACGCAACGCGAATTCATTAGAGCATTAGCTTCAGAAAAAGGATTTCATTTAAATCTGAATCCACCGGACAATCGGAGTGTATATGAGCGATACATGCAAGGTACAATTCAAGGTGATATTGCTATACTTACTGAACTGATACAGCATTTAATTGAAGTTGAATAATGCTATTGCTTTTTTTATTCAGGCATGACGCGCTTAGTGTTCCGGACAGAGAAACGTTGCAGGCTATGAACTCCGGTGGAAGCATATTCCACTGGGTCTTGGATATATTCTTTGGAAATGATTAGGGAATCTTTTTGAAGAAAAATCCTTTAGAATTCATCATAAATCAACCCCAAAACGCAGGAAGCCCGACACTTGGCCGGGCTTCTTGAAGATCATTTTATGCGCACTCAGGCT
>JBIKKI010000080.1:0-10055 GCA_044360435.1 Bacteroidia bacterium
TGGTTACGAATTTCTACCCGTATCCCAATCCCTTCAGCACCCAGATGCGTTTTGTATTTACCCTCACCGGAAACGACATCCCGGATGAAGTGCACATCAAAATCATGACCGCCGATGGCCGTGTGGTAAAACATGTACATCAGGATGAACTAGGCCCGATGCACATCGGCAACAACATCAGCCAATGGAGTTGGGACGGGACTGACCAGTTTGGCGACCGATTGGCCAATGGCGTGTATTTCTACCAGGTTACCGTGCGAAAAGACGGTAAAAAACTGGAGCACTTCGAAAGTGCAGGAGATGCTTCATTCAAACAACAAGTCGGAAAAATTTACCTCTTACGCTGATAAAACAAAACAACATTGTCATTCACAGAAAAACTAAAGAAGCGGTGGAACGCAGGTTCAACCCGGCAAGTATGGATCATCCTATTGGTATTTGCCCTCACGGGAAGCAGCGTTGTGGGGTTACGTCAGTTGCTCAAGTCCAATTTTGACTGGGCCCACAGCCAATGGTTCACCTACAGTTACTATTGGATCATCCTGCCGGTGTACAACCTGATGCTGCTGATGTACGGCTACCTTTTCGGCCAGTTTCGCTTCTTCTGGGAATTTGAAAAAAGATTCTTCCAACGCATCGCTAAACCTTTCAGAAAAAAATCATCATGATTACCGAAACGCAAGTATTTCATGCCCTGGGGCAGGTAGATGATCCGGATTTGAAGAAAGACCTGGTGACCCTGGGAATGATCCGCGACTTGAACATACAGGGTGACGCCATTTCATTCACCGTGATGCTGACCACTCCGGCCTGTCCGATGAAAGACATGATTGAACAGGCTTGCAGGAATGCCATTCGGCTGATGGTTCCGGATGCGCGGACGGTCAACATCCTGATGAGCAGCGAAACCCGCAACAACCGGCCTGCGAACGGCATTTTACCCGGCGTAAAAAACATCATAGCCGTAGCTTCCGGCAAAGGAGGTGTGGGCAAGTCAAGCGTAGCGGCGAATCTGGCAACGGCTTTGGCGCGCAGCGGTGCAAAAACCGGACTGCTTGATGCCGACATTTACGGACCCTCAGTTCCTACCCTTTTTGGCATTCAGGAAGCACCGGAAATGCGTGAGGTGGAAGGACGAAACATCATGGTGCCGCATGTACAGGATGGCATCAAACTGATGAGCATCGGTTTTCTGGCCGATCCCAAACAGGCCATTGTATGGCGCGGCCCAATGATCTCTTCAGCCATCCGGCAAATGGTACAGGATACCGAATGGGGCGATCTGGATTACCTGATTGTGGATTTGCCCCCCGGCACCGGCGATGCGCAGCTCACCCTGGTGCAACAGGTTCCGCTTACCTGTGTGATAATGGTAACCACTCCACACGATCTGGCTTTTGCCGACGCGCGTCGCGCCATGGCCATGTTCCGGGTTCCGGGCATTGAAAAAACCGTGCTGGGTGTAGTAGAAAACATGTCGTGGTTCAGTCCGCCCGACGCCCCTGAAAAACGGTATTACCTGTTTGGAACGGAAGGCGGAAAAAAACTCGCCGAAGAAGGTTCCGTGCCATTGCTGATGCAGATTCCCCTGTTTGAACAAGAAGCGCAATCGGCGCGTTACCCACCGGAACACCCGGCTTTCGCCTCTTATCTGGAGCTGGCGGGTAATGTGGCGCGTTATGTGAGCATTCTGAACAATACAGAAAAATCCTAGTTTTGTAACACAAGCATGAACGCCAACGACAGCGATATCAGCAAGCGTATCAACGAAGCACTGGATACCATCAGGCCCTACCTGCATGCCGATGGTGGTGATGTAGAGTTGTTGGAGCTGGGACCGGACCTTTCGGTTGTTTTGCGTCTAACCGGTGCTTGCGGAAGCTGCGCCATGAGCGACATGACCATGAAAGCCGGTATTGAAGAAACGCTGCGCCGCAGCATTCCCGAATTAGGCAGTATTTCTGCGGTTAAAGATTGAATCGCGAACCTGTTTTCCTGAACATCTGCAGCGCCCTCAATGGCATCGCATGTGTGTTGCTTGGAGCCAGGCACCTTAACCAGACATGGTTGTACCCGGCACCGGATTCTTGGTGGTTATTGTGCGCCGCTGCCTTAGGATTTGTGTATGCCTTCGACCTGGCCATGGATTTGCGCCGGATGCGACATGCCAACAGTCTTGTGTACGGTGCAGCAATTCTTGTTCCTGCCCTGGTTGCTGCTTACTTAGCGTTGCCCTTCTTTTCATTGCGCCATCCGGGTGAATACCTGAGTAAACTCCTGTTGCCCGCAATCCTTACGGCAAGTTACCTTACAGGCATTGTCTGGAAGCGCTATTTGTTTTTGAATCCCTTTCGGGAAGTACTGGCTGCCGTAGTTTTTGCTGCCACATTGGTTGTTGCAGCGTCGGGAGATGCAGCACAAACCTATGCCGTGGCCTTCCTGTTTGGCTTTGGATGCCTGGCCAACCTGCTGCTGGGTTCCTGGTACGACTATGAACGAGATCAACAGTATGGCATGACCGGACTGTTACACAGTTCGTGGTTTCCGGGTTCATCTACCGACCACATGCGCTCCTTATTCGTCGTCTTGCTGCTGGTTCCACCTGCATGCGTCAAAGTGGCTTCACATTATTGGGATTCCTGGGCTTTGCCCGAATCAGCACTTTGGATTTACGTTGTTATGGTAGCCGGTTTCTGGATTGTGCGCGAAACGCCCCTCACTTTCAGAAGATTCGGCATACATCGCTTTGTGGCAGACTGGCTGCTGTTGCTTTGGCTGTTGGTTTAGAAACTGGTTTTACTTGGGAAGCCCGGCTTCCCAACACGACTGGCATCGTGCTTCATACACATTGCTGTGGCCAACGAGAATTAAATCTTCAGAATCAATAACACGATAGGTTCGATCGGCTTTGGCACCGCATTGGAAACAACGTGCAAACACCTGAATTCGATGGCGCGCCAGGGCCTTCAGCGCAGGCATGTGTCCAAAATCACGCCCAAGGTAATCGCGATCCAGACCTGCTCCATACACTTCTATACCCAAGGAAAGCAGGTAGTTTACGGTAGAAAGGATTTCTACATTAAAGAACTGAATCTCATCAATGAAAACGGCTTTCGTCATTTCCGAGGTAAGTCCGCTAATTTCTTCAGGTTTGATAACCCTTTGGGCAGGGATGGACAAGCCTGAATGTGTACTTACACCCCGGGCATTATAGCGGTTGTCCAGGAGCGGTTTCACCACAATTTTCTGAGAAGGGTCATATTGGTAATCCTGATATATTTCAATCAGTCGGGTACTCTTCCCAGCAAACATACATCCGTAGATCAGGGTAAAATCGCTCATGGTTTTCTATTGTCGGTTCTTTGTTCGTTTCTTTGTGCTGTTTCACAGTTATGAAGCACGAGGGAAACGAGTCAGCGAAAATTGAACAATTGCTCGGGGAATTGGGAACAATATCTCCACCTTTTTTGAACAGTAAGGAAAAACTGAAGCAATTGGCGGCAACCCTGTACCTGCTTTCCGACCAACTGAACGAAACACCCGAGGCGGAAGCAGAGGCTGCCTTGGAAACAAATCCGCCCGCAACACCTCAGGAACAGCCCTGGACGCCGGTTCCCAACCTGCAGCCCAACCATACAGACTGGAGCAATCCCATTCCCGACCTGGATATTGAAGCTGCATTGATGGCTTCCGAAGAAACAAAAGCGCATGCTGAACCAGCCGGACCCGTTTCCAAAGTGGAGTCAAAACCCGAGCCCGTGCTGCCGCCTGCTCCTGAAGTAATGCCAACGCCGGAAATTCCGCCGGCACCAAAACAAGAACTATTGCCGGAGGCGCCTTCCGAGCCCGTGCTTCCGCCTGCGCCAGAAACATCACCGGTGCTGGAAATTCCACCGGTACCCAAAATAGAAATTCTGCCGGAAGCACCTGCCGAGCCGGCATTGCCGCCTGCTCCGGAAGCAACGCCAACCGTAGTAATCCCGCCTGCACCCAAACAGGAAATCCGTGCAGAAACACCTGTTGAACCTACACTGCCTCCAAAAAGCGAAACCCCTCCGATCATTCCACCTGTCACCGCGCCTGCAGCTGCGCCAGCCGCCTCCCGCGACTTGCATAAATCATTACCGCTGGTGAAGCGCATTGAGTTCATCAATCGATTGTTCTCCGGAAAAGATGATGAATGGCAAAGGTTCTGCCTGCAGGTGAACAGGGCTGAACATGCCGAAGAGGCCCTGAGCATCTACAGGGAACACTTCATTCGCCTGGGGTGGGAAAAGCAAACGGACAGTGCAGATCAGTTGAAGCAGTCTATTGTGAAAGTATGCGCGTGAATTGACGTTTATACACGCAGCGCCCTTCCTGCGCCTGCTCTTGCCTTTCGCTACCGGCATCTTTGCAGGGCTGCAGTTGTTGAAAACCACCGTCCCGACGGAGGCGTGGTTGCTGCCCTTATTGTTCCTCCTCTGCCTGTGCGGCGCAGGCATCAACATGTACTTAATCCAAGCCAGGCGCAGGGTGCCAAATTTCCTGACCTACAGCTGTCTGGCTCTGGCTGGTGTATTGCTTTCTGTTGGCAAAGACCCCATCCACAAGTTGGACCATCATTCCCGATTTCCCGAAGCGCAGAAGTTCTTGCTGCAGCTGACGGAGCCACCTGTACACAAACAAGGATATTGGAAAGCAACCGCATTGGTGCGGGAACTTGCCGATGCCAACACCGTAAGAAGAGCCGGTGGCATACTGCTGCTCTACATCAAAGAAGACAGTGGCGGCGCGGTGCAGCAATGGAACTATGGCGACCTGCTTGAAGTGAGCGGCAAGCTGCAGCCCATTCCCGGCGCGGGCTACCCGGAACAATTTGATTATGCAGCCATGTTGTGGGTTCGAGGCATCAACAGGCGCATCTTTACCACACCACAACACATCCAATGGCGAGGAAATGAAGGCAACCCCATCATGGCCTTGTCATTTCAGGCGGCATCCTGGACCGGGGAACAACTGGCCGCGCGTTTCAGTCCTCGGATTGCTGCAGTGCTTTCGTCGTTATTGATAGGCCTGCGCAGCAATATCGAACCTCAGGACCTGGAAGCATTCAAGAATACAGGAACCCTGCACGTACTGGCCGTTTCAGGAATGCACATTGCGTTGATATACGGCGTACTGATGTGGCTGATGGGCGCGGTTCCCTGGCGAATACCCTCTTTTGTAACCCTGACATTCGTAGCTGTATGCATCTGGAGCTATGCCTGCATCAGCGGATTTTCCGCATCGGTAAGCAGGGCTGCCTTGATGTGCAGCGTCATGCTTCTCGGAAAAGGCATCAAACGAAACTCGAGTCTGGCCAACAACCTTTCCGCAACAGCATTTATACTTTTACTGTGGGAACCTCGCTTGCTGATGGATGCCGGATTCCTCCTATCTTGTTCCGCTGTCGCTGGAATCCTGATGTTTCAACCCTTGTTCGAACGGCGGCAACCCGATCATAAAATTGCCAAATCTCTGTGGAACCTGTTGTCCGTTTCACTGTCGGCGCAATTGGGCACCCTGCCTGTGAGTCTTTACTATTTCCATCAATTTGCAGCATACTTTCTGATTGGGAACCTACTGATTATACCCTTGAGTACCGTTGCATTGTTTGGCGGTCTCTTGTTCCTACCCTTCTGTACGGTTCCATATATAGGCAACCTGATTCAGCTATGCACGAACATAACCACAACCTTGCTTCTGGATACCGCTGCGTGGATAGGGCGCTGGCCAAATGCACTGTTCAATTCATGGTATCTGAGCGGCATTGAAGCCATGCTTCTGTGTGCAGTACTTTGTGGAAGTGCCTGGTACTTTTACAGCACCAATACCAAACCATGGTTCTTTTTAAGCGCCCTTTTGCTTTTTGCTGGCGTGCGCAGCGTACGCATCCTGCATGAACGTTGGACTCAGCGTGAAATCATCTACACCCGGCAACAAGGAATTTGGAGCCTGATGTTGCGAAAAGGCCGGAATGCGGTACTGCTGAGCAATGACACCTTGAAGCTGGATCGCAAAAAGATGTCTGCGTACTTCCAAAGATATCAGGTGACACCGGCAATACTTGAGTGTTCCGCCAATCCGGCATGGTTGAAGCTCAGCAGTGCGGCACAGTCTAAGAAACCTTGGGAAATCCAAATTTCTGCTGCGCAATTCCCCGACAAAGCGGGTGTGTTCCTTTGGAACCGCCGCTGGAAGCCCCGCATAATTCCAAAGCACAGCAATGAGCAAGGGCTATGGCTTTATGAATATACCCAAAACAGCTACATGCGCATTCCGGAAAAGTTCCTTACCCCATGAGCAAAACACCTTTAGACGCGAATGGCGGTTTGGGTTGCAAAGTAATTGTAACGGCAATGTCATAAGCGCAAGACCCTACGGTGCAAAATTGCACACTCATTCACATTTAACTACCTGACTATCAACGTTTTAAAAATTTCTGATCTAAGAACCGGAAGCGCACGTATGATTTTTATCAGTTCCCAGATTTACCCCCCCTTTTAACTTTCCGGCTTCAACACAAACCAACACAAACACTCAATATGATCACACGTTTCCTAAACAAATCGGGATCAGGCAACTGGCTGCGACGGCTGGGCCTGATTGCCACGGTGTGTACCGCATCTGGTGCTTTTGCGCAGATGTCGGGCACTTACACCATCAACTCGGGAGCTGCAGCCAGTTCTTCGAACTTCACCAACTGGCTGTCGCTGACGCAGGCATTGCAGAACGTAACCCGCGCAGACGGCGGACCACTGTACGGTGGTGCCGGCATTTCCGGTGCTGTTACGGTGAATGTACTGAGCAGCCTCACCGAATCTGTTCCTGTTACATTCCCCGCGGTTACCGGTGCATCGTTTACCAATACCATCACCATCAACGGTGGTGGTTATTTTGTAGCGTACAGCAGCGCCAGCACTTCTGCGAACAAGGCAGTTATTGCCATGAACGGCGCCGACTGGTTCCGCTTCAAGAATCTGGTAATCCGCAACACTGGAACTACAGCACCCTGGGGTGTATGGTTTTACAACCAGGCCGACAACAACCTGTTCGACGGTTGTACCATTGAATTTTCAAACTGCACAACTGCTGCGGGAAGCAATGGCGCTACAAATACTTCAGCCTATGTTGTGTTCAGTGCTTCGGTAACATCAAACACCTACACATCTTCTGTAGGACACAATGGTTCTTATGATACCATTCGGAATTGCCTCATGCGCACCACCAATGCCAGCAGTCCCGGCCCAACCATTGGCATCAGTGAATTGAACAGCACAAGCTACTATTCAAGCACTCCGTCAAACAACACCTTCACAGGAAACACGATTCAGAACTTCTACCTGTATGGAATCCTTTCCTATTATTCCAATGGAAGCAGAATTGTGAACAACGATATTTCCAGGGTGAATGCAGGAACGGCTGCGCCATCAACCACCATATATGGCATCAGGGCAGAAAACTCCTACGGTAGCAATAGAACCATTCAGGTGAATGGCAATAAAATCCACGACCTTCCATGGACCAATTCCAGTGAAAACAGCGCTTATTACTACCTGTTCGGTATTTACACATACTATTTGTATGGAACTTCTTCCAATCTTGCCGAAGTAAGTAATAACCAGATTTACAACCTGAAGACTTATTACTATTTCTACGGGATGTACAATTACTACAACTATGACACCCGTATTTCCGGCAACATCATTGAAAATAACCGCACCGGATCTACCAGTACCAGCTATGGATTCTACAACTACTATTCACAGCGTTGTCGGGTAGATGACAACATCATCAGAAACAACACCCTCAATTCTTATTGGTATGGCATGTACTACATGTATGCAACCGGTGGAACCCTGAGCGGCAACCAGCAGCTGAATAACATTGCCATCACAACTTCTACCTCTTATTACGGATTCTACTGTATGTATATGTACTATCCTACCAACGTGCTCATCAGCCGCAACAGCCTGATTGGCAATGGTACGGATTACTACTCTTATGTGTACAGCTACTATTTGTACTACCCAACCAATACCCAGTTTGAAAGCAATTTGCTGGCGAAGCAGCGCGTTTATTACTACCACTACGCGCTGTATGCCTATAACTACAGCAACGGTGGCAACAATACCATCGACAACAACACGCTCGACTTCAACTATACCTCCCCATATTACTACACCTATCATTTGGGCCTGTATGTAGGAGGTTATTCTACCAGCGGTCCATGGAAAATCCGTGGCAACATCATTCGCCAAACTTCATCAGACTACTACAACTACATGTGTTACCTGTATGGCGACCTCGCGGGTTATGCTGAAGTAGATTACAACGTATTCCATTGCGCCAATACATCTACCTATCTGTATTTCAGTCCTGTTGCCGGCGGCTACAGCGCAACCTGGCCCGGCATCATCGGTACGGTGAATCCTGTGATGAATACCGGCTTTGCACCCATTGGCAAAACCAACAACAACCTGTTCATCAACCCGCTGTTCAACAACATTGCAGCGAATGATTACAAACCAAATGCATGGAAATGCAACAACAGCATGCCAACGTTTACCGGACGTGACCTGGTGAATGCCGTTCGCAACCCCGGAGTCTCTGACCGTGGCTGTCTGGAGCGCTATACCGACCTGCAGGCTACCGGCGTATCCTGGAATGCAGGCAGCAACCCTTGCTCTAACTTCTCTGAGAAGCCAAGCATCACCATCAAAAACAACTTTGTAGATACTGCGTATGACTTCAATGTTTCCTACCGCATCAACAACATGCCAAAGGTTACAGAAAAGGTGAGCACCAAGATGCTTTCAGGAAGCAGCTCCACATACACGTTCCAAACCCCTGTGCGCTTGATACCCGGTCAGGTAAAACTGCAGGTATTCATTGATGTTCCGGATGACTACAAACTGAATGATACCCAAACCTTCAACATGAATGTGCGTCCTGCTCCTTCCGGTGGCGAATTCACCCTCACTCAGGGCCTGAACGACAACCGTAAGAACATGGAGGTGACCATCATCAACAGCCCGGTGAAGTACACCTTCACGCCTCCTAAATACTACACCAACGGCCAGTATGGCGCATCTTCCAAATGGACTGCCAAGCCTTTTGCACGCAGTGCAGGTGGTCGCGATGTGAGTTCTTACATCAGCATGAGCCGCACTCCAGGTGCCCAAGATGGTGAAATCACCTTCAAACCTACCTCACTGAATGATGAAGATTCTTTCTTCACCGTGGGTATTGTGGTGAACGATGTTGGAAATGGTTGCGACTCTGTAATCCAGCGCCGCATCTATGTGCAGCCTTTGGGCCGCCCCAACTTCAAAATCCCCGCAGTAAACTGTCTGGGTGACTTCACCTTCTTTGAAAACACATCAAGTGTTAAAAATGGAGCGCTGGATTACGTTTGGTATTTCGGCGACGGTGATACTTCCATCGCTTCTAACCCCGTGCACGAGTTCAAAGCTACCGGAACCTACAAGGTTCGCCTGGCTACCTGGACCACGCCTTACGGCTTCCGCAACGATACCGTAATCAACGTAACCATCAACGCCGTTCCTGCAGTAAACTTCGACAAACTCAACGTTTGTGATGGTGGCAGCGTAACCTTCAACAACAAAACCATCCCTGCTTCTCCAACAACTTATACCTGGGATTTTGGCGACGGCTCCAAGCCTAATACCAACACCAATCCTGTGTACGCTTACGGAAAAGTTGGTTCTTATGTGGTTACCCTGACTGCTTCCCTGAACGGTTGTGCCAAGTCTATCAGCAAGAACATGTATGTGTTCCCCAAGCCGAAGGCTGACTTCACTAAAGATGCAGGAAACTGTGAAAACGAAATGTTCAAATTCAGCAACCAGTCTTCCATCAGCAGCGGAGAACTCGGATTCTATTGGGATTTCGACGACAATGGAACGGTGGCTACCCTCAAAAATGCTGAACACGACTTCAGCAGCTTCGGTACCAAAAACGTAAAACTGAAAGCCATCAGCGAATTCGGCTGCGTGGACTCTATTGTGAAG
>JBIKKI010000081.1:0-9936 GCA_044360435.1 Bacteroidia bacterium
CGGTGGTCGCCGTATCATTAGTCGATGAAGTTGTTGAGTTCACCCACGCAGATGGTTTGTTTTTCAACCTCACCCACCACATCTCTTCTGGGCAGTACTTCCACAATCATTACGGGCTGTCCGCCTTCAGTGGTGTCGGGGTAGGTTGCAGGGCAATATCTGCGGATGGAAGGAGGCACCACGAGGCTGTCGAACTGGTCGAGGAACACGTAGTAGATGCCTGGCTTCTTGTATTTGTGTACCACGTCAACCGGAGTAGTAGTGGTAAATACTTCGCCGTCACCAAAGCGCCACAGCCAGTTAGCGTTGGAAGATGGGTTCACGCTGAGGTTGCGGAAGTTCACGCTGTCATCCACGCAGATGCGGTTGCTGCTGCTGAATTCGAATACTGGAATAGGTCCGGGGATCTTGATCTTCAGTTCGAAGCTGTCTTCGCAACCAAGTTCAGTTTTCACCTTCATCTTCACGGTGAACTCACCGTTGCGGGTATAGTCGTGCGCCACACGGCTTGGATAACCACCGCTGAACACGCTGTACTTGTTGTTGCGCTTGCCATCTCCCCAATCAATCAGCCATTCTACAATGCGGTCGCAGTTGCGTTTCAGGCGTGCAACGCAGGGATCGAACACCTGGCTGCTGTCGAACAATTCCACGATGCCTTTGCAGGAAGGAACAGACAGGTTAAGGCCGAATTTGGCTTCAACACCGGTTACGTAAATCGACTGGCTCAGGGTGTCGCGGCAGCCGGTTGAGTCACCGGTAGTTACGCGGCTGGTGAACAGTCCGTAGTCTTTGTAGTATTTGCTGCTGGTAGCGCCGCCACCCATTTGGATGCTCGGATTACCTACACCGGTAGCGCCGTAAGGGAAGTTACCGAAGATGGTATTGCTGTTTGCAGGATCATCGTCTTCTTTCGCCCAGTCCCAGCGGGTAATGCTTTCGCGGTTTGGCTTGTTGTTTACAATATCCGCCTGACGTTTGGCATCGCGCCAGTAGTCGATGGGGTTCAGCAGACCTTCAAATTCAGGAATCAGCGAGAAATAACGGAACGTTGGTTCTGCGGTGAGCGTTTTGGTTCCGGCACACAAGATGGTATCGCTGTACGCTACTTTATTGTAGAAACCTACAACCACGCGTTTGGAAGAGCGTTCGAAACAGCCGTTGTTGCTGCGCTGCAGCAGTTCAAGGATGTAATAACCATTGTGTTCTGGAATGAACTGTACGGAATTCGCGAACATCTTCGTTCCCACGTAATTGGTATCCATGGCGCGGATGCTGGTATCGCGGTAGTTCAGGATTTGCTGTGAAGCTTTGTCGGGAACAACGTAATAGCGAACGAGTCCACCGAAGCCTGCAGTATCGATACAACCGCGGGCACCGGTTCCGGGCTGACCAAGAACACCTTTATTGTTCCAGATCATCTTGGCAAGCTGGGTTGGTGTCAGTTCATAGATGTCGAAGCCGAGGCGGTCAACAGCGCGTTTGAACAGATCCCAGGCCTTGGTAATATCCGCGGCAGTATCCCACTTGGTAATTACAGATGTGAGCGTAGTATCGCGCCACAGGGTAATCGGAATACCGCTGGCCGGAGTTTTCTGGTAGTAGCGGATGAGGTAATTGGCAAGCTTGGTTTTGTTGCTGCCCGGCAGATACACATAACGCTTGTATTCTTCGGTAAGGTTCAGGCGGTAGAACTGATCATAGTTGCGACCGGCATTGCTGGTGTACAGTGAATAGGTCTGATCAGCAAGGTCATCGGTTTTGGTTTTGTTGCCACCAATGGTGCGCACGATGATGGTATCGAACTTACAGATTTTGATGGGGTTCTTGTTCGGATACAATACGTCGAAACGTGGGTCGAGCAGCGGGAAGCACAGGAATTTGTTGTACCAAACGGTATCTACACATTCGGGCTTCTGACGTGGTGCAGGACCTGGTTTGAATCCATTGCCTACAATCAATCCTACAGTAACACAACCGGAAGGATCGGCAATCATGGATGCAGTGTAATAGGTAGAGTATTTATTCGGGTATGAACCGCCCATCTGGTAACCTGGGTGCGGCATTCCCGGAGGCCTGTCGCCCATTGGAATTCCACCTGTTCCAACCCAGTTGTTGCGTCCGCTGGCGGAGTCGAGGTTGATCATGAAGAAACCTGGAGTACAACCCGGCTTGGTGTCTTCAATTTCGAAGGTTACACCGTACATGGGGTTCAGCGAACCCAAACATTCGATGGTGTTTGCAGATTTCTTCAGGCGCCTTGCAGAAGGTGGCATGATGGCAATCTGTTGGGTGTTTTCGCTGGTGCACTTCAAAGGATGCGCGGTGTCCTGGTGGAACAAACGCACCTGATAACAGCGTGGCACCGTGCGGTAGAAGATTTTGCGGTATTCCGCAGAGTCTGCCGGTGTCCACAAGATGTTTACTGTGGTACAACGACGGTCGGCGTCCACGAACAGCGATTTGCGCATGGGGCGGTTCTGGGCGATGAAGGTATCGCGCAGGATGGTTTCCCAGGGCGTGTAGAAGTGCTGTGGAAGCGAGTCGCGGCTCCAACGGCAATTGCGGCCTACGTTCTTATTTGCTTTGGTATCTGTGGTACAACGTGGAGCGTAATCGTCTCCGAAATCCCAAAGGCGAACTACGTTGTCACGGTTGCGCACCTGTGGATTTGCCCTTACGGAAGTTTGTCCGTTTGGCTTGGGAGAGAAGTTGTGTCCGAGTCCCCAGCCTTTGATGTAAAAGGTTGAGTCGTCGTTCACCATGTTCCGGTCGTTATGGTAGAAAGAAGAGTTGTTCGGGAAGTGAACGGTATCACGTGAAATACACTGATACTTCTCTTCTTCTTTGATGCGTCCAAAAGGAATTTCAATGGTTGAAGATGGACCAAGGATCAGGATGGTATCAAATGAGGTACGCGGTCCGCATACCGGGTGGTTGAAGGTAAGACGGATGCGGAATGGACCGAGGCCGGTGAAGTTGTGCTCCGGAGTCCAGGTTTTGTCGTCGGTGTTGCGGGGACCAGAGTTCGGGTCACCGAAGTTCCACAGGAAGTTGGTGGCTCCGTTTGGTGGACCACCCTGCACGCCAAAAACGATTTTTGGATCAGTGATACATGTTGAATCGCGGTCGGCAATGATTTTGGCACGCGCCTCAAATACCTGCGCTGCTGCCGAGAAAGTAAATGTTTCCTTACAACCAAATTTAGATTCAACGGTAAGGGTACTGTTGTACGTTCCTTCTCCTTTGAACCATTTGCAGAAACGGGGAATACCCCAATTGGTGCTGTCTTTGGTTCCATCACCGAAGTTCCAGACGAACTTCTTAATGTCCTGCAGCTGAATGTTGGAACGATTGTCAAAACATGCTTGTGCGGAGTCGCATTTCACCGGCTTGGTGCTGGTGAAGCGGATACCCAGACGGGCACGTACAATACCGACGGCTTTAAAGGTATCACGACGGATACATCCGTTCGCATCTTCCAATTCTACGGTCAAATCAACCACGCCACCGCGGTCGTCTTTGAAGTCGAAGCAAAAGGTGCGTGGAGGCTGGGTCGTGTATTTGTGTACCAACAACTGACCATCGCTCACCACAATACGCATTTCCTTCAGCGTGCTGCCTGGAACAGCTTTACTGCTGTCCACAAAGCAAAACTGGTTGCCCTCGAAACACTGGGTTTTTTGGTTCAACAGCCTCAGGTTGATGGTTGGCCTGGGTTTGATTTGCAGGCTGAGTGAAGATTGGCAGGGATTGCCGCCAATCGTGGTTTGGTACTTCACCGTGTAGGTACCCGGTGCGTTGAACACGAATGTGGTGATTTGCTGGCTGCTGGTACCCTGACCGCCGAAATCCCAGCTGTGGGTTGTTCCGGCCGGGCTTCCGAAGAAGCGGATGGGGTTGCCTTCACACAGCGCACCGTCATAAGTGAACTGACACTGTGCCGAAGCCGTCCGAGGAGCAGCTATGGCCAGGGCAGTACCAAACAACAATACAAGTGTTTTGATATACCTGTTCATAAGAATTGATGTGTTCCTTTTTTTGGGAAATTTCAAATATAGATGTTCCATTTACTTTATCAGTGTTGTAGCGTTCCTTTTAACCAAACAGTGGTTGTTTTTTCCTGTTCCTTATGTCCATAAAAACGGTATCGCAATTTGGCGATATACATACCTTCCGGTGCGATATTGCCATTGATGCGTCCGTCCCAGCCGCTTTCAGGGTCGCTTGTTGAAAACAATCGTCTTCCTGTGCGGTCAAAAATACTTAGTTGGAATTGTTCCGCCCCACAAATCAAAACGCGATACGGATCGTTGATGCCATCAGCATTGGGCGTAAATACGTTGGGGATCAGCAAATTGTTTTCTACGTCGCAACCCTCAACATTGATAGGGCCGAATTCCTGATTGGTGGTGCATCCTGATGGAAACTGCACCTTGAGATTCATTTGAACAGTTCGATGGTTTAGTACCGTGTAACGGATGGTCTGGCCTTTTCCAATTTCCGTTCCGTTGCAAAACCAGGTGAGCAGGGTTCCTGCTGCGAATGAATCGGTGCAGCTCATGAAAACCACCGATCTGACGCTTTCTAAAGTGATTCTTGGCTTGATGGAGCGTGTCCAGGCGCAGGGCTGCTCGGCTGTATTTGCAGCAATCTCCTGGCTGCTGCCATGTTTGCCTGAGGGTTCTTCTGTCTTGTCAAGGGATTTTTCATAATCAGCGATGTCAACACCGTTGCATTCGATGGTTGGCTGACTGGCGATTGCTTCTCGGGGCGCTTTTGGGGATTGCAGTACGGGGGGGGTGGGTATTGTTGCTTCCGCCTCTTCCGCAATTTTGGGAGGAAGTGCTTCGGCAACTTGGGTTTGATGGGTTTGAGGCTGCGCCTGAACCTTTATTGGTGGCTGAGTGGTGTATGCGCGGTACGCCAGGTAAGAAGCCCCAGCGATAAGCAGTGCCGCTGCGCCTTTGATGACGGCGCCGCTCAATGCTGTTCCGGCAGTTCCTGCGGCAGCCTGTGTGGCCACTTGTCCGGAAACAGCTTCCCAAACGCCTTCGGGTGCGGGCACTTCAGCGTGTTCCAGATGTTTGCGGAACAGATCGTCGAACTGATTATCCATGGCTGCTGCCCTCCATAGCGGCGATGATGCGTTTGAGCATGTTCCGGGCCTTCAGCAACTGCGTTTTGCTAGTGTTTTCGCTGATGCCCAGCTGGTTGCCAATTTCTTTATGTGTGTAACCTTCGATGGCGTACAGGTTGAACACGGTGCGGTAACCTCGTGGAAGCGATTGCACGGCGCGCATCAGGTCTTGCATGCCCAAACGCGAAAACGCGTGGTCATCCACGCCAATGTGGTGGGCTTCCTGTACATCGCTGAACCACGGATCTGATTGTTCCTTGCGGTATTGTTCGATGCACTGGTTCACCATAATTCGTTTCATCCAGCCTTCAAACGATCCTTCGTGGCGGAAGTTGGCCAGCGACCGAAATACGCGTACAAACCCTTCCTGCAGCATGTCTTTTGCTGTGTCGCGGTTGTCGCAGTATCGGAGGCATAAGGCGTACATCTTGCCGGAATATCTTTCGTACAGTTCTTTTTGTGCTCGTGGTTCTCCGTCCAGGCAGCGGCGGATGAGTGCGCGGTCCACATGTTCCTTGTTCGTACTCATGCAGCCAGCCTGTGGATGGATTCGTTATTTAGTCGCAGGCCGTGTTCTTCAGGTTGCCTGACCTTGCAAGATTTTTTCAAGGGAACAAAAAATACCTGTGCAGCCAAGGTTTTATTGGGTTCTGAGCTGATGATGCACCTTCATGGACAGATCCATGAGCAGCACTTTGGTATGCGCGTTCCGTTCAATGTGGTAGATGCTGCTGTTCAACAGTTTGTAGAGTGCTTCGATGCTGCGCGTATTCAGCCGTGCCGCCAGTTTGCTGATGAAATTCTTTTCGGCCTCAGGCAGTCTTACGCCCTGTTCGGTATAGGTTGTAATCAGGCAATTGCGCAGCACATGCAGCCCATAGGTGAAAAAGGCTTTCAGTTCTTCCCTGCTGCTGGCGCTCTGTTCGTTGGACCAGTTCAGGATTTTGAGCATGTTTCCTTCGAAACACAACAGGAACCATTCCCGGAATCCTTTCATCAGTTCATGTTCGCTGGCCTGGCTGAGCTGCAGGGCTTTGAGGTAGCTGCCTTCGCTGAGCATGGCTATTTGGTTTGCCTGCGTTTCTTCCATATCCAGCTTTTGTTGCAGTGCCTGTGAAATGGCATCCTGAGCGATGGGTGGAATGCGCACCAGCTGTGTTCGGGAAAGGATGGTGGGCAAAATCTTGTCGCTGTTTTCGGCCACCAGCAGAAACAGGGTTTTATAGGGTGGTTCCTCGATGATTTTCAGCAGCACATTGCCTTCAGTGCTCAGGAACTCCGGAAACCACATCAGCAGCACTTTGTAGTCGCTTTCAAAAGGCTTGAGCGACAAATTCCGGATGATGGCCCTGCACTCTTTGATGGGTATGTTGCCCTGTTTTTGACCATCCTGGATGAACGACAGCCAATCCTGATAACCCATGTACGGGTTTTGCTGCAGGGCCAGCCTCCATTTTTCCAGGAATTCGCGGGCTTCTTCTGCCGGCGACATAAACGGGAAGGAGAAGTGCAGATCCGGGTGGATATACTTGCTGTACTTGCTGCAGTTGTGGCAGGTTCCGCAGGAGTCCTGATCCGTGCGGTTTTCGCATGCAATGTACTGCGCATAAGCCAAAGCCAGAGGGAGACCGCCGGTACCTTCTTTACCCAGGAACAGTTGCGCGTGCGGAATTCTTCCGGAGCGCACGCTGTCGCGCAGCCTTTGCTTCAGGGCCTCCTGTCCTATGACATCTGCAAACTGCATGGCCTGCGAAGTTACAAGCTTGAACCTGTTCTTGCCTGCCGTGCGCGGTAAAACCAAAAAGCCGAAACTGCTGCAATCAACAGCAAAGAGATTAATTGTGAATGGCTCAGCATACCCCCGAACAGGTAGCCACGCGATTCATCGCCACGCAGGTATTCCAGCCCGAACCTGCCGGCAGCATATACCAGAACGTACAACAGGAACAGTTGACCTTCGAAGCGCTTGCGTTTGTGCAGCAGCTGCATCAGCCCAAACAAGCCAAGAATGAGTGTTGCTTCCAGCAGCTGTGTAGGGTACAGGGGCTCGCCCATGGGCCGGGCATGGGTTTCCGGATGTGTGAAGCGAATGCCCCAGGCAGGATCACATACTTTTCCATAGCAGCAACCGGCCATGAAACAGCCGATGCGCCCGAAGCCATGCACCAATGTGCCGCATCCGGCGATGATGTCGAACATGGTCCATACCGGAAGTTTATGTCTGCGAAACCACCAGATGAAGGCCGGAACAGCCAGCAGGAAGGAACCGTAAAACACAAATCCGGCGCCGGGAGATTCCAGCATCGCTGCCGGGTTTTGGATGTAGCGCAAGGGGTCTTCCAAATAATAAAACAACTTCCCGCCCACAAACACGGCTGCAAAAGCAAGGAGGAAAAAGCCCGATATATCGTCACTTTGCAGCCCATAGGTGTTGGTTTTTCTTTTCATGTACCACCAGGCAAGAATGGCGCCTGTAAGAATCATGAATCCGTAGGAATACACGGTGAAGTTGCCAAAATGGAAGAGTTCGGGATACATGATGGGCTTTGGTTCGAATTAAATGTAAATACGGGAAGTTTCCGCAGCAGGGCAGCGTCTAACTTTAGTGACGGAGTACCTGTGCTGCAGTTTGTTGGACGAGGTTCGCTTCGAAGCCGCGTCCCTGGAGGTAGCGCAAAAGCGAGGCTTTTCGTTGCAAGGCCGCGCCTTTCAGGCTGCGGGCTTTCTTTTCGGCCAGGGTGTGCAGCGTTTCCAGATAATCCTCATCAGCAATCTCCGTTAATGCCAGTTGAATCAGGGTTTGGTTGAGGCCTTTCTGCTTCAGTCCCTGAACAATTTTGATCCGACCCCAGTGCAGCTGCCGAAACTTTCCCCGGGCATAAGCGCGGGCGAAGCGTTCTTCATTTAGAAATCCCTCTTTGATGAGGTGTGAAATGAGCTCGCCGCGTTCTTCGGCATTCAGCCCAAGATCCATGAGTTTGCTTTCCACTTCGGAATGACAGCGTTCCTGCCAGGCGCAGTAGTGTTCTGCTTTTCGTCGGGCTTCTTGTAGCGTGGGCCGGGTGCTCATGGGGCGAACTGCCCTTCAAACATAAGCAAGCGCGGCTTATGCTGTTTCCAAAGTGAATACGCTGATTTCCGGCAGAATGCCCACCCTGCCCGGATAACCCAGATAGCCGAAGCCTCGGTTTACGTACAGATATTGGCCCTGTTCCTGGTATAGGTCCATCCATTCCTTGTACACATATTTCACCGGACTCCAGCGGTAATAGCGCGAATCCACACCGAACTGCATGCCATGTGTATGTCCGCTGAAGGTGGCCTGAATGTTGGTCTTTCCTAAAACCTGTTCTTTCCAATGGCTGGGATCATGCGACAGCAGCAGTTTCACCGGATGTTGTTCGGTGCCGCGCAGTGCTTCCTGCAGTTTTCCGTATTTCGGGAAGCGGGCTTTATTGCTCCAGTTTTCTACGCCCAGAATGGCGATGGTAGCACCGTCTTTTTCCAGGGTGCGGTGTTCGTTGAGCAGCAGGTTCCAGCCCATGTCTGCATGGGTTTTCTTCAGTTGTTCCAGATTGGCGCGTTTGGCTTCGGTACTGGGCCATGGAACGTAGTCGCCGTAGTCGTGGTTGCCCAGGATGCTGTACACGCCCATGGGTGCTTTCAAGGTTCCGAAGAGTTCTTTCCAGGGTTCCATTTCGTCGGCGCGGTCGTTCACCAGGTCGCCGGTGAAGAAGATGACATCGGGGCGTTCCTTCAGAATCATGTCAATGCCGCGCTTTACGGCATCGTAACTCCAGAAACTGCCCGAGTGGATGTCGGAGATCTGTACGATTTTCAGGCCTCGGAAGGCTTCGGGCAGGTTTTGGAGGCGCAGGGAACGGCGGCGGATGCTGTAATTATGCGCACCTTTGGCCACACCCCAGGTCATGGCTGTGATCAAACCTGCGCCGATCAGGGCTCCGGCCTGCGACAGGAATTTCAGTCTGGAAACCGAATTTGTTGCTGTGCCGGGTTCTGCCTGAACCACACCTGTTTGTTGCAGCGTGAGGCGCACCAGCCGGATCAGGTCATCGGTGAGCAGAAATGCCGTCCAGATGATTTTTCCAACGATCAACGCAAATGCAAGGAAAAACACCAGCTGCAGGCTGGCACGGTGGAAGTCCTGCAGCATTCCGAATCGGAAGGTGAAAAACAGCAGGAAGTTAAAGGCGGTAAATCCCCAATAGACCCAGCGAACCCAGTTGCGGGTGCGCGGTGAGGAATTTTGAATGAGCACTTTCACACCCTGCCAAACGTAGAAGTCGATGGACAGGATGATGAGGGTAACGAACAGGAAGAAAAGGGCAGGTCTCACAACTTCAACAGCAACAATTGGAATTCAGAATTGTCAGTTGCCGGTGAAGTTTGCTTTTCTTTTTTCGATAAAGGCGGAAGTTCCTTCCTTAAAGTCTTCCGTGCCGAAGGCGCGTCCGAATTCAAAGATTTCTCGTTTGAAGCCGTCGATGCCGCAGCGGTAGTAGTCGTTTACACAGTCAATAACCATGCGCACGGCAGAAGGACTTTTTCCGGCAACTTTTTCGATAATGGCGGTGCAGAAGGGCAGCAGTTCTTCCTGCGGAACCACATGGTTTACCAGGCCCATCTCATAGGCTTTTTGTGCGTTCACGGCATCGCCGGTGAGCAGCATTTCCAGGGCGCGGCCTTTGCCCACCAGCTGGATGAGGCGTTGGGTGCCGCCGTATCCGGGAGGAACACCCAGGTTCACTTCCGGCTGGCCGAACTTGGCATTTTCT
>JBIKKI010000082.1:0-9899 GCA_044360435.1 Bacteroidia bacterium
AGCACGGCATAAAGGCTTTCACGCAGCTTTTGCTCTTCCTGCATTTCTTCAGCCTCCGGCTGTCCGGTTTCTATCAATTCAATGCCGTATCGCGCTGCGAGCTTCCGCACCGCTTCCACAAAAGACAGTTGTTCGAGTTCCATGACAAACTGAACTGCATTTCCGCCTTTGCCACAGCCGAAACACTTGTAAATACCTCTGGCAGGGTTGACGTTGAAGGAAGGTGTTTTCTCGTCGTGAAAGGGACAAAGTCCGGTGTAATTAGCGCCCCTTTTTTTCAGGGTAAGGTATTGTCCAACAACCTCTTCAATGGGCGCTGCATCAATAACCTGATCTACGGACTGCCTGGCAATCATGATTTGCCCAGAATACGATCAGCGCACCAGGTTGAAGCGGCGCAGACGAAACACCTTACCGTTTCTGAACTGCTTCTGCACTATGCCGAGTTCTTTGCTGATGCTGATGTTCTTGTACACGGGATGTTTGGCAAAAGCCACACGAATTACATTATTGTATTCAACACCGCCTATGCGCACGGATTCATCGTATCGGAATGAATCATTTCCACCACCGGAAACAGCTTTTGCATCGGCCCAGAAAACCGGACCATAGGTAAGCGCAGAATCCATGGTGATGAATGCTATTTGATCCACAGGATCGCCCATCCCTGATTCTGCCCGAACCATCACATGGTTGAGCAGGTCTGACTTGAGCATGTATCTAAGGAAGCTTACCTCTATTTTATCAAAACGATTCTTACCTGTGGTATAATCCTCAACAGTTACGCGTTCCTGAACTGTGGTATCATCTACTTGCTGGTAAATCCATTCGGATCCATTCTGGAATTTAAAAAAGTCGAGGGTTGTTTGATTCAGCGGAACGGTACGCACCGGCTCCGTTTCACAGGAACTCAACATCCAAAGCCCAGAGGCAGCAATCAACATCAGACAAATAGACGCATGGAACTTCATTGTGTATAACTTCGCGACGGTAAGCTACAAAAATAGAAAAAAATGTCAGACGTAAAATCCCACATTCAGGAGCAGGCTGCTGCGCTCAGTTCCAAGTTGGTTGCATTGCGCCGTCACATCCACATGCATCCTGAACTGAGCTTCGAGGAGCATGCTACCGGTGCGTTCATCGAACAGGTATTGGCGGAGGCCGGTATTCCGTGCAATACCGTTGCAGGAACCGGCAGGGTGGCTTTAATCCATGGGAAATTACCTGGCGACAGGGTGGTAGGGCTCCGCGCAGACATGGATGCGCTTCCCATTGAAGAAGCCCAGGACCGTCCATACCGTTCCACCATTCCGGGAAAGATGCATGCCTGCGGGCACGACGTACATACCACCTGCCTTTTGGGGGCGGCCATGATGCTCCAGGAAATGCGTGATTATTTCGGTGGAACCGTAAAGCTGATTTTCCAGCCCGGTGAAGAGCGATTGCCCGGCGGTGCCAGCCTGATGCTTGCTGAAGGCGTATTGGAAAACCCAAAAGTTGACCTGATGATAGGCCAGCACGTGATGCCACAACTGCCTGTGGGCGTTACCGGTTTCAGGCCGGGTTTGTATATGGCCAGCACCGATGAATTGTATCTTACGGTGAAAGGGAAAGGCGGCCATGGGGCAATGCCCCATTTCAATATTGATCCGGTAACGGCAGCAGCACAGATTATTGTTGCCCTGCAGCAGGTAGTGAGCCGATCTGCCAACCCTGCCATTCCAAGCGTATTGTCGTTCGGCAAAGTAGAAGCCAAAGGTGCCACGAACATCATTCCGGAGCAGGTTGTGCTGGAAGGAACATTCAGGACCATGGACGAAGATTGGCGTGCCGCAGCCCACGAGCGCATCCGCAGCATCGTAAATCATACGGCTGCAGCTTTTGGCGCCGAGGCCACCCTTGAAATCCGCAAGGGCTATCCCTTTCTGCAAAACCATGAAGCACTGACGGAGCGCTGCAAAGCCTGGGCATCGGAGTATTCAGGACCGGAACAGGTTACTGCTTTGGGCATCTGGATGGCTGCGGAAGATTTCGCGTATTTCAGTCAGGCAGTGCCCAGTTGCTTTTACCGGCTGGGCGTGCGCAATGAAGAAAAAGGCATTGTACACAGCGTACATCATCCTCATTTTGATATCGACGAGGCTGCACTGCCCTTGGGTGCAGGTATGATGAGCTGGCTGGCCATTCAGGCCCTGAACAACGGCTTAGGCACCAATTAATGCACGCAGGGCATCAACCTGGCTTTCCCAAAGCATGCGGGTTGTTTCTTCTTCGCCCTCATTGCAATAATCCACCACCAACAATTCCACATCGCCGGTCAGTTCATCCTGAACAATGTGAAGTTCAAAGCTTTCGTCATCAGGAGCATCTTTCCAATGAAAGCGCACGTACTTGTTGTATTGGCTTTTCACCATTTCGGCGCTGTTTCCCGTACCGTCATCCCAGGAGAACTCGAACGCATGATTGTGCACGTTCACATTGTCGGCAAACCATGACTGCAAACCTGTTGCGGTAGAAATATAGCTGTAGAGAATGCCCACGGAGGAATGCATTTCAAACTCCATCTCTAAACGAAGGCGGCCGGTAGATTTATTTTTCGTCATAGGGTATTTTTTCAGGGCTGTGCTGCAATTAAACGCGTAAGGGCGTTTAAATCCAAAGAGTGTTCGTAAATAATGAGGTTTTGAACAGCCGGCCATTAAATTCGCCTTATGAATCGTCGCTTTGGAAGCATCCGCGGCTTCCTGCTTGTTTTGCTGCCCTTATTCGCGCTCTGTTTCCTGCTTTTGCTTGTCTCGGGAAATGAAGCTGTAACGGTTTGGGTCAACCAACACCACCATCCGCTGCTGGATCAGGGATTGAGTCAGATTACCCTGTTCGGCGACTGGATACTGTATGTAGTGGTTATTCTAGCGGGATGGAAGAGCAGCCGCAGACATGCAGCGGTGGGCATCCTCGCACTTGCACTGAGCGGCCTGTTTATATCCTTGCTGAAACATCAGGTTTTTCCCGAGCGCAAGCGCCCTTCGGCCACCTTGGCTGCGGGAAGCATCCGGGCTGTTCCTTATGTGCCGCTGCACCAAAACAACAGTTTCCCGAGCGGACATACAGCTACGGCGTTCACCGGATTTTGCTGCCTGGCCTTTTTCACCCGCAGGGCATCGATACAAGCGTTTTTCGCCCTTGCCGCAGGTTTGGTGGCCTACAGCAGAATGTATCTGGGACAACACTTCCTTACCGACGTACTGGCGGGCGCCGCAATTGGAACAGCAGTGGCTTTGGCCACAGACTGGATCTTCCAGGTTTGGCAACCCCAATGGCTGAACCCTAAACAGGCATAAAAACAGGGCAAGCACATGATTCCGCAACACAAGGCACATCTTTGGATCAGCTTGCTGGGAGCAGCATTGTTTCTGCCGTTTCTGGGCAGCGTGCACCTGTTTGACTGGGATGAAATCAACTTCGCCGAAGCCGCCAGGGAAATGCTGGTGAGCGGCAATTACCAACTGGTACAAATCGATTTTCAGCCATTTTGGGAAAAACCGCCCTTATTCATCTGGCTTCAGGCATTGAGCATGAAGCTGTTTGGCGTGAACGAGTGGGCGGCCCGGCTGCCCAATGCCATCGCAGGTATCATCACACTGAACATTCTGTATTCTCTGGGAACCAGGCGCACCTCATCATTTGGCGGCATGTTCTGGGTATTGCTTTATGCAGGAAGCCTAACGCCGCATTTTTACTTCAAAAGCGGCATCATGGATCCGGTGTTCAACCTGTTCATGTTTCTGGCCATCGTTCAATTATACCAGAGTTCGCGTCGATCCGAACTGGTGGCCAATTACAGGCTGAACTTCATGTTGGCCGGATTGTTCACGGGCCTGGCCGTATTGACCAAGGGCCCGGTTGCCCTGCTCCTGATTGGACTTACCGCAACGATTTTTTATCTGCGCCGTGGTTTGCGTTATTTCCCCAGCATCAGTGAACTGGGCGCCGCATTATTGTCATTTACCGTGGTGGTCTCCGTTTGGTTTTTGCCCGAATGGCTTCGCCATGGGAACTGGTTCATGGAGAAATTCATCACCTACCAGTTGGATTTGTTCAAAGGAAATATGGAAGCCCATGAGCAACCCTTTTGGTACCATCCTCTGGTTTTGCTGGTAGGTTGTTTTCCCGCGGCCATTCTCGCGCTTCCTTCCCTGAAAATCAACCGCGACAGGAGTTCGGAAATTAACTTATTCCATGAATGGATGCTGATTTTGTTCTGGGTAGTATTGGTGGTTTTTTCCATCACCAAAACCAAAATTGTGCATTATAGCAGTATGTGTTGGTTTCCACTCAGCTTTATGGGAATGCTGACCTTGTGGGATATTTTCAGAAACCAATCCAGAAGCTATCGCTGGCTGACCATCATCCTGTTGCCTGTGGGCTTGCTGTTGGGTATTGCATTTACCGCGGTTCCGCTTTTAGGCTCCAATACTGCCGTATTGGAATTGATTGCGCCTTACATCAAAGATCCATTCGCCATGGCCGCTTTGCGTTCCCAAGGTTCGTGGATGGGCTGGGAATGGCTGATTGGCTTGCTCTGGATTGGCGGAATTTCTTTCTGGACCATCCGCGCCATGCGCAAAAAGGATGCTTGTCATTCCTTGCTGAGGCTACCCATCCTGGTGATGTTCTTTGTGCCCCTATACGCCATTTTTTGCGTACCACCCATTGAATCTCAGGTTCAGGGACACTACATCCGGCAATTGAAAACCTCTGCGCAACAAGGCATGCATATCTGGCATGATGGCTTCAAAAGCTATGCCCCTTATTTCTACGGACAGCGCAAGGAAGCCTTTGACGGCGGCATGGTGAAGGCCATTTGGGCAGAAGAAATGTCGCAGCGCGGGATTACAGACATCAGGCAATTCAGCCAACATGAAGTGGGCGCGGTAGAAACGCTTATCAGAAACCGCCTTCAGGGGGCTGCACCTTTAAATGAATCTTGGGTAGTGGTGGTAAAAACCAACAAACGCCAAGGCTACGATACCTGCAGCAATATGCAGCTACAGGCATCCGCAGGCGGCTATTTATTCTATCTGAGACGCGCCGGAAAATAAACGGGGCACTCAGCCTGCGTGATCCATGGCTGCTTTGATGAAACGTACAAACAGCGGATGCGGATTTTCGACCGTGCTTTTCAATTCAGGATGGAACTGCACTCCCACAAACCAGGGATGCGTTGGAATTTCAACAATTTCGCCCAGTCCGGTTAATGGATTGATGCCTGTAAGCACCATCCCTGCCTGTTCAAAAGACTCTTTGTACTGGTTGTTGAATTCATAGCGGTGGCGGTGGCGTTCGCTGATGTTTTGCTTCCCGTAAGCCTTGAAGGCAAAGCTGCCTTTTTGCAACTGACAGTCATAAGCGCCAAGCCTCATCGTTCCCCCCATTTGCTTGATCTGCTTCTGCCCTTCCATCAAATCAATCACGGGGGCTGAAGTTTCCTGATTCATTTCCACCGAATGGGCATCGTGCAGGTTCAGAACATTGCGGGCAAATTCAATCACGGCGCATTGCATGCCGAGACAGATGCCGAAGAACGGAATTCCTTGTTCGCGGGCAAAGCGCACGGCCTCCAGTTTACCTTCAATGCCGCGTGAGCCAAAGCCCGGTGCCACCAGAATACCATCAAAGCCCGACAGCTTTTCAGCTACGTTTTCTGCGGTCAGGTATTCTGAATGTACGCTGCTTACCTGCACTTTACATTGGTTTGAGGCACCGGCATGGATGAACGCCTCGTTGATGGATTTATAGGCATCCGGCAATTCTACATATTTCCCTACCAGGGCAATGTTCACCTCTGCTTTGGGATGAGTAAGCCGGAACAGGAAATCTTTCCAGACGGTCAAATCCGGTTCCACCTTACTGCTCAGCTTCAACTTAGACAGTACCACCTTGTCGAGCTTTTCTTTTTGCATTACCAGAGGCACTTCATAAATTGTTTTTACGTCCATGCTTTCGATGACCGCATTGGGCGTTACGTTGCAGAAAAGCGCGAGCTTGCGACGCACCTCGGCATTGAGTGGTTTTTCCGTGCGACATACCAGCACTTCCGGCTGAACCCCAACTTCAAGCAGACTTTTCACGCTGTGCTGCGTTGGTTTTGTTTTAAGTTCGCCGGCAGCGGCCAGGTAGGGAACCAGGGTCAGGTGAATCACCAGCGCATCTTCCGAGCCCAGTTCCCACTTGAGTTGTCGCACAGCTTCGATATAAGGCTGAGATTCGATATCGCCCACGGTTCCGCCAATTTCCGTGATGACTATATCATACAACCCGCTGTCGCCCAACAGTTGAATCCGTCGTTTAATTTCATCTGTGATGTGCGGAATAACCTGAACTGTTTTCCCAAGGTACTGGCCTTTACGTTCATTTTCAATCACCGTGAGGTAAATACGTCCGGTGGTTACGTTATTGGCCTGCGAGGTGGGCACATTCAGGAAACGTTCGTAATGGCCCAGATCCAGGTCGGTTTCCGCGCCATCTTCTGTGACAAAACACTCGCCGTGTTCGTAGGGGTTCAGGGTTCCGGGATCCACGTTGATGTAGGGATCCAGCTTTTGAATGGTTACCGTATAGCCTCTGGCCTGAAGCAATCTTGCCAGTGAAGCTGCGATGATGCCTTTTCCAAGGGAAGAGGTTACGCCACCCGTAACGAATACATATTTAGGTTTTTTCATAGAATCACTGTTCTAAAGGAACAGTAGTTACGGGGTTCAAAAGTAGCTGACACAGGGCGGCTGCATCAAGCCAGCTCCGGGTGGCTTTTCAAAAAATTCTCCACATGTGCCAAATCTTCCGGGCTGTCCACGGCCGGACTTTGAAAATCTGTTTCCACCATGCGGATGGAATAACCGTGCTCCAGCCAGCGCAGCTGTTCCAGCATTTCGGCCTGCTCGAGGATGCCTTCAGGCAGTTTTGCCAGTTCCTGCAGCACCGATGCGCGAAATGCATAGACGCCTATGTGCTTGAAGTAAGGCGCCTTCTGTCCCCATTCCGAGGCATCCATCCCACGCACCGCTGGAATGGCCTGCCGGCTGAAGTACAGGGCGTCTCCATTGTTCCGGCAAACCACCTTCACCATATTCGAATCATGCAGGAATGCGGGATCGTGGATGGGTTTCATCAGTGAGGCAATCTGCACGGCCGGATCGCTGAATGCCGCGCAGAGGGATTGAATTTGTCCGGGCTGAATGAAGGGTTCATCTCCCTGAACATTGACCACTATTCCGGCTTGTACACCGCTCAATCTTGCGGCTTCTGCGCAGCGATCGGTTCCTGAGGCATGAACGCCGGTCATCACCACGTCGGCAAATGTTGTGGCATGGACTTCGATCCGGTGGTCATCGGTGGCCACAATAACCTGGGTAATTCCTGCTGTTTTTGCGGCCTGTTCTGCAACGCGTTGCAGCATGGATTTCCCGGCAATATGCACCAGTGGCTTCCCCGGAAAACGACTGCTCGCGTAACGGGCGGGTATGATGATATGAACGGGAACCATGGCGCAAAGAAAAGAAAAAGGCCGCTCGATGCGACCTTGTTTGTGATTTGATTGCGGCAATGGAAACGGTGCAATTCAGGGATTTGTGCCGCGCAGGGCGCAGTGCACCCAATCCTGCCAATCCTGCTCAGACAGCAACTGCTTCACACCAATCAGGTATGATTCGTAGTGTTTTCTGATGAGTGACGCGAGGCGTTGTCTGTTCACGTCGTTGCGCATGGAGTCGCGCACCTGCTCGTTGAGCTGCAACAACCTGGATCCCAGTATTTCCTGACTGATTCTGCCTTTTTGATATTCATTCATCAGCGGACGATACCACAGGGCTGCGCTATCCATCCAAATCTGGTTGCGCTGAATCAGCTCCGATATGTTCTTTTTGACCAGTGAATCAAAACGGCCCCGTTGCTTGTTTAATGCTGTTCCAAAGGTGCGATCCAGTGCGGCGCATTTCTTTTCAGATTTTGCCGATGCCAGCCACGCGTTTACCGCATCGTTTTGCAGCACCATTGGAATTCCATTGGATTTCAACTGATACCCTGAACTGATTCCGGCGGCCACATACAGCGGATCCACCAAATCTTCATAGAGCATAGAACCCAATTGCGCAGGATCCGGCAGCGGCTTGGCCTGCATTTCATTGCGTGCTCCGTCTTGTGCTGAATGCTCGGGCCTGCAGGAATGAATCAGCAGAAAAAAACATGCAGCCAGAAAAACTGCTGTTCCCGCCGATATGTATGCCAAACCTTTCATGCAGACTGCCCATTAGTCTGCGCTCGGTAGAAAAGGTTGCACGAAGGCCAAAAAAATTGCCTGGCCGGCAATTTTGCGCTTTAGAGGCCGAGCAGGAACTTCATTTTCAGGTATAAATCGGTATTCTTATACACCCCTGAAAATTGCTCGGCGCCGGGGCCCCAGGCAAACACGGGCACATGAATACCGCTGTGGTCGTCGGTAGAGAAATGCGCCTTGGGCAAAGACCCCGGTTTGGCAGGCACCGGCATGGAAAGGCCACCGGTTTCGTGGTCGGCGGTAACAATCACCAAAGTTTGACCGTCTTTTTTCGCCCATTCCAATACGGCACGCACAGCTTTGTCGAAATCTTTGGTTTCTTCAATCAGGTAAGATGCATCGTTGGCATGTCCGCCCCAGTCAATCTGAGAACCTTCAATCATGGCGAAGAACCCAGATTTGTTTCGGTTTAGCAAATCAAGCAGCTTTACGGAAGCCGGTGCGAGGAAATTTCCCCGGCCTTCGCTCATTTTGGGCGGATGTTCGGCGTGGCTGTAGAATCCGGCAATTCTGGGTTCTGTGGCAGCAATAAAAGCATCTAAACCGTGCTTTACTGCAAAACCCGAGGCCACCAGTTTACTGCTGTCGAAATAGGGCCAGCCTCCGCCCATGAACACATCAATACCTGAAGCATACATCTCGGCGGCAATTTCGCGATTCATTTTCCTGGAGGGCTGATGCGCATAAAAGCTGCCCGGCGTGGCATGGGTGATGCTACATGTAGCCAGCAACCCGGTTTCTTTTCCCTGTTCGGCGGCCTCCTCGGCAATGGTTTTGCGCGTGGACGAATCCGGAGCCACGGCAATCATTCCATTGTTGGTTTTGGAACCTGTACTAAAAGCCGTGGCACCCGCGGCGCTATCGGTGATGTAATCGTTGGCGCTGCTTGTTTCGCTGAGGCCAATGACCCGAAACCATTCAAAGATGGCCAGCACATAATCTGCGGCAGACTGGGTTAACGAGAGTTGGGCAAGGCCCATTCCATCTCCTACCATAAACACGATGTTCTTCGGTTTTGCCGTGGAAGCAGGCGTGCCGGCATTCTTTTGTGCAAAACCCTTTCCTGCTGTTGCGCAGGAAGCAAAGATCAATCCCAGGAAGATGTATGTGTACTTCACGGCGCAAAGAAAAGAAAGCGCCGGAAGTATCGTTCGCTTTTGGGGTAAAGGAAGTGTTAAATATGATGCGATTTCAAGGTGCGGGCAGGCGTATTTCATCCTGAACTACCCTGGCGCCTCGGTATTTTTTCTGGATTTCCTGCAAGGCCAGTTCTGCTTCCCATCGGTAGCGAAAGGCACCCACATAAACCTTGAAGTTGGGTTCATCGTAAATCTGCAGCACTTCATAACGACCGGCGAAAGCTCTGCGGGCGTCTTCGGTCTGGATGCCAGCGGCGCCGCGGCTGTTGGAGTATGCCACCAAAACCCTGTATCCCGGAACCTTTCCGCCATTCAGGATGCGTTCGTTGACCCTGTTCTTCATGAGGCGTTCAATGCCTGGCTCTGCAATGATTTCCACCTGGGCTGCTGCACGCGACGCAGGTACCAGCAAGAGCACGCAAGTCAGC
>JBIKKI010000208.1:0-2633 GCA_044360435.1 Bacteroidia bacterium
ATAAGATTTGGATTTATTGGTAAAGTAAGACTGTGTTCCATCTCCCCAATAGAACCAACCATCGAGGCCCTGGCCCTGGAAATTCTGGCTGTAATCGGTGAATTTGAAATTATTTCCGGGGAAGCATTGCATGGAATCATTTCCAGGCAAGCCCGGAGTCAGGGCAAACGAAGCAATGGGTGCGCGGAAGATGGTTACGTTTTTGCGCACAGAATCCACACAACCCTGCAGCGAACGTACCTCCAATTTTATGTCGTATGTACCTTCATTCGGAAAAAAACGCTGGGTATTCTTTTTATTGGAGAAGTACGTGTTTCCCACGTACCAGTTGAAGCCGACCAGAGAATCGCCGGGAGCCTGAATGGATTCCAGTTTCAGTGTATCGCCTTTACACACATTGGAGAAGGTGAAATCCGGTGTAGGAATAGCATAAACATTCACTTTACGCAGCAAGGAATTGCTGCATCCTGCAGAAGATGTTACAGAAAGCACCACATCATACGTGCCGGGTGCTCCGTAGGTATAGGTGAAATTCTTCAGCGAAGTGGTAAATCCGTCACCCAAGTCCCAGTTGCGTGCTACGATGGAATCTGTTCCAAAAACCACACTCAGATCTTTAAAGTTGATGGAATCTCCAAGACATACGTTACCGGCACTGAAGTTAGCAAGTGGAGCGCGCAGCAGGGAAATCACGCGTTTGGAAGTGTCACTGCGCCCAAGGGAGTTAAAAACAACCAGGGTTACGGTGTAAGGGCCGGTACCGGGAAAACGGAACACCGGGTTTTGGAGGTTTGAAGTGTCATCGGTTCTGAATGGCACACCAAAATTCCAATGCCAGCGGGTAAGCGTTCCCGGGAATGTAGCTGAGGAATCCAGGAACTGAATGTCCGTTTTTTCACATTTCCCATTCCAGCCAAAATATGCGAACGGGAAGCGCGCACCAAGTGGATTAAAACCATCAGTGGTGTTGGCAAGCGTAAAGTAACCAACAGAATCGGCAGCCGTGGTTGCCGTGATGGCGCCGGTTGGTGTCCCCGATCCTACCCCGCCTAAATTCTGCCAAGGCAAACCCACCTTGCGGTATGCTACGCGGAGTTTTGCTGTCTGAAAAACTTCGTCGTTGTTCGTGGTATCGTCGTAGTTCAGTGTAGGAAAAATAGAAGAAGGAACAGCCAGACCAATCTTAGAAAGTTCCCAGTAGTGCACCAGCGAGATGTTCTTAATGCCCGTGGGAAGTGGCCCGACAGGCGCTGCCGAAGCATACACGCGAACGCCATAGGCTGTAGTTGCCATTACATTCTGATTGAAGGTAATGAGCATGGGCCGATAGTCAGATTTATCACCTACAGGATAAAAGAGAGATGCGCCTGAAGTCAATGCGTTTTCAATGTACAGCCTGCCATCAACATAGCTGTTGCTGCTGCCTCCAATGATTCGGCCGGTAACCTGTACGATGAATTGCAACAATGGACTGCTCGCATCTACTTTGCCATTGGTAAGCACCAGCGAATCGCGCACTTTAAACGTGCTTCCTACCAGATTCAGGGTGACCCCGGAAGTGTCCATCCAAAGGGTTCGCACCTGCACATTGGAAAATTGAAACACCAATGATTTCGTAATACGCACCGACTCATTGTAAGAGCCATCCGCCATGTAGATATTGTCATTGGGAGCTGCTATGCGCAGCGCTGCATTGATGGTCTTTTTGGGACCTGTGGTACCGCCCATAAACGTTCCTTGCTGACCATTCCAGGCATCATTGCCGGAAACTACATCAACGTAAACAGTAGCAGCCTGCAGCAGGCCAAAATACAGGGAGGCTGCGCAAAAAATACCTATGCGAAGGCCGCGCTTCCAATATGTTGTTTTCATCAGTCTAAAGGCAATATTAGGTCTTAGACTGATTCCGGCAAGCCTGGTTGCCTGAAGCACCCCTTAAGATATGCACATATTCACACGTGCACGCAATTCATGAACCCAACTTTTGGGTTCACCTTAACCTGCTTCTGCTTCAACAGCCACAACTTCGGGCACCATGCGGCGGAGTAAATTCTCGATGCCTGCCTTTAGGGTCATGGTGCTGCTTGGGCATCCACTGCAGCTACCCTTTAAAGTTACCGTTACAATTCCTTCCTGGAAACTCTTAAAGTCAATGGCACCGCCGTCCATTTCAACAGCAGGGCGTACATGATCTTCCAGCAACTGGCGGATTTTACGTTCGATTTCTGACTCCTGCTCGGGGCTGAGCTGCTTTACAGGATGCACGATTTCCTTTCCTGCTTCAATCCATTCCTGCAAAAAATTGCGGACATCCGGCACCAAATCAAACCATTCATAGGTTTCGTTTTTGGTGATGCTCACAAAATTGTTCATGATGAATACACCGTTCACAAATGGCAATTCAAAGAGGGCCTTGGCCAAGGGTGCATCATCCGTGGAATCCGCAGTGCGAAAATCTGCGCTGTCATTGGGCAACAACATCTTGTTGCATACAAACTTCATGCTCGCAGGGTTTGGAGTCGCCTCGGCGTATATCGTGATCACTTCGTGCATCTGCTTTTCCATCCTTATTTAGAATTATTCTACAAAAATAAACAAAAAAAGATGCTGAAGGTTCAAATCGTTTGAACGGC
>JBIKKI010000209.1:0-2629 GCA_044360435.1 Bacteroidia bacterium
GGGTGCCAATCAACATGGTGATTTTGAAGCCATACAACTGTGAAATCCCCAAACACCAAATCACGCCCACGGCGATGAAGAATAAGGAAATCAAGAGCGTGGTAAGACTTCTAAAGAACAACAGGATCAATAAGGCCGTGATGCCAAAGGCGATTACCGTAAATATGGTGATTTCGTTCTTTACCTTGGTGCTGAATTCATTGCGTATGTAGGGAAGTCCGGAGTAATGTATGGTGGTTTTGGTTTCTTCCGAGAATCTATCGCAGTATTGAAAAGCCTTGCGTAAAAGGGTATTGCGGATTTCACTGTCCAGCACCTTCTGTTCAATGCTCACGATGCACAAAGCCACACTGCTGTCTTTATTGAAAATCAGGTGGTCATAAAAGCGCAGCTGTTCAAAAGCACCATACAGAGAATCTAATTCTTCCTGCGTTTGGATGTTGTTTTGGAACAGGGGTTTGGTGGTAAACTGTTGAAGGCTGTCGTCAATCTGCAGCGAAACCACCCGTGCCGGTGATATCACATCTGAAACACCGGGAATGCTTGACAGGCTGTCGCAAAGGGCAGAAAAGCGTTTGAAGTAGTTGAGCTTCCAAAAGTTGTCGGTTTGAATGCCGATGATGAGCTTGTTTCCGTCTTCGCCGAACTTCTGCTTAAATCCTATGTATGTCTGGAAGTCTTTGTCGGTTTTGGGAACCAGCTTCTGCATGTCGTATGCCAGCTGGATTTTGCTGGCATGGTAGCCCATGAAGCCTGTAAGACCGAGGATGATGAACAGCCACCACATGCGGTAGCGCATCACCGTACTTGCAATTTTGTCCCACATAATAAGGGGGCAAACTTACCGCCATTTGGTCAGAAAATCAGCGTATTCGCCTGATACGCCTTATTTTGCGGATGATTTTCGCAGCATCTTTTTTCAAAAACATGAGGTATTGGTGGTTGACTTTGGGTCTTTTGCGTGCCGGCTTGCTGCTGGCTCAGGGTGATGCCGATATTCCTTTTGGCTCCTGGCGTGTGCACGTTCCCTACGCGGATTGCAAGCATCTGGCTGAAACACCTGAGCGCATCCTTGCGGCCAGCGAAAACGGTTTGTTCAGCGTAGGCAAGGCCGATGGTGAAATACGCCGGCTCTCTGCCGTGGATGGGTTCAGCGATGTAGGCATTGCCTTCATGGATTACCAACCCGATGCTGAAGTTGTGCTGATTGGTTACCGCAACGGGAACATCGACCTGATAAAGAACGACAACCGTATCATCAACCTTCCCGATGTGCTCAACGCATCACTGCAGGGCGATAAAGCCATCCGCCATGTGCACTTCAGGGGCAACGAGGCCATCATCTCCACAGGTCTGGGCATTTTAATCCTGGATCTTCAGCGGGAAATTTTCACCGATTCCTACACCAGCATCGGCCCGGGCGGAAGCACGGTTGCCGTTGCCGCTACGGCGGTAGTCAACGATACCCTGTTTGCCGCCGTTTCCGGTTCCATCCTCTACGCGCCTTACGATGGCTCGCGCAACCTCAGCGACTACAACAACTGGAAACAGCTGCGCAGCGGCGTGGTCTGCAAGAACATGGTGAACTGGAACAATGCCCTGGTATGCGACCTGAACAAGGTGGTGCAGCAATACAGGCAGGGTTCCTGGTCAGATTACTACGACGGAAGGCAGGATACCATCGCCAACATTGGCGTGTACTATGGAAAGCTGTATGTGTTTGCGGAAGGAAGAATCATCAGTGACGACGGCACTGCCAAAAGCATCATTCCGGTAAACCTGATCAACCGCGGGATTGTGGATCGCGAAGGTTTTGTATGGTTTGTGCTGAATACCTACGGACTAATCAAGAAAATCAACGGCAACGAAGTGAGCTTCTTCCCCAACGGTCCGGCCTTCAAACAATCTTACCAGATGGCTTCCGTTGGCCGCACGCTTTATGTCACCGGCGGCGGAACTTCAAGTACCTTCGGGAATGCCTTCAACAACAACGGCTACACCATATTCCACGAAAATCGCTGGATCAACCGCGGGCCCAACCCCATCACTGACGGTCTGTACGACTGGACCGTAGCCTATGCCGAACCTGAAACGAAACGGGTATTCCTGGGTACACACTCCTTCGGAATGGTGTTTTTCAGCGGAATAGAGCCGCGACTGCGCATCGACAGCAGCAACAGCAACCTGCGCAAGTTTGCCAATACCATCTGGACCCGTGTTACCGGGATGGCTTCCGACCAAAACGGCAACCTTTGGGTGAGCAACTTTGGCAGTGCCACAGGCCTTAATGTGCTGATGAAAACCGGAGGCTGGAAAAGCTACAGCCTGCTGAACAACAATGTGGGACAGCTGGTGGTGGATGACTACGGACAAAAGTGGATGCTGGCGTACAACAATTCCAGCACCGGTCCCAATGGCCCTGTGGGCTTGATGGTGTATGACGATAATGGAACGCCGGATTTGCTGGCCGATGACCGTCAGCGGTTCCTGAACAATCAGGCCGACAACGGAGGTTTGCCCAGCAGCGAAGTGAGCTGCATCGCCACCGATCGCTATGGATACATTTGGGTGGGCACCGATCAGGGGCTTGCCGTGTTTACCCGTCCCGACCAGGTGTTTCCCAACAACA
>JBIKKI010000083.1:0-9774 GCA_044360435.1 Bacteroidia bacterium
CATGAGCGCACAATCCATCAAGGAAACCCCTGCCAGTGATTTCTACGAAGGACTGGGCCACCTGCGCGGCGTTGATGTTACAGCGGCCAGCCTGGGTTTTCGCATCGTGAATACACGTGGGTTCAACAGCACCAGTCCGGTGCGCAGCCTGCAACTGATTGACGGCGTGGATAACCAGGCCCCGGGACTGAATTTTTCCCTTGGGAATTTTCTGGGTGCGAATGAACTGGACGTGGCCAATACCGAAATCGTAGTGGGCGCTTCAAGTGCGTTTTATGGTCCCAATGCCTTTAACGGTGTCATCAGCATGACCACGAAAAGTCCATGGAAACACCAGGGATTGTCTGCACAGGTGAAAATTGGCGAGCGCGAGCTCGGGCAAGTCATGCTTCGCTATGCCAAAGCCTATAAAGATAAAAAGGGCAGGGAAGTATTTGCGTTCAAAACAGGATTGAGCTACATGCGCGCTTATGACTGGATCGCAGATAATTCCGATCCAACCTTGGACAGCAAGGCAGGAAGAGAAAATCCCGGTGGTTATGATGCAGTGAATGTTTATGGCGATGAGGTGTTCGGTACCGCCGCCAACGACCAGATTTCCATGGAGAGCCGCCGGAGAACGCCCGGACTCGGTGCTTATTACCGAAATGGATATGCAGAACGGGATTTGGTTGATTACAATACACGCAACCTGAAAACAAATGTCTTGCTGGCCTACAAGCCCAACAATAAAAATGAACTGCAGTATGCCTTCAATTTTGGAACCGGTACCACCGTGTACCAAGGCGACAACAGATACAGCCTGAAGGACATTTTATTTTTCCAGAATCGTGTAGAATGGATGGGTCGCAAAGGCCACCTCCGTTTTTATGCCACCAATGAAGATGCAGGCAATACGTACGATGCGGTGCTTACGGCCTTTCTCATGCAGAACGATGCAAAACCAGGTAGCTACTGGTTTTCTGATTATCAGAACTATTGGCTGAACAATATGGTTGGAAAGGTGAAAAGCCTACCCGGCTACAATCAGCTTGGCACCTTTGTTCCGGGTTTACCCAATTACAACCCGAACTGGGCTTCCGACCAGGAAGCGCTGCTGCGTAAATATTCCGACAGTTTGTTCCGCTGGCATGCCATTGCAAGGGCTCAAACCAACAAAGGCACCAACTACCAGGGGCTGGCATATCCTGATCCATATTATACCCGCCTTACTCCGGGTACGCCCGAGTTTGATGCCATGAAGGAGAAGTTCACTTCCGCATACAGCTATAATAGGGAAGGCGGCCCGACCGGTTCCAGGTTTTACGACCGCTCGGCCTTGTTTCACCTGACCGGTGAGCGCAGGTATTTCTGGGGCGCAACCAAAATTACCACCGGGTTCAGCGCCCGTTTGTACCGTCCCAATTCCAATGGAACGATTTTCCTGGATACCGGCACGGTGCGCATTCAAAATGCCGAAGCCGGCGTTTATGCAGGCATTGAAAGAAAACTTTGGGACAACAGGTGGAAAATCAACGCCGCTGCCAGGGTGGACAAGAACCAGAACTTCCCGGTATTGGTTTCTCCCGCTGCTTCCATCATTTATACCAGAAACAAGAACAATACCTGGCGTGCCGGATTCAGCAGTGCCATTCGAAATCCTACCTTGCAGGATCAATACCTCTACTACAATGTGGGAAGAGCCATTCTGCTCGGAAATAAGAATGGCATTAAAAACGTTTGCGAACTGGACAATTTTGTTGATTTCCTGAATACGCTGAACCGCGATACCCTGAAGCGCATTGACATTCCGGCCATTCGTCCGGAAAGCGTGCGCACGTTTGAGTTGGGGTACAAGGGGATTCTGTACAACGGGAAGTTGATGGTGGATGCCGGATATTACCTGAGTTATTACACCAATTTCATTGGATACCGTCTTGCTGTGGATGTGGAATTTGATTCTGCTTTATTCCTTCCAAAAACAGCCCAACTGTACCGTGTTGCCTCCAACAGCCGCGATGTTGTCAGTACCCAGGGCTTTTCGGCCGGGGTTAGTTATTTCTTTGCCAGGGAATTTACGGTGGGTGGCAACTGGAGCTGGAATGTTCTGGATCGCCGTGGAAGTACCGATCCGTTGATTCCGGCGTTTAATACGCCACGACATAAATTCAACCTGATGTTTGGTGCTTCAGACCTTACCCGAAAGTTCAATTTTGCCGGAAAAGAGCGCAACATGCAACATGTGGGTTTCAACATCAACTTTAAATATGTTGAAGGGTACAGGTTTGAAGGCTCTCCGCAGTTCACCGGCGATGTGCCGTCCTACTACATGCTCGATGCACAGGTGAGCAAACTAATCACAAAATGGAAGTCCACTCTAAAGCTCGGTGCTTCCAATCTTACCAACAATATGGTGTTTCAGGTGTACGGCGGACCAAGGATCGGTCGTATGGCCTACATCAGCCTCACTTACGAGCCATGATGTTTGAAAACCCACCCATTTCGCGTAGTTTAGCCCCCGAAATCAAACCAATCAACATGAAGAGAATACTACTATCAACAGCTTCACTGCTTGTAGCTGTGTCCGCAATGGCACAGACCAAGTACGTGGACATCATGTACCCTGAATCAAGTGTTCAGGTTACCAAGAACATTGAGTACGCCACGCACATTACGGTACTTCCCGTATTGTTTGGTGGAAACCCTGCACCTGAAAATCTTTCCATGGACATTTACAGTTCCACCGGAAACACAGATGCAGCCAAGCCACTGGTTATTTTTCTGCATACAGGTAACTTCCTTCCCCGTTACGTAAACAACGGCACCTCCGGTGCTCGTGACGACAGTGCTACCGTTGCGTTTTGCAAAAGACTTGCGCAGCGCGGTTACGTAGTTGCATCTATCAGCTACCGCCTCGGTTGGAACCCTGCCAGTACAGATGAAAACGTACGTCGCGAAACCATCATCAACGCTGCATACCGCGGTGTTCAGGATTTGGCCGCCTGTGTGCGTTACTTTAAAAAGAACGTAAAGACCGGAGGAAATACCTACGCCGTGGATACCACCAAAATTGCTATTGGAGGTCAGGGTACAGGTGGTTACATCACCCTTGCTTATTCAACACTCGACCGTCAGTCAGAAATCCGCATCGAGAAGTTCTACAACCTGAATGCAAAACGCTGGATGGTTCAGGACAGCTTGTTGATGGGCGACCGCAATGGTTTTAAAATTCCCGGCACCGTTGGTCAGCTGGTCATTGAAAACCACAAAGGCCATACTTCAGATGTAAACATTTCTTTCAACATCGGTGGTGCATTGGGCGACAGCAGCTGGTTGGAAAAGGGAAGCCTCCCCATCATCAGCGTACACAGCATTCAGGATCCTTTCGCGCCTTACAAATTGGGCGTTGTAAGCGTGCCAGGTACCAACCCTCCGCTGAACGTAGTGGACGTTTCCGGCAGCTACGACGTGATGGAGCGCACCAACAAATTCGGCAACAATGCTTCTTACAAAGGAAAAGTGTACGATGTGTACACCATGCAGGCCAACAAGCTGAACAACGGTTTGGATGGTTTGTTCCCGATTGCCGGAGCCGCCAATGCTTCAGGACCTTACGAGTGGTGGGATACTACCGCCATCAAAGCCCTGGGTCTTCCAAATACCGCTACCATCCTGAAGAATGCTGATGCTACCAACCCTTTGCATAAAGTATTGGGTAAAAGCCGTGCCATGTTGTATGTGGACAGCATCATGGGTTATGTAGCTCCGCGTTTGGCAGTTTCTATGGGTCTGGTTGCATCTGTAGGTGTAAACGAGCAGGATCTTGCTTCCAACATCACTTTGTTCCCTAACCCCAGCAACGGAAACATCCAGATTGTAAACAACTGGAATAACCGCAACATGGACGCAATCGCCATCCGCGACATCAACGGAAAAACTGTGTTTGAAAGCAAGGTTTCCGGAACTGTTGCAACATTCAACAACCTCGGCCTTAAGCCAGGTGTGTACATGGTTGATATTGCCATGACCGGCGGAATTGCACGCCAGAAATTGGTGGTTCAGTAAGCCATCCCAAATTTTTATCTGAGGAAAGGAGCCGCCTGTGCGGCTCCTTTCTTTTTTTCATGCACTGTGCGCGTAAATTCGCAACATCATGAGGGGCTGGTGGTGGAAATTTTCAGGCGTTGTCCTGTTGGCCTATGCGCTCTTTTTCGGACTTCAGGTTCCGCTCAGGCCCGCTATTTCCGGAGTAGATGCCGATGGCAAACTCCGGCTGCGGAGCGGCGACAGCACGGTTACGGTGAACATTCACGGCTTCAATACGTTCTTTCAAAAAGTGAAGCCGCTTGTGGTTTTGAAAAAGGACAGCGTTTGCTTTATAGCCCGTGCTGTTGATGAATCCAATGAAGTGCTTCAGGCTCAGTTTGTGCTTCGATTGGGTCGAAATAGCCAGGAACACCTGATGCTCAACCTGATTACCTGGGACAGCATTCATGGGTTTATGGAGTATGACAACGCCCTGGCGCTGGAGCACAGTGCTGCAGATACGCTGGGAATGGGCACCATCATGGCCAATCCGCTGAAGGAGAAAAAAGACGTGGCGTTTCAGGGCCTTACGTTCCCGTACAGGAGTATCCTTGAGGAAACCGTGCGCAACTTGTTGTTTCATGTGCCGCAGTGGTTCAGTATGATTTTCTTGTTGCTGGTTGCAGCCATCTTCAGCGGTATGTATTTAAGGAGCGGAAAGCTGGAACACGACATTATCGCATCCGCATTTACCTCCATTGCGGTTTTTGCAGGTGTTTTAGGAACCCTTACTGGATCTGCCTGGGCGCGTGCAACCTGGGATGCCTGGTGGACCAGCGACCCCAAGCTGAATGGTGTTGCTGTGGGTTTGGCTATGTATCTCGCGTATTTAATCCTGCGGGCTTCGCTGGATGACCGTCATCAACGTGCAAGGCTTGCCGCGGTATATAATCTGTTTGTGTTCCCTGTATTTATCGCGCTGATTGTTGTGATGCCGCGTTTATCCGCAGTTTCACTCCATCCCGGCAGTGGTGATTCGGTGAATTTCAGCCAGTATGACATGGACAATACCCTGCGTATGTTCTTCTATCCTGCAGTCATTGGCTGGACCCTGTTGTACGTTTGGATGGCAAGCCTTGGCATCCGTCTTCAGAAAATAACATTAAAAAAATAAAACTCCGAAAGCATGAACTCCGGTTTGAATCATATCATGAGAAAAATAATACTGAGCATGCTGTTGTTCCTGGGATTTGGCAGTATGCTGAAAGCCTCTGACGCAGCACAAATGCTACGTGCCAATGGCAAGAATAATGCTGTCATCGCGGTCTTGGCGATCATTTTTACCGGGCTCATCATTTGGATGGTTCGCCTGGATCGGAAAGTGAACCGCATGGAACAGGAACAGAAAAAATCCGGAACACAGTCATGAAACTCGTACACATTCTGGGCATCATTTTCATTGGCATCGCTCTGGCCTTTGTGGTGAGTCTTTACGGCAATCCCACAAAATATGTATCCTTTCCGGAGGCGGCTAAATACGCCGCTGAAAACCCCGATAAGGAATACCACGTGGTAGCGCGCTTGGATAAAAAGCGCGACCTGGAATACAATCCCAGGCAAAATCCAAACTATTGCGCTTTTTATGCCATTGATTCACTGGACAATCCGGCAAAAGTGGTGTACCACAACGCAAAACCACAGGATATTGAACGCACTGAGAAGATTGTTCTTATTGGGAAATGGTCCAAAGATCACTTTGAGGCTACTTCCATCCTGAGCAAATGTCCGAGTAAGTACAATGAAGAACTGAGCAAGGAGCAGCTTACACGCTGATGAAGGAACCCAACATTACCTTTAATGGTGAGCACCTTTTTATTGGAAACCTGGGTCATGCCCTGGTGGTTCTTGCATTCTGTACTGCCTTGTTCGGTGCCATCTTTTATTGGCTTTCCGTAGAAAAAAATGATGCGTCCTTGCGGAAAGCCGGACGCTGGATGTTCCTCGTTCATGCTGGATCAGTATTGGGTGTTTTTGTTTCCCTGTTCATCATCATTCAGAATCATTACTACGAATACCAATACGCCTGGCAGCACAGCAGCAATACCCTGCCATTGAAATACATGATTTCCTGCTTTTGGGAAGGGCAGGAGGGGAGCTTTTTACTGTGGATGTTTTGGCATGCGGTGATAGGTGTGATTCTGGTTTTTCGTTCGAAGTCATGGGAAAGTCCGGTGATGGCCATCATGTGTTTGGTTCAAGTAGCCTTGTCAACCATGCTGTTGGGCATTGGTGATGCTCCGTTTAACATTGGAAGCAGTCCTTTTGAACTAACCCGAGTTGTAAGTCCCGAGTTGTTGCAGGTTCCGGTTTTGCAAACCATGGGCAAAGCCAACTACCTGCAAATTTTGAAAGACGGAAACGGGTTGAATCCGCTGTTGCAGAATTATTGGATGGTGATTCACCCGCCCACCTTGTTTTTGGGCTTTGCCACTGCCATCGTTCCTTTTGCCTATGCCATGGCCGGTATTTGGACAGGCAGGCTCCGTCAGTGGCTTACACCCGCACTCATCTGGGGATTGATTTGCAGCGGCGTGCTGGGAACAGGAATCATTATGGGCGGTTTCTGGGCGTATGAATCCCTTTCCTTTGGCGGTTATTGGGCCTGGGATCCGGTGGAAAATGCTTCACTGATGCCGTGGTTGTTGCTCATCGCGGCCGTGCACCTGATTCTTGTGGCACGTGCTACCGGAAAACATTTGATTACGGCCATGCTGCTGGTGAGTATTTCCTTCTTCTTGGTACTTTATGCTACCTTCCTTACCCGCAGCGGGATTCTTGGTGACGCCAGCGTACACAGTTTTACCGATTTAGGCATGAGCGGACAGCTGCTGCTGTTCCTGTTTATGTTCATATTTATATCCATTCTGTTCAGCACACCTGCAGGCGTGCAACGTCAGTGGTTGGGTGTAGCATTTATTGCCCTGATCATGATCAATCTGGTGCCTGCGGTTTTGGAAGCCGGTGGTCATAAAACCAACGCCAACGTAGTGCTGGGCATCCGCATCCTTGACATGCTGGCGTTTGTGGGGGGCATGGTGTTTTTTGTGCGGAATTTGACCCTGCAGTTGAAGCCGGAGAAAGAGGAAGAACAGTTATTCAGCAGAGAACTCTGGATGCTGGCTGGAAGTCTGGCCATCGTATTGAGTCTGGTGCAGGTATTCCTGAGCACCAGCAATCCCGTTTGGAATAAATTATTCGGTTTGAATCTGGGTACCTTGAAAGAAGCAGATTACAACCAGGTTCAGTTGTGGCTGGCCATGCCCATCCTGCTGTTCATTGGTGCAACACAATTCCTGGCCTACCGAAAATCGGACAAGCATAAACTGGGTCGCGACATCCTTTTGGGTGCATCTGTTGCCTTGGCCATCACGGTGGCGGTGAATTTTTCCTTCCGAATCATCAGCTTTAAATACCTGTTTTTCTTATTTCTGGGTGTATATGCGGTTGTTGCAAATGTGCTGTACCTATATCGTCAAAAGCATAAGCTCAAGTTGGGTGGCGCTTCGATTGCGCATGCCGGTTTCGGAATCTTGATGGTGGGCGTGCTCATCTCTTCCGTAAACAAACAGGTATTAAGCGCCGTTCCGGCCGATCCAACAGGCAAAACGCCAACCCTGGCAGAAAATATCACTTTGTATAAAGAGCGACCGGCAATGATGCGTCCCTATGAAGTGGAGTTCAAAGGCTTCAGACAAGATGGCCTGAACAAGTATTTTCAAATCCACTTTACGAAAAGAAATCCCAAGGATTCAAGCATCACCGACAGCTTCTCTTTATATCCACTGGCACAGAACAATCCGAAAATGGGTTTGCTGGCCGAGCCGGATACCAGGCATTACCTCTGGGCAGATTTGTTTACCCATGTGAGTTACGAAAGCAGTCTGGAGCAAGAAGAGCCGTTTGGAGATTTCAAAACCGATACGTTCACACTGTTTCGTTCCAAACTCAGCCCCGATGGCCTCAGGAAAATAACCTTGGATTCCATCATCACTACCAAGGAAGAGTCTACAGGAACCATCCGCATCCAACCCCGGTTTAGCGTGGAAACAATCGATGGCGTGTTTCATGCCATGCCCTTTCACGATTATCAGCTCAATCTGGGTTTGATTGGATCCAGGGATACCATTCTGGATGCCGCCGGTTTGCTGATGCGTTTCGATAAATTCAATCCGGACAACAACAATCTGCCTGCGTCTCAGGTGATCGTAACTACCGGAATCCGTGAGCCACGCCGTGATTTCGTAGTACTTAAAGCCATACTGTTTCCCTGGATTAATTTGGTTTGGGCAGGTACCATCATCATGGTCATTGGCTTTACCATGTCTATTCTGCGGCGACGTTCCGAACCATCTGCTGCATAACCCCCCGCTTTCCCGTGTTCCTATGACGCTTCCAAAAACAGCCATTCTGGGTTCCGGGAAATTGGCTACGGCGTTGGCCCAACGACTGGTTGCGCAAGCCTGGCCTATACAATGGGTCGTGTCCAGAAATCGTGAGCGCGGTATGCATCTGGCTGAAGCCTGTCAGGCCCAGTTTATGGATGTGTTGGATGAGCGCGATTCCTGGAGTGCTGAACTATTACTGCTTTGCATTCCTGACGATCAGATTGCGCCTGCGGCCCGAATGTTCAGGGAATCAGCCGAGGTCATGATCCACATGTCCGGTACAGTGGCGTTGCACGCCCTTGAACACGACCAAGCAGCTGTTTTGTGGCCATTGATGAGCTTTAACCATGTGCAGACTGTTCCCTGGGCAGACATTCCCTGGTTTTGGGAAGCTTCGCACGAAACAGCAGCAGCAGTGGTTCAAAAGCTTGTGGATACGCTGGGTGGAAATGCCATTCATGCACCTGATGATACAAGGCGAATGATGCACCTTGCTGCTGTTTACGCACATAATTTTTCGAATGCCTGTATCAGCATGGCGCAGGAATTGGCCACTGAAGCAGGTTGTTCGCCCGAAACCCTGAATCCGATGCTCCGAAATATGATGAATCAGCTCATGAAAAAGCCTGCGCGATTATTGCAAACCGGGCCGGCGCTGCGCGGAGATATTCAAACCATGAATGCACACCTTAACCTGCTTCATGACCACCCTGAAATGGCGGTATGTTACCGGGCCATCAGTGACTTTATTCGATTTCAGTCGAAAAAAACAGAGAATGATTAATAATTGCCGTTTTTTTCATTAATCTTGTTTATCAAACAGGCAGCAAACTGCTGTTCCAAGATTATGGTCACCTACCTCAACAACAAAAAAAGAGTTCCGGTTTTTGAATATTATCATCTACTGCTCTTCTTCAATCCGGACGATTACAAACCCATGGCCATATATGGAGCCTTCGGTGATAAGGTGCTGCGTGCCGAAGTCGAATTTCATCAGGGCGTTTTTAGTAAAGTAGAAACATCGCCTGTAGCAGGATTTGAAGTGTTGGATGACGAAGACGCCCAGCGTTTTGTGCGCATTATTGATTTATACCTCAGCGATATTGTGCGCGCCTGGACAGATTTCTACGTGTATCGACGTGAAATTTCCAATGAGGTAATCCAGCGAAGAATCAATTGATTCCTTACCAATACAGCCAGGTAAGGAAGGCAGCACCGGCAATAATCCGGTACCATCCGAAATAACGGAAGCCGTATTTCCGAAGGAATTGCACAAATCCCTTCATGGCAAAATAAGCCACGATGAATGCCACCAGATTTCCCA
>JBIKKI010000084.1:0-9665 GCA_044360435.1 Bacteroidia bacterium
CAGGGACTCAGGCCGAGCACCTTTCCAAAACGTTGAAACAGCCCGGCCTGACTTGCTTCACATAGTATGATCCGCTCGCCGGGACCGAGCCAGGTGTCGGGAAGCGCCACGCTGCTGCTGGCATCTGAAAACGTCACTCCACGCAGACTGAGGTATGAATCGGATGTATTTTGCAATTCCACGTATTCCGCAGGCGGCAGATCGCCCACCACGGGGTCAGGATCGGCCATGAACTCAGTCATGATCAGGGTTCCGGACTTTGGAACTTCCGGTATTCCTCCGAAGAAGCGAAACACCTGGCCTGGATTTGGGTTTCCTGAAAGATCGGCAAATCCGGATGCCTGAAGGGAATACGACTGCACGACGCCGCTCAAACCCTGAAAACGCATGGTGGCACTCCATTGGTCCGCAGACATGCTGATGAAGTTTGGCCTTCCATATCCATTCAGCAGAAAAAGACCCGTGTCTTTGTCCGAAAGGGATTGAACAGGCTCGCTGAACTCCAGTTTTATCGCATCGGGCTGGGGAAATATGGCACGAAGTATTTGTGGCGGACTTAGATCAAGAATGGGATTGCCGCAATAGAAATCATCGAAGTAATGCCTTTTGTGGAAGCTGGCCGTTGACTGCTTGACACGCAATCCGGTCCAATGGCCAGCACGCACTGCACTGTCCGTGGCGCTGCCCACATCATTAAAAACAACTGCTGCTCCCACCGCATATTCCAGTTTCCACTGAAAGTTATTGGAACAGGTTACCCGAAGGCGCAAGGTATTGTCGGATGCGTTCAAAAGGCCATCGGGCCCACTGATGAGCTCTGTTGATATGCCATTTTGCAGGCGATACAGGCTGACTTCATCTTTGGTATTTCCGATACGCACATAATATCCATTTCTGGCTTTAACAGGTGCGCTGTCCGCAACCAGAAACAGGTCAGTATAATTGGCAGACGATGTATTAAACTTCAAATTCAACCACAAAATCCACTGGGTATTTCTTACGCGGTTAGAAGAAGTATAACATTGAAATTCAGCCTGATCTGTGGTGTTTACTGACCGGAGCACCCCATTTTCAATCACCCAGTCTGAGGAAGAAGCGTTCCAGGAAACGCCATTACTCCAGTCGCCGTCGTTGAAATCCTCTACAATCTGTGCCGAGGCAGACAACAAGCCAAGGCAGGAACAGGCGAAGAGAAAGTGTTTTTTCATGGATAATGGAGGATACCGAACGCGCCGCCAATGGTCAATTCAGGCTTTTCGGAAGGGAGCACTTGTCCGATGATGCCGGCATCGATGCCAAAGCTATGGGCGATGCTGATGACCTGTTTGGCATAAGCTTCGGGCAGATAGATTTCCATGCGGTGGCCCATGTTGAACACACGGAACATCTCTTTCCAGGGCGTTCCGCTTTCCTGCTGAATCAGTTGGAACAAGGGAGGAATAGGCAATAGCTGGTCTTTAACTACATGTCCTTCCTTGAGGAAATGCAGTATTTTGGTTTGTCCGCCGCCGCTGCAATGGATGATGCCACCAATTACCGGCGCCAACTCACGCAATACTTCACGCATCACGGGCGCATAGGTTCTGGTTGGCGAAAGCACCAGTTTTCCTGTATCAAGGGGCGTATCCGGAACGGGATCGTTAAGCAGACGCGTTCCACTATACACCACCTGTTCGGGGGTGAGCGGATCATAACTTTCCGGGAAACGTTCACGGTACACGCTGCTGAACACATCGTGGCGGGCACTGGTCAGGCCATTGCTGCCCATTCCACCATTATATTCACGTTCATAGTTGGCTTTGCCATAGCTTGCCAGGCCCACGATGCACATTCCGGGACGAATACCCTGGGTGCTGATGATTTGTTTACGAGGAACTCTGGCCACCAGCGTGCTGTCCACCACAACGGTGCGCACCACATCTCCCAGATCGGCCGTTTCTCCACCGGTGGTGTGAATACCAATGCCGAGGTCGCGCATGCTGGCGCAAAACTGTTCAGTTCCTTCAATGATGGCACTTACCACTTCGCCGGGAATCAGATGTTTGTTGCGCCCAATAGTGCTGCTCAAAAGCATGCCGTCGTAGATGCCCACACAAAGCAAGTCATCAGTATTCATTACGATGGCATCCTGCGCAATGCCATGCCATACGGACAAGTCGCCGGTTTCACGCCAATACATATACGCAAGGGAGCTTTTGGTGCCGGCACCGTCTGCGTGTACCACGGCGCAGTATTCCGGATCATTTCCCAAAAAATCAGGAATCACCTTACAAAATGCAGCGGGAAACAAGCCTTTGTCGATGGCTGCAATTGCTTTATGTACGTCTTCCTTTTGGGAAGAAACGCCCCGTAACGCGTATTTATCCTGTTCCACACCTCAAAGGTACATGCCGGGCATAAAAAAAGGAGGCCGAAGCCTCCTTTCCTATCCGTTTGTAAGCGCTTATTCTGCGGGTTTGGGTTCCACAGGCTTTTTCACCTTTTTGGGAATCAGCACCAGGGTACCGTCTTTTTCATAAGATTCTGGTTTGAAATCTTTGAATGCGCTCTTGCCGAGGGTGGGGAACTCCACCTTGTCAGAGATGGTAATCTTCACCAGTTCCAGGGAATAGCCTGCGATTTCTACCTTCTTTAACTCAAATACTTTGCTGGGCAGTTTGGTTCCGTCTTTCAACTGAATTTTATCGCCTTCCAGGAAGTCTGCTTTGGTGATAAGCTTCTGCTCATACCATGCTTTCACCACATCTTCGGGCACAGCAGTGGTACGACCAACCAAATCAAAGTTCCACTTCATGGGTTCTTTGTCGTTCACCATACCGTTAATGTATTTACGATTGCCTTCGGTAACCACTTTCACGCGGGTAGCGTTGCTTTCGTCAATTACAGGACCGCTTGGCGCCTGGGTGCGCACGCTGTCTTTGTTCTCAGTGCCTTTATTGGCATTGTTCAAATCACCGGTTGGTGCAACCTTAACATTGGGATCAAAATCTGTGCTGGTGAATTTAATCGTAGTACGACGGTTTTGCTGATGCTGGAATTCGTCACAAGGCACATATTTCACCCCATTCATCACCCTGATTTCAGAAGGCTTATACTCTTCGTATCGGGAAACGAAACTTCCGTTGATTTCTTCAACGATCAGTTTACGTGTAGAATCAATGCCCAACTTGGCGTCGCGACCGCGGTAACGGGTCATGCCTGTAACAGCGCTTCCTTCGCATTTACAATCGTTCATCAGTTCTGTTTCACCATAACCTTTGAACACCATACGGCGCTGGTCAATACCTTTTTTCACCAGGTAAGCTACGGCGCTGTCGGCACGGCGATTGGAAAGATTCACGTTGTAATCAGCGGTTGCACGGCAATCCGTATGAGAACCAAGCTCAATGGTGAGTTTGGGGTATTTCTTCATCACGTTTTCTGCGAACTCATCCAATACACGCTGTGCATCCGGACGGATGTTTGCTTTATCCAGGTCGTAATAAATGGGAAGTACGATGATGGTGGTGAGTGGATTACGCAGACAGAAATCCTGCTTGAGGTCGGCGCTGCGTTTCAGTCCACGGGTTGTTTTCTGAATGGGCCTACCTGATTCGAAGTAGTACTTCTCGGGGAACACGGCCTGAACTTCATAAGAAGTTTGCACTTTCAGATCCACCTTATAGTAACCCATTTCATCGGTTTTGATGCGAAGTTTGCTGGTATCGCGGTCGTTGATGATGACCACAGTAGCACCGCGCAGTGGCAATTTGGTTTCGCAGTCTGTGACAATACCACTCAGGGTAAATACCAATGGTTCAACGGTGAATTCGTAGATATTGTCGTCACTCTTTTTACCGCCTTCGCTGCGGTTGGAACTGAAGAAACCATGTGTGGCTTTCTTCTCATCGAAGGTGATACCAAAATCGTCGCCGCCGCTGTTTATGGGTTCTTTGAGGTTTTCAACTTCTTCCCATGCCACAACGCTTTCGGTAGGCTTGGCGCGGAAGATATCCAGGCCACCCATGCCGGGCAAACCATTGGAACTGAACAGCAGCTCATTTTCGTGCTTGTTCCAGTAGGGATACATTTCGTTGGATTCGGTATTGATTTGTGAGCCAAGGTTGGTAGGTTCACTCCAGGTTTTTCCGCGCTTGGTATAATCGCTCACCCAGATGTCGTAGCCGCCAAATCCACCCGGGCGGTCGCTGGCGAAGTACATTTTGTTTCCATCTTCAGTAAGACCGGGATGGCCGTAGTTGAAGCTGTCTGTACAGAACGGCATGAGCACAGGTTCACCCCAGCCATCACCAACCTTCTGAACAGAGTAAATCTTACATTGGCGTTCCTTACCGTTCGCACCGTTGCACTGCGTGAAGTACATGGTTTGGAAATTGGTATTGAAGTTAACCACACCATCATTGAATTTGGTATTGGCGCCATTGATCAGCACAGGCTTATTCCATTTTGCTTTGTCTTTTTTCCCTTTAAGTTCCAGCATCCAGATGTCTGTGTACCAGTCGCCGGTCCAGCCATACATGCGTTTGGAAATACCACCTTCACGGTCGGAGGTGATGTACATCAGATTGTCGTTTTTGGAAGCAATCATCGGAGCGTAATCGCTCTGACGGGTATTGGCAATTTTGAATTCAGAAACTTTGAAGCGTGACGAATCGGGAGTCCAGCGGAGCGCCAGTTCACAGCCAATTTTCTTCCTGAGGGCCATAGAATCACCTGGCACTTCCTGCAGGTATTTGTCGAACATATCCATGGCCTCACGGTACTTTTCCTGTTTCTGCAGGATGATGCCGCTCATCAGCAAGGCACGGGTGTTCTTGGGTTCTTTGCGCAGGGCTCTTTCGTACCACTTACGGGCCATTTCAAACTGGTTGGCCATACGGTAGCTTTCGGCAGCAAGCAAAGTTGCCTCCTGCTTGGTTTCTTTACCTGTTTTCTTGGCAGATGCAACAGCGACAAACTGATCGGCAGCCTGTCTGTACATTCTTCGCTGGTAAGACTCTTTCGCTACTTTCATGCTCGTTCCGCATGCAAAGGATTGTGTAAGCAGGGCGGTGATTGCCAGGCCTGCAAAGGCCAGCGTCACCATTGCGGCGGAGGCACGGTTTTTTCGGATCACTTTCATCTTGTCGCTTCCGGATTGCGTCTGATTCATGTAGAAGACGCTAAATAACTTATTTTAATACAAACCACAAAAAAACCGCGGGTAATTCTTTGAGTTACCCACGGCAAACGACCAAAAAATGAAGGTATTACTGAACGGTCAGACGACGTACCGCCATCTGCTGATTTTGCTGTAACCGAACGAGGTAAACACCCGCTGGCAATCCGTTGAGGTCGAGCACCACACTCCCCGATCCGCCTTCAGAAGTAAACGGAATAGAAGGCCGTACTTTCTGTCCGACTAAATTAAACAAGGAAACACTGCCACTGCCTGCTGGCACTTCAAAATGTGCTGTGGCGTAGTGATGTGCAGGATTCGGCTGCAATTGCAGTTGCAAATCTGCGGCAACAGGTTGTTGCGCCTGGATTGCAGATCCTAAACCCATCAACAGCGGCAACATCATCCATTTCCAAGATTTCATTGGTAGTTCCTCCTTCGCTTTCAGGCTTCAAAGGCTATGCCAAAAAAAAGCCCCGCATCGCTGCAGGGCTTCCATTTTTTTGCGGTATTTCTGAATATCAGGCTTTAGCCAGTCTGCTGTTCAATTCAGCATCCAGCGCTTCCAGAAAATCTTCGGTGTACAGATACTGGTCGCTTTTCACATCGTTACCATAGATGCATACAGCCAGATCTTTGGTCATGCGGCCGCTTTCAACCACGTCGATACACACCTGTTCCAGGGTTTTGCAGAAGTTGATCAGCGCCTCATTCCCGTCCAGCTTGCCTCGATGTTCCAGACCACGGGTCCAGGCGAAGATGCTCGCAATTGGGTTGGTGCTGGTTTTCCTGCCTTGCTGGTGCATGCGGTAATGACGTGTAACGGTTCCATGTGCGGCTTCCGCTTCAACGGTTTTGCCATCGGGCGTAACCAGCACGCTGGTCATCAGACCCAATGAACCAAAGCCCTGAGCAACGGTATCGCTTTGTACATCGCCATCATAGTTTTTACATGCCCAAACGAAATTTCCATTCCATTTCAGGGCGCTGGCAACCATATCGTCAATCAGGCGGTGTTCATAGGTGATGCCTGCTGCTTCGAATTTTGCCTTGAATTCTTCCTGATAAACTTGTTCAAATATGTCTTTGAAGCGGCCATCGTATTTTTTCAGGATGGTGTTTTTGGTTGAAAGATAGAGCGGCCATCCTTTGGTAAGCGCCATGTTGAAGCAGCTTTGGGCGAAACCGCGGATGCTGTCGTCGGTATTGTACATGGTCAGGGCCACGCCGTCGCCTTTGAAGTTGTACACTTCGTATTCCTGGATGGTTCCGTCTTCACCTTCAAACTTCACGGTAAGCTTTCCTTTGCCCTTGGTTACAAAATCGGTAGCGCGGTACTGATCTCCGAAAGCATGGCGGCCAATACAGATGGGCGCAGTCCAGTTGGGAACAAGTCGTGGCACATTGCTGCACACGATTGGTTCTCGGAACACCGTTCCGTCGAGGATGTTCCTGATGGTTCCGTTCGGGCTCTTCCACATTTGCTTGAGGTTGAATTCCTTCACTCTGGCTTCATCAGGTGTAATAGTGGCGCACTTGATGCCTACATTGAATTGCTTCACCGCCTCGGCCGCGTCAACAGTTACCTGATCATTGGTGGCGTCGCGGTGCTCCATGCCCAAGTCGTAGTAGCGAATGTCTACATCGAGGTAAGGAAGAATTAATTTGTCTTTGATAAACCGCCAGATAATTCTGGTCATTTCATCCCCGTCCATTTCCACGACAGGATTGGCAACTTTTATTTTATTCATGTTTTGATAGGCTGGTTCTTAAATTTTCCGCAAAGAACGTGGTTTCCGATGCAAATCGCCAAGGCATACTCAAAGCGCAGGCAAACGGAATGTGCGCTAAAAGAAAAAACCGCAATCGTTCACCAGGAAAGACTGCGGTTTTGTGAGAAGTGGGCCCTGCTGGGCTCGAACCAGCGACCCGCAGATTATGAGTCTGCTGCTCTAACCTACTGAGCTAAGAGCCCGAAAACGGGATGCAAAGATAAAAACAGAGATGAATAAGCAGGCCTCTAATTGTGTTTTTATTAGGTTTGTAGTTTAGAGCATCTTTCATGAAATCCTGCATAAGCTGTTTTTTCGCTTTGTTGGCTTCGGTATGTACCGTTTCTGCCAAGAATGGCGACACACTGAACGTCACCACACACAACAAGGTTGTCATCAAAACCAATCCGGCCGTAGGCAATACACGCTACGGTGGCTATGGTGTTTTCCCTGCGGCTTCGGCAGGTGTGCGCAAAATTTATCTGGACCTGACCTTCGAGTGTGCGCCGGGATTGAAATGTGGAGAATGGGATTACATCAACCGCATCCTGATAGGAAAGCGTCGCGGAGCCAAACGCGATAGCCTTGGATGGGAAATTGCACGCTACATCACGCCTTATGGATTTTACTGGGATGCTTCTCAGGGTTGGAACTTCAAGTGGCGTATGGACTTAACCGATTATGCCTTTTTGCTGCGCGACAGCGTTGAAATCATTTACGAGCATACCGGTTATGAAGGGAATACCGACCGTGGCTGGAGGATAACCCTGAATTTTACCTGCATCGAAGGCGACCCCATTCGTCCGGTGTACGACCTGAAGCAATTGTATCAGGTGGGCGCCCCTTATGGCGACGACGATGCCTTCAACAAAGCTGTTCCAGAAAAGAAATTTACTCCAGGAGTGAATGCTTCCGCGCTCAAATTCAAGATCATTCAAACCGGCCACGGGATGGACAAAACCGAGAACTGTGCGGAATTCTGCGCCAAGCGCCGCACCCTCCTGCTGGATGGAAACAGCATCAGTGACAACTACGTTTGGGATGAGGATTGCGGTTCGAATCCGCTGTTTCCTCAGGCAGGGACATGGTTGTATGACCGTGCAGGCTGGTGTCCCGGCGCTCCGGTACGTGAACATCAGGTGTCTGTAGAAAACATTCAGCCCGGCGAGAAAACCTTCAAACTGAACATGGAGCCTTATGCCGCTACGCTTGGAGGCGGTGGCAACTACAGCATCACGGCTTATGTGGCAGAAATGGGAGCCATTGCCAAACAGGATGATGCCGCCATCTGGGACATTCTTGCGCCAAGCACCGAGAAGGTAAATGGCCGCTACAATCCCATTTGCGGAGAACCGGTTGTAGTGATCCGTAACATGGGTGCCGCAGCCCTTACACGCCTGAACATCAGCTATGGAACACGCGGCAACAAACCTTCTGTGTACACCTGGACCGGCAATTTGGCTCATGGTGCTTCCGATACCGTTTATCTGCCAAGATTCTTCGATTGGGGCAGCAACCCCAAATTCTTTGAGGTGCAGTGCTCACAACCCAATGGAAAAACCGATGAATACCCCTTGGACGACAGGGCATGGTCCAACATCGGCTATCCGCCGGTTTATCCTGATCGCCTGATTATTTACTTCAAAACCAACAACGCACCCAGCGAAAATTCGTACCGCATCCTGGACGCCAACAACAACATCATCCACGCGAAAAGTGGTTTTGATAAAACTCAGTTCATTTACCGCGACACCGTGCAGCTGTACAATGGATGTTTCACCTTCATTTTCGACGACCGCGGAACGCCACCTTCCAGCATGCCTCTGAATGAAGACGGGTTGAACTGGTGGGCGAATACAGCCGATGGTGCAGGAATTATATCGCTGCGCAATGGTTATTCGGGAGGATTGGTGCAGAACTTCAACGCCGATTTCGGTTCTGACATCATCAAGAACTTCACGGTAGGCAGCACCTTGAACCTGGAAACTCCTGCACCGGCACAGGGACTTCGCCTCTATCCCAACCCGTCTAAAGGAATCTATTTATTGGACATCACAGACCGCATTCCTGGTTCCAGCGTAGTTGTACGGGTGATGGACATGAGCGGACGCAGCGTATGGGAACACAGCTTCCCGGCATCCGAAGGCCCGGTATTCACACTCAGGCTTCAGGATCTGGCGGCAGGACAATACCTGCTTCAGGCACAGGAAGGCAATACCGTGCAAAGAACCAAACTCATCAAAGAATAAGCCGGCTTGAACAAAGTAATCATCTTCTCTGCTCCATCAGGTTCAGGAAAAACAACGGTGGTGAAACACCTCCTTGAGGTTCGGGGCAGCAAACTCGGATTTTCCATTTCTGCTACCACGCGCAAGCCCAGGGCCGGAGAAATGAATGGCCGTGAATACTATTTCCTTGAGGAATCCGATTTCCGCAACCGTGTTGCTCAAGGACAGTTTCTGGAGCATGAAGAAGTGTATCAGGGCATTTTTTATGGTACCCTGCATAGTGAAGTAGAGCGGCTGTGGAGCGAAGGACGTGCCGTTTTGTTCGATGTGGATGTGGTTGGTGGCGTGAACCTGAAGAAACAATTCGGCGACCGCGCACTGTCTGTATTTCTGCGCCCACCAAGTTTGGACGTGCTGATGGAGCGACTGAAGAAACGCAGCACCGAAGTAGAGCACCAGATGCGCGAACGCCTGGACAAAGCCACCTTCGAGCTGCAGTTTGAACAT
>JBIKKI010000210.1:0-2533 GCA_044360435.1 Bacteroidia bacterium
ACAAATCTTGTTCGCTGAATTCCCCGTTCATCATTAATGCCGATTTCCGGTAATAAGGCGCTCTTTTTTCCAGTAATTCCAACAAACGCGCTTCAATACCCTTGGCATCTCGCTGACCAAACAAGGGTCTGACCTCCCGGTCAGCGCATAATCGGCGCGCAATTTCTTTCAACCCTGGATTGAGCCAAACAGTCAAGCCAGTGGACAACATCACATCCATATTCCCGTGATGCGCCACTGCACCACCTCCTGTGGCAATAACTGCCTGCGCTTTCCTGGTACATTCCTGAAGAACTTCCGATTCCTTCAGCCTAAAATACGGTTCCCCTTCATGACTGAATATCTCAGCGATGGTATGTCCGCATTGCGCTTCAATCAACCTGTCGGTATCAAAAAAATCCCATTTCAAACGCTCGGCCAAAGCGCGTCCGAAGGTACTTTTCCCGGAACCGGGCAATCCAACCAGGTATATGCGTTTATTGCTGACGGACACGCGGATCAAGGATTTGATAAAGCATATCGGTGGCAAAGCTGATGAACACAAACAATGCTGCGCTGAGCAAAACCGCACCCATCACCACAGGTAAATCACTTTGCTGCAGGGCATCGATGGTCAACTTGCCTATACCTTTCCAGTTGAAGATGTATTCGGTGAAAAAGGCACCTGCCAACAAACTGGCAAACCAACCGGTAACAGCGGTGAGTACAGGATTGAGGGCATTGCGCAACACGTGTTTGAACAGAATGGCGGCTTCTGTCAATCCCTTGGCTCTGGCCGTGCGCACGTAAGGCTGCGCCATTTGTTCCAGCACATTATTGCGCGTGAGCTGCACAAAAACCGATAAGGGCCTGATGCCCAGAGCAATGGCCGGAAGAATCAGGTTTTGCAAGGCCAGAACACGTCCGCGTCCCAGAGGATCTACCTCATACATACTTCCGGTCATGGACAATCCTGTTACATCGCTCCACAAGTAGCCGAACAGCCAGGCAATGAACATGGCTGCGAAAAAAGATGGTGCCGAAATGCCCAGATTGCTGAAGGCAGAAATGCATTGATCCGCGAATTTCCCGGCCTTCCAGGCGGCCACCATGCCAAGCCCAATGCCCACCACTGCTGCGAAGAGCAAGGCTGCACCTGCCAGAAGCAAGGTGCCTGGAAACGCATCCAGCAACATTTCCGTGACCGGTTTTTTGCTTTGGTAACTGGTGCGCAGCCAAGGCTTTTTCAATACAAAAGTTGTGCTGCCATGCTGTGCCAACTGCCATCCTGAAACCTCCTTTAATTTGGCTGTATCGTTGTATGCCGAAACCGGAGAAAGGTCGTTGAGGAAGTATAGATAACGCCTGTGCACGGGTTCGTCAAGGCCAAGTTCACGGATGATGGCGTCTTTGGTTTTGACATCGCTGCGTTGTCCAACCAGCATTTCTTCTGCCGAAGGCAAAGCCATAAACAGAAAAAACACCAGCGTAGCCACGCCCCACAGGATCAGGCAGGCGAAGCCCAATTTCCGTAGGATGAACCGAAACATCAGCGCATATATTTTTTCACTGTTTCCAGATCCGGAATATTGGAAGCAGGCCATTTGGCGAGCACCTTGCTGCCCTGGAGCAACAATACTCCGGGATTGCTTCTGATCATGGTTTTCAGCACGGTACCGTCGGTATTGTAAAAACGATACGGAACGCTGTGCTCCTGGCGATAGGCTTTCTGGGTTCCCTGCTCGGATCCGGTCAGCGCCCAAATGGCATGACCTTCTTTTGTCCAGGCTGCCGCCAGTGCATTCAAATCTTTCTGGGCGGCCTGCACACGGGCTTTCTCAAGGATGGCGCTCACGATGATGAGTTTATAACCTCTGGAATCGAGCATGGAATCCAGCATGGACATACCTGTTTCCGGATCGGTCACTTCCAGGTCATGAATCGGCGGCTTGTAGGCAGGAACAATGATTTTATCCTTGCGGCGCTGATACGTCCAGCCTGCTTTCTTGGCACTGTCCCATTGCTTCAGGTTGAACTCCGCGGAATCGCTGCCTTTGCCCATCACAAACACCATCTGTATGGAATCGGTGGCGCGTTCGCCGGCTGGCACCTTCATCTGTTCACGGATGTCGTTGCCAACTTTGTAGGGCAGGAAGTCAAACATGGGCAGGCGATAGTAGCAAATCAGCGCCAGCGCAAGAGCGGCCAGTCCGGCCAGTGCCGTGAGCTTCCAGGCAAAAGGAGGTGAGAATACCGGCTTGATGAATTTTCTGCGGAAGAACAGAATCATGATGAACACCAGCAGCACTACATCTTTATAGAACGACTGCCAGGGCTTGAGCTTGATGAAATCGCCAAAGCAACCGCAGTCGGTGACTTTATTGTATTTGGCTGAATACCAGGTGAGGAAGCTGAAGAACAAAATCATCAGCAACAACGACCAGATGGTTAAAATGGGCTTCCATCCAATCAGCAGGGTGATGCCTAGGATGATTTCAAGCACGCAGATCAGGATGCTCATGCCCACGGTGTATTCTTTCATGGCGGTGAACCA
>JBIKKI010000211.1:0-2504 GCA_044360435.1 Bacteroidia bacterium
GGTTGTAATTCTCCTTCAAGAGCATCGCTCAGGAGCGTGGGTGGTACCGCCTCTGTCGCTGGAACTGCCACTGGAGCACTTTTACCTTTTTTTGATTTGGCAGGAATTGCCGGTTGCGCGTCGGGGGTTGCGGTGGCCAATGCTTTTGCCGCACTTCCCGGGGTGTAATTATTCTTCTCTCGAAGTTCCTTCAATACCTCAAACCACCGATCACCCAAACAATCTTTCAGTGCGGTTTCTCTTTGTTCCACAGCTTTTTGCTGCAGCTTAAGCCGTATGTTGGCATCCAATGGTTCAGCAAGAGCAAAAGAATCTAAAAAGGCGCGGTTTAAATGCAGCAGACATTGAATTCGCTCAGCCTCTAATGTGCCGAAGTTGTTGTACATCCATTCAACATTGGCTTTGGCACGGGCTTCGGTGCCCGGCTTTTGAACTTCAGTCTGTGGATTGGAGGGCACAGGCGGAACTGCCACAGGAACAACATCGTCCTGCGCAAAGACAGAACATGGTCCGAGCATAATCAGCATGACGAAAACTAACTGCTTCATAAGGCAAGTATAGCACTTGTGTTCCATATGCATTCAATGGTGAGCATAGACGGCCCTAAGCATAAAAGCCAAAGGTTGCCTGAGTCGGCGGCTCCAGTAATATTCGTTGTGCGCATGTCCTTCGAAGTACAGGCTCAGCCATTGTTTGCTGTCGAGTTTGTGGCTCAGGATCCGGTCGGCTTTCTGTTGCCACGCGGGGTACAAACTGTCCAGGGTTTGATTTCCGCAGTCGAAATAGATATGGCTGTTCGCCCTGCGGAGGGTTGCCCCTTTTTTCTTCAGATAGTGCAGAAACATTTGTGGAATTTCCGGATGGATATAGCCGATGCTGCCTGGCCAATGCGTTGAAATACAGGCTGCAGCGCCAAACACCTGCGGGTATTCGCAGATGGCGTACATGGAAATGAGGCCGCCAAAGCTCGAACCCGCTACCATGGTGTGTTTTCTGTCTGGTAAGGTACGAAACTTCTGGTCGATGAGTGGTTTCAGTTGCTGTACCAAAAAGTTCAGGTATGCATCGGAAATTGGGGCACCGCCAAATTGCCGGTAAATGCTGTCGAGCATGCATTTGGGTAGCGCTTCGTAGCACGACTGTGGCCCGTATTCCCGACGCCTTTGCGCACTGTTCCAAATGCCAACTACGATGCAGGCCGGCAGCCTTCCTGTGCTGAGGGTGTCATCGATGTTCCAGGCCTTTCCGCCATAAGCCAGTTGTGGGTCGAACAGGTTTTGTCCGTCGTGCATATACAACACGGGAAATCGTCTTTGGGAATCCTGTGCATATTCCGGTGGCAGCCAAACATCAACAGGCCGGGGCAGCAAATCCGGCCCACCCATGGAATCCAAACGGACAATGGTTCCGCGGGCAACTTGAGGAAGCGGCTGCGCCAGCAAAATCTGTTCTTCCTGATATCCGGTCAGGAAGATGAAAAAGCAGATTTTGAAACAATGCAAAGGTGAAATTTTGTTCATGCGCGTCAAATGAATGATTCAGGTCAGTTGGAAATTCATTTCCAGTGCCTAAACTTGACGCACAAGTTAGCGCGATGAAACGAAAACTATTAACTCTTCTTGCCGCTCTTTCGGCAACATCAGGACTGCTTTGGGGGCAAGCGCCTTCTGGCTTCAATTATCAGGCAGCTTTGCGGAACACTTCCGGATTGCCATTGGCCAGCCAGAACGTGAGTTTGCGATTTACCATCCGCGATGGCGGGGTAGCCGGTTCGATTCTTTTTCAGGAAACCCATAACAAAACCACCAATGCTCAGGGCATGATTTCCTGCATAGTGGGTGCCGGCAGTTTGCTGCAGGGTGCGTATCCCACAGGGGTACAATGGGGCACAGGTGTGAAGTTTCTTCAGGTAGAAGCCGACGCCGCTGGTGGTTCTTCTTACACAGAAATCAGCAATACCCAGCTGATGTCTGTTCCGTACAGCAATTTTGCAGGTTCGGCGGCCTCTTTATCGCCTTCAGCAAGCATCACCCCGGGTCAGATTCAGGCCGGAGGCGCTACCAATGGTCAGGTATTGAAATGGAATGGCAGCGCATGGGCACCGGGCAGCGCCGGCGGAACTTCCGGCACCGTGGCACTGACACAGCTGGAACAGGGATCTGCAACAAATGGTCAGATCATCCGCTGGAATGGTACCAATTGGGTGCCTTCCAACGACGGTCCCAACAGCCTGGCACCATCTCAGCTTACCCAGGACGGCGCAGCCAACGGGCAGGTGCTGAAATGGAACGGAACCAACTGGGTGCCTTCTTCGATTGGTGTGACCAGTCTGGCTCCCTCACAACTTACTTCTGACGGTGCGAGCAACGGACAGGTATTGAAATGGAACGGAACCAACTGGGTGCCATCTACCGACGGTCCTACCTCGTTTAATCCTTCCCAGATTACAGCCGGCGGAGCCAATAACGGACAGGTGCTGAAATGGAATGGAACCAACTGGGTGC
>JBIKKI010000212.1:0-2502 GCA_044360435.1 Bacteroidia bacterium
AATGGTTCTGTGCAACCACCCAGTTGTTGGTAATAGCTTGCGACATTGAGGTGCCATGAATTTAGTTAAGCCCTGCATTCAGCTGTGCGTTATAGTAAGCCGTTGAAGAGTTGCCACTATTTTGGAAAGATTCGTCAATTCAAAGGCAGTTCTCTATACCAAATAGTGGCTAAACATTATTTTGGACAGATGTGATCCTGCAAAAAATCGTTTAAATACGCCGGAAGTCGAGACGGCTCATCCGCTCCTGAATGATGGACTTGTATTGTTTTTTGTAATCTTCGCTGAGGAAACTAATGTCAATCATTTCTTCCCATTTTGGCAGCGCATTGTACAATTTATTGAAGATGTTTTCCTGCTGTTTGGCGTCTATGTTCAGGGTGTTCATGGCGGCTGTGAAATCCTTCTTTTTCAGCCTTTTCTTTTTACCATTGAGGGTCAGGGCCATATCTTCTTCATCAGCGGGATTCACTAAGGCCGTATTGACAAGGTCATAGGCGGGGGATAAGGCCATGCCCAGTTTTGCTTGCTCCAGCAAGGAGAAGTTCTTCAGGTGCATGTCTGCATTACCCGTGAGGAATGAAAAAATGACCAGTTCAACATAGTTGATTAAATCCAATCCGGGCGCAGCGGAGTACTGCTGAATGGCTTTCCCGATTTGTTCATAGCTGCCCTGGTATTTGTCTTCAGTAAGCCGCATGGTAAGTTGGCACATATCTTCCATAGCCAGCTTGCCTTTCGGGCTGCGGTCCATGCGTTTGGTGATGTACGCCAGACTGCCGGATTTCAGGCGGATGAGGCTGTGCGGAGCTGTCTTTATTTTGGCTGCTGTTGCAAGGTGCATGGTCAGGTCCTCCACTTCAGGAAGTTGCGGATAGCGCGGTGCCGGCGGTTTTAAGATGTATGCGCCCCACAGGCCAACGATGGTGAATTTTCGTTCGCTGCCTGCCTTCCGGTCGCCATGAATATGCAGGGATAGCTTGGCCTGAACTCCGGTAAGGGCAGTCTGGCTTTGAATGACCTGTTTGGCCAGGGGCTCAAGGTCTTCTTCCGAATAGGGTAGTGCCGGAGGCGCTGACTGGCCGAAAATACTTCTGGAACAGGCAGCGTGAAAGTCCTGCTCCAGGACGGATAAGGGCTGGTAGCAATAGAGACACCTGTTCATGACTTTTCATCTACTTTGACTTCTTCCACACTTACCGCTCCGATACAATCTTTACAACAGGTAAGCAATAAGCCCATGCGGTCTCTGGGATTGAGCTTCCAGTTTTCGCTGGCGATTTCCAGCAACCAGCCTTCGGGAATCAGGCCGTCAAAAAATGGAAACAGTACTTTGGAACTGAACGGGGACCCATGAAAGGGCAGCGTTAAACTTACCGGACGGGCATTCGGCTGAGCTGCATAGGTTGGGTCATATTGAAAATGATAACCTTGCTCATCATGGGTGAGCCATCCCGCAATCTGATCCTCAATTTTAATGGCAGCTTTCCGCATATCAACGCATTAAAATACCACTTCCCTTGGTTTAAGCACCGCACCCACCTCGTAGCCGAACAGTTGCAGCACCTGGTTCACTTTGTCCAGGCGCAGTGTTTCTTTACCCTGTTCGAGTTCCCGGATGAAACGCAGGCCCACGCCGGCTTTTTCCGCCAGTTCGGGCTGGGTGAGCTTCACGGCTTTCCGTTTCGTTTTTACCAATTCAGCAATGTTCATTTATACCTTATCGGGTGCAAATATAAGGTTTTTGCAATAATTGTACCCTATCGGGTGTGTTTTGAGTGTTTGGGAGGGGAATTGTACCCGATGGGGTGCAGGAAGGGGCGTGAGTTTTGTATAAAATAACCCCGAACAGGTATAAAGCGTATCAGTCCGAAATTACCGGAACGAATGAAGACTCCAGACTAACTTTATGCCACTGCCCACAAATTACCCGTAACCGATCTATTCAGTACGTGGTTGTAAATCTGGTCGCACTTTTCGCTGTACACTGCTCTATCATAGGATTCCGGTAAGTAGCGGTCCAGTATGGCCTTGATTTCGGTCTGAACTTTCAAGCGGCTTTGAGAATCTTTGAACCATTCGTGAATGAGTACTTTAGGCCGTTCCTCGGTCAGGCGCTTCAGCAGGTTTTTAGCGGCCAGCTTGACCTTCTGTGATTCCTCACGGGTTAGTTGCTCTTTCTTGAGCAAATCAAATATTTCCAGTTCTTCTTCGCTCAGCCCTTCCCGTGTGGCACGCAATTCTTCTTCCCGCAGTTGTTCTACAAACGACAGCAGGTCTTCGAAGTAGTTTTCCGTGCTGTTGCCACCGGCATTGTATTCGTCAATGATGGCGCGTAGTCTTTCTGCGAAGCTGCTGCGCGTGGTATTGCGCTCCAGCAGTATATCCAGTTTGGAGGTGATGAAGGACCGTAGGTCTGCAATTTCAATATGCTTGTGTGGCGCTTCTTTAAATTCTTCCCTGAGCTTCACGATGTTGAGTCGGCTCAGGTCTATGGTGCTT
>JBIKKI010000085.1:0-9392 GCA_044360435.1 Bacteroidia bacterium
ATCCAGGTGCAAATCATCTTTACGCAAGGAAACAGATACCTTGCGCCTTCGCCGCCGCTGGTAGTTCCTGCTGATGTCCAGATACCAGCCGCTGCCATCCCAATGGTGCAGGGTCCATGATTCCGGACAGCCGCCGATCATGCCTCCGCACAACTTTACAATCCGGATGGTATCGCCCGGGCGTGGCCGCTTGGTGCAGCAAATCCAAACACAGCGGTTGTAATGACCGTCGAAGCCCATGCCGCTGTCGCTGAAAAATGAATCTACAGGCAAGGGCGGATTTAGTGTTTTTTGCTGGCTGTACAGCCGAGGTGCCGTTGCCAACAGCAGAAAGAGGCTCAGCGGAATGAGCCTCATCCCTTTAATTCCTTGAGTTTTTCTTTGAGTTGTTCCAGTTCATCGCGCAGACGGGCGGCATTCACAAAATCCAACTCCTTGGCGGCGCGCAGCATTTCTTTTTCTGTGCGCTCCATGGCTTTTTGAAGACCGTTCTTGTCCATGTACTGCACCACAGGATCTGCTGCAATGCGCACTTCTTCCTGTTCCACATAAGCCCTGGAAGATTCAGGAATTTTCATATCGGCAACGCCCGTTTGAAGCATGATTTCTTCTCTGGATTTATAAATGGTTTTGGGCACAATGCCGTGCGCTTCATTGTAATCCATCTGTTTTTTACGCCTACGCGCAGTTTCGTCGATGGTTTTCTGCATGCTCTCGGTAATCCGGTCGCCGTACATAATCACCTTTCCACGTTCATTCCTAGCGGCGCGTCCTATGGTTTGCACCAGGCTGGTCTGGTTTCTGAGGAATCCTTCTTTATCGGCATCCATGATGGCAACGAGGCTCACTTCGGGTAAATCCAATCCTTCGCGCAACAGGTTCACACCAATAAGCACATCAATGGTGCCCAGGCGCAGGTCGCGAAGAATTTCTACCCTGTCGAGGGTTTTTACCTCGCTGTGGATGTAGGCGCACCGGATGTTCAGGCGCAACATGTACTTACTGAGTTCTTCGGCCATCCGTTTGGTTAAGGTGGTCACCAGAATGCGGTCGCCCATTTGGATGCGCTCTTCGATTTCTTCCAGCAAATCATCCACCTGATTGGTACACGGGCGCACTTCAATTTCAGGGTCCAGAAGTCCGGTCGGGCGAATCAGCTGTTCCACCACCACGCCTTCGCTTTCGGTGATTTCAAATGCCGCCGGAGTGGCACTTACGTAAATCACTTGGTTGACGAGGTTGTAAAACTCATCAAATTGCAGCGGTCGGTTGTCCAGCGCTGCGGGCAGGCGAAATCCATAATCTACCAGATTCACCTTCCTACTGCGGTCGCCGGCATACATGGCGCGGATTTGTGGCATGCTTACGTGGCTTTCATCCACAATCAGGAGGAAATCTTTGGGGAAATAATCCAGCAGGCAGAAGGGACGTGTTCCGGGTTCTCTGCGATCGAAGTAGCGGCTGTAGTTTTCGATGCCGTTGCAATATCCCAGTTCGCGGATCATTTCCAGGTCGAAATTCACCCGTTCTTCCAGGCGTTTTGCTTCCAGAAAGCGGCCCTGGCTTTTGAAATAATCCACCTGAGCCACCAAGTCATCCTGGATTTGATGGATTACGGGAAGCAGGCGTTCCTTGGGCGACACGTAAATTTTCGCCGGATAAATGGCTACTTCTTCCATGCCGTATAATTTGTTTCCGTGTTCCGGATCAAAGGCATAAATCTCTTCAATTTCATTTCCGAAGAATACGATGCGGATGGCAAAGTCATTATACGCCAGAAAAACATCGACCTGATCGCCTTTTACCCTGAAGTTGCCGCGCTTAAACTCTGCGGTTGTTCGGCTGTACAGGCTGTCCACGAGCATGTGCAGCAGCGTGTTTCTGCTCAGGTTCTGCCCTTGTTTCAACCTGATGGTGCTTTGTTCGAAATCGCTGGGATTACCTGCGCCGTAAATGCAGGACACCGTTGCAACCACCAACACATCGCGTCTTCCTGAAAGCAGGGACGACGTGGTTTTCAAACGCAGCTTTTCGATTTCATCATTGATGGCCAGATCTTTCTCGATGTAGGTATTGCTTTGCGGGATATAAGCTTCCGGCTGGTAGTAGTCGTAATAGCTCACGAAATATTCCACGGCATTTTCCGGAAAAAACTGTTTGAATTCACCGTACAACTGCGCTACCAGTGTTTTGTTGTGGCTCAGCACCAGCACCGGTCTTTGCAAAGCGGCCACAGCATTGGCCACGGTGAATGTTTTTCCTGACCCCGTTACGCCCAATAAGGTTTGGCAGCGAATACCTTGTTTGATGCCTTCAGTGAGTTTTCTGATGGCTTCGGGCTGGTCGCCGGTTGGCTGAAAACCTGATACAAGCTTGAATTGGTGCATATATGATGGGGGAAGGCTTACGCCAGTTCAAAGAAACAGCAGTATTGGGGGATTTGTTGCAGGAAGCCATGAATCATACTTATATGTATTGATTGAACTTCAAATTGTGCATGAAGCATCCACAAATCACAAACTTGCACTGCAATCTTATGTTCACACTCACTTTTTCCTTGATGAAAAAGTAAGCAAAAAATCAAGGCTGAAAAGTATGGAAGGCCTTACGCTGGCAAGCAGGCGAATGCTATCGGTGATCTCCTCGCATACTCAGAGCTTCCTCTGCATTTAGCGCCTGCTTGCTGCACTCCAAACCTTCCATACTTTAAGGCCGGTCCTTTTGCAATTGCCATCCTATTTAATGTCCTCAGCAATTTATTGGTGCAATTGGATGTTTTAATCTGAAGGTCTTGTATTTACTCCAAGAACAAAGGGCATTGATTTATTGCTATTTATGAGCAGGATAGGCATCCGGAGAATCACAAAACACACCTCTTTTATCCTTCAAACAATCTTCCTGCCTGCGTGCGCGTTTCTACTGCTTATCATAGCTTTGCCTTGTGAAGCGTATTGCCTTCTATTTGTTGCTGGTCCTCAGCGTCGCTGCCTGTTCCCGTGATTCTATTTATCTGGGCAGGGAAGGTTTGGCCCTGAGTGAGGATACCATCCGCTTCGATACGGTGTTTACCCGACTTCCCGGAACGGGTTATCCATTGTCGGTGACCAAAATCTTCCAGATCCGCAATCCGTTCAACCAAATCGTTAAAACCAACATCCGGCTGGCCGGTGGTTCCAATTCGCCGTTTCGGCTGAACATCAACGGTCGCAACACCTCTGAGCTTCGCGATTATGAAATAGGTCCCCGCGACAGCATTTTTCTGTTTGTACAATGTACCCTGGAAGCCAATAATCAGTTCAATCCGGCGCTGGTGACCGATTCCATTTTGTTGGAAACCAACGGCAGAAAACAACAAATTCAGCTCGAAGCCTGGGGCTGGGATGCACACTATTTCCGCAGAGCCGTATTGCCTTGCGGAACCGTTTGGGCCGACCGCGATAAGCCTTATGTATTGCTGGATACCATCATCGTACCCCAGTCCTGTTCTTTAACCATCAAAGACGGAGTGAAGGTTTACTGCGGCATCCGTACCAGCCTTTATGTGCTGGGAACCCTGAAGGTTCAGGGAACTGCTGCCCGGCCCGTAAGCATTCAAAGCGATAAAGTGGCTTATCGTTTCCGACACAATGCAGGTTTGTGGAATGGCATCCACTTCCTGCGTGGAAGTACAAACAATGTATTGGAATATGCCATAATCAGCCAAGGGCTGATTGGGCTGCGTGTGGACAGTCTTCCGGAGAACAACAATCCGAACCTCATCCTGAAAAACTGCCGCGTGATGCACCATGGCGTTGCCGGTTTGCTGGGCATCACGGCAAAAGTGTATGCTGAAAACACGCTTTTTGCCGACTGCGGAAGCTTTACTTTTTACGGCCTTCTTGGCGGTGATTATGACTTCAGGCATTGCACCTTTGCCAGCTATAACAGTGGCGCCGGTCGCCGTGAACCGCACGTGGCCGTGACCAATACGCTGCGCGATGGGAATGGTAATCTGCTCGATGCCCGCGATGTAAAGAGCTATTTCGTGAACAACATCATCTATGGTCCGCTGGAAGATGAAATTGGCTTCGACAACAGCAATAATGCCGCCTTCAACCACTTCCTCGAATACAACCTCATCAGAACCAAGCTGACCCAGCTGAACAATAACCAGAACATCCTGAACAAGGATCCCAAGTTTTTATCCCTCAGCAACCACGATTACGGTTTGGATACCCTTTCGCCGGCCAAGGATAAAGCCGTGATGTTGTCTCCACCCATTGACTTCGATGTGTTGGGCCGCCTCCGCAGCTTCCCCCCGGATTTGGGTGCTTTTGAAAGCCAGAAATGAAAAGACTACTTTGTATCTTCCTGAGCGCAGCTGCATCCACCCAGCTCTTCGCCCAACAAGAACTGAAGACCGCACAGAAAGCGGTTTCCTACATGCAAAAAGGCAACTACGCCGCCCTGCTGAAAAGCAGCAGCGAGGAGTTTCGCCGCCAGATTGACGCCAACGGCATGAGCAACCTGATGAATCAGGTGAGCGCCCAGTTCGGATCACTGAAGAACATCACGCTGATGCAACAGCAAACGGTTCAGGGTATGGAGCAGTTCAGCTATAAGGCTTTGTTTGAAAAAGACAGTCTGCTGCTGCTGATGGCCGTGAAGGGCAAAACCATCATGGGTTTTTTCCTGAAGCCGCTGGAACCTGTCAATGCCTACAGCAAACCTGCCTACGGAAGTGGTTTTCAGTTGTCACAGAAAGAATTCACCCATGGCGTAACCGGATTCCCGCTCGATGGTCAGCTGATGTGGCCGGCGCGCTACGACGAAACCCGCCTGCCGGTTTGCATCCTCATCCACGGCTCGGGTCCGAACGACATGGACGAAAGCGTAGGACCCAACAAGGTGTTCATGGATTTGGCGCTCGGCCTCTGCAAAAACGGAATCGGCACGCTGCGCTACAACAAACGCACGTTTCAACATGGAAAAACCTATGCTGACGGGCAAATCACCCTGCATGAAGAGGTAACAGATGATGTGCGCGCCATGATAGATTTTGCCATGCAGCAATCCTGGGTGGACACGACCCGTATCTACCTCGTAGGGCACAGTCAGGGTGCCATCGTGGCGCCTTCCATCATGGCTGCAGACCCCCGCGTTGCAGGTGTGGTGTTGTTGTGTGGCAGCGCCGAGCCGCTTACAGCCATTCTGCGCTATCAGCTCGGCTGGCTGGATTCCATGCAAAGTGGCGGCATCTCTGCTGAAACCCGGAAGCAACAACAAATGCTCGATTCCTTCCGCATGCAAGAATGGATTCAAAGTCAGCCCGGAAGCAGGCTGTTTATGGGTGCTCCGCTTTCTTGGTGGCACGAAATAGACCAGGTCTTCAAACCTGAACACCTGCACCAGCCTGGGAAACGCAGCCTGGTGCTGAATGCCGGTAAAGATTATCAGATTCCGCCAACGTTTTATGCTTCACTGCAGGCAGGCTGTAAGGCAGGATTAATTGAAGAAGACACGATTCTCGGGGACAGTTACCTGAACATTGGCAGAAGTCTGGTCAACCGCTGTCAGGCAAAGGAATATCCCGAGCTGAACCACCTGATGATGCCATCTGACGGCAGTATGAAACCCGCGGAATACCAGCGAAAAGACCTGCATGTGGACGAGCAGCTCATCAAAGACATCGCTGTTTGGATAAAAGAGCAGTAAGCCATTTTCCTTCCGCACGCCGGGCATGGCCCAAGCGCGTTCCAGACTTACCTTTGCCCCGAAATGGAATTCAATCGCGGATCCTTAACGGATGAAGACCTGCTCAGGCTTTACCGTGCCCTGGTGAAACCCAGGATGATTGAAGAGAAGATGCTCATCCTGCTGCGTCAGGGGAAAGTGGGTAAATGGTTCAGCGGCATCGGTCAGGAAGCGATTTCTGTCGGCATGACTGAAGCCCTGCATCCCGATGAGTACATCCTGCCTTTACACCGAAACCTGGGCGTGTTTACTTCACGAGGAATTCCGTTCGGAAAGCTCTTCGCCCAGTGGCAAGGCAAGAAAAGTGGCTTCACCAAAGGCCGCGACCGCAGCTTCCACTTCGGAACGAATGAGTATCACATCGTGGGCATGATCAGCCACCTCGGCGCCATGCTCGGCGTGGCCAATGGTATTTCACTGGCACATTTGCTGAATAAAGACAAAAAAATATCCGTGGTGTTCAGCGGCGACGGCGGCACCAGCGAAGGCGATTTCCACGAAGCCCTGAACGTGGCTGCGGTATGGCAGCTCCCGGTGATATTCCTGATTGAAAACAACGGCTACGGGCTCAGTACGCCTTCCAACGAACAATTCCGCTGCAAGCAGTTCATAGATAAGGGCATCGGCTACGGCATGGAAGCGGTGCAGGTGGATGGCAACAACATTCTGGAAGTGTACAGAACGGTTTCCATGCTGGCAGAAGACCTGCGCCAAAACCCGCGGCCCATCCTGCTGGAATGCATGACCTTCCGTATGCGTGGCCATGAGGAAGCCAGCGGCACTAAATACGTTCCCCAGCACCTCTTCGATACCTGGAAGCTGAAAGATCCCGTGGAGAACTACGAGCGCTGGTTGCTGGAACAGGGCATCCTAACTGAAACCCTTCGCGGGGAAGTGCGCGACGCGGTGATGGCCGAAATGGAAAGTGGCCTGGAAGCGGTGTTCAATGAACCGGAAATCACTCCCAACCTCGAGGAGGAACTGGCGGATATGTACGCGCCCTTCACCGAGGCATTGCCCGCACCTTCGGGCCCGGAAAGCGAGAAACGCATGGTGGATGCCATCAGCGACGGACTGAAGATGTGCATGCAACGTTACCCTGACCTGGTCATCATGGGACAGGACGTGGCTGAATACGGTGGCGTGTTCAAGATTACCGACAACTTCTACAAAGAATTTGGCAAAGAGCGCGTGCGAAATACGCCCATCACGGAAAGCAGCATCCTCGGCGCCGGCTACGGCTTGGCCATCAAGAAACGCAAGGCGGTGGTGGAAATGCAGTTCGCCGATTTCGTGAGTTGCGGTTTCAACCAGATTGTGAATAACCTGGCCAAGAGTCATTACCGTTGGGCACAGCCTGCCGATGTGGTGGTGCGCATGCCCACGGGCGCAGGTGCTCAGGCTGGTCCTTTCCACAGCCAAAGCAACGAAGCCTGGTTTTACCACGTGCCCGGACTGAAGATTTATTATCCTTCCTCTCCGATGGATGCCAAAGGCCTTTTGGCGCGTGCCGTTGCTGATCCCAACCCCGTACTCTTCTTCGAACACAAATACCTGTACCGCAGCGTGAGCGGCTTGGTTCCCGACGGCTGGTACATGCTTCCCGAAGGACAGGCAGCCGTCCACAACCACGGCGATGATGTAACCATCATCACCTACGGATGGGGCGTGCACAAAGCGTTGGAACTGGTGAAGCAAAAAGGCATCGCTGCCCGCGTGGTGGATTTGCGCACGCTGCTGCCCTGGGATCAGGAAACCGTGGCTGCACAGGTGCGCGAAACCGGCAAGGTGCTCGTGCTCACCGAAGATACCATCACCGGAAGCATTGCCTCAGATATCGCTGCCTGGATTGGCCGGAACTGTTTTCAATGGCTGGATGCACCCGTACACAACCTGGGAAGCCTGGATACGCCCGTGCCGCTGGCCAAACCGCTTGAAGACCAGTTTTTACCCTGGGGACGACTTGAAGCGGTTGTGCAGGAGCTGCTCGATTATTGAGTTACAATTCCTGTCATCCTTATTATCCCTGGCTTTTCGTACGCTTTAGAGCAACTGTTAAGACTCTCCTGATTTCTCCAGTACACTTTGTTCCAGGGCATCAGTGAGCCTGAAGTTGGTCTGCTTTATTTTTTCGAGCAGTGGTTTCACAGAGGCGATATGTCCGCTGAGTTTCGCTTCAATTAAAACACCCAATGTTCCGGTGATCATTACACCTAATTGTTCAGCATATTTTCTTCCTTTAAAATCGTCAATAATCAACAAGCACCCCGGATGTTCTATGGCATAGGCAATAGCGCTGGCTTCTCCGCGATCCAGGGATGCTTCGAGAATTCTTTGATAGGTCATATTTTCCGGTGATTCAATGGAAAACCAGACCGGCAATTCTGTTATGAATTCATTGGCAATTTCCGGTGTGATAACAATCCTGCCAAACAGTTGCTGCAAGAGATACAGTGCTCCAATTTTTTCGCGCAGTATTAAACAACTCGTATCAGAGATGATAACTTTTTGCATTCGCTATGTCACGATCCAAATCACTTGAAGGAAAATTGAACACAGAAACTCCATAATCACCCAATATTTCCATAAAGGCTTGTTTCGACATACCTGCCAAATCAGCAGCCTGGCCAAGGGTGAGTTTCCCTTTTCCATACATACCTGTTGCTATGGCAAGAAGGGCCTCTTGATCATCAAAGTCAACTGAATCAGGAATATGAATGGTTAGGATTTTCACTAACCAAAGATACAAATCGTTTTTTCCATGAACAATCAGCATAGCCATTTAATTGGGTTGCTGTTCATGGTTCGTGGTTCGGCAAGCTCCCCCGAGGCTGTGCTCGGGACTTGCAGCCCGCATCGCAAGCTTGCGGGGCAGGCACCATGACAAGCATAGCGATCCGGGGCAGCCTCTCTTTGATGCAGCAGCTCCAGATTGCATCAACTAATATTGCACATACAACTTTTCCCTGCATGCCTGCGTTAGCACTTAAAACACAGCCTATGAAACGCCTGCTTATCTTCCTCTTCATTGGGTGTGCTTCCGCTCAGGCGCAGCATTTTACCGGTGTTTCGGTGGGGAAATACTCGGGTATCCTGGGTGCTGGGGTAAATCCGGCGCTTACAGCCGCTTCACCCTATATCTGGCATGTGAACCTGGTTGGGGTTTGGGGAAACGTGCACAACGATTACCTGAAGCTGCGCATGCCTTATCCTGTGTATCGCTTAATCGGAAACCGCATTCCCGCGCCTTATGTGGATGAAAAGGGCAATCCGACCTGGTCCAACAGCTGGCTGAAGGAACGCCTCAACGGCAATCCGAAAAACGTGGGCATTGGTGCTATGGTGAAAGGTCCTTCCGTGTTGGTAAAGGTGGATAAGAACTGGAAGCTGGGTTTTGTTTCGGATGCCACTGCCTTGGGAAGGGTAAGCGGCGTGTATGAACCGCTGGCACATGCGCTCCGCAACGAGCTGGATACCGCCAAGGGCGCGTATGATTTGTTCGATTTGCGCCGGCGCAGCAATACAGAAACCATCAGCCGGTTGACGGTGCATGGCATGGGCTATGCGGCTGCCGGTATCCACGCTTCGCGGCGCATCAAGCTGAAGTGGGGAAATTACCTGGATGCCGGTATAAACCTGAAAAAAGTATGGGGCCTGGG
>JBIKKI010000086.1:0-9231 GCA_044360435.1 Bacteroidia bacterium
TGTTCGTGATTGGCGGAGGGATGCTTTATCAGCAGGCTTTGCCCCTGGCGGGAAGGATTTACTATACCCGCGTGGATGCCCGATTTCCGGAAGCTACGGTGCACTTCCATCTGCCCGAACAAGGCTGGCATTGCATTTCTTATGAAGCACATCCTGCCGATGAACAACATGCCTTCCCCTTCCGGCTTGAAATCTGGGAACCTCTGCCACACTAAAACATTCAGGCCTGCACGCCGGTGTTTAACTTCGCGGCGACATGTATCAAGTCCTTTCACGCGCCGTCACCACTCCTTCCCTGTTTCTGAAATTCGGGATTTGTCTGGCGCTGACACTGCCCTGTACCCTGATCGAACTGCATGCGCAGTCAGACACGATTTCCATGGAGGCTGCCGAAATCCGTTCCAGCAGCTTCAGGCAGGAAAGAGGTGATTTAGGCAGAAACATCACCTATGTGGATGGCGCAGTGTTGAGGCAGTTGCCAAACGTGCATTGGGATGATTTACTGAAGCATCTTCCCGGAATTGAAGTGCAGCAGCGCGGTGGCTTTGGCAGTCAGGCAGACATCACCATGCGCGGAAGCACCTTTCAGCAGGTATTGATTCTTGTGGATGGCCTGCGCATCAACGACCCACTCACGGGACATTTCAACGGAAACATCCCGGTAGTTCCCGCCGAAATTGACCACATTGAAGTCATCAAAGGCCCGGCGGCCATGAATTTCGGGCCGGAGGCTGTGGGCGGAGTCATCCACATCATCACCAAATCTTACAGCAGCAAGGCTTTTGCTCCAGGAATGAAATTCAGCAGCAACCTTACCGGAGGCGAATGGAATTACCTGGGCGTGCAGGCTTACGCTTCCTTCACCGATAAAAAAGAGAAGAACAACATCAGCGGGTCTTACATGCACAACAGCAGCCCCGGACAACTCTTGAGCGGCGACAGCATCCGGGGAAACTTCCGGAACAGCCTTGCCGCGCTGACCTATACCGGACGCTGGGGCGCAAAAACCGTGGCCACAACGCGGCTCAGTGGTTCGATGTATGACTTCAACGCACGATTCTTTTACACCCGAAGTACTGCCGACAAATCCCAGGAATGGGTGCGCCGACTCAGCATACAGCAAAGCATCGCCATCTTGCACAATAAACGCAGCATGACGCAGGTACAGGCAGCGCTGCAGCGCACCTCTGATTCCTTTCTGTTCAACCCGGCATTTACAGGCAATGACCACATCATTTGGTTGTGGCAGGCACAGGTATTCCACCGCTATCAACTGAGTCCCAATTCCAGAAACGTGTATCTGCAAACGGGCATGCAGTATTTCGGACGGGACATCAGGAGCAATGATCGCGGAAATCATCAGGAACATGAAGCAGGTGTGTATGCGCAGCTTTTCTATAGTGGAAAGCAGATTCCCCTCAACATCAACGGAGGATTGCGACTCACGCTGGATGCCTTAAACCGCGGGCACCTTACCCCGCAAATCAATGCATCTTATCGGAGCGGCATCGTCACCATTCGCGGCGGCTTCAGCCGCAGCTTCCGCAATCCCGACTTTACCGAGCGCTACGTTTCCACTGGACTTCCGGGTGTGTTGGCAGCGGGACGCAACCTGGGCAACCCTTTGCTGAAGCCTGAATTTTCCTGGAACTACGAAGCCGGCCTGGACCTGAAGCCAGGCAGAAATCTGACCATTCGAAGCACTGCATTTCTGCGCCGCAGCAAAAACCTGATTGACTTCCTGTACCTTAAAGGAATGTACATTCCGGCTAATCCAAAAATTGACACAGGTCGCAGCTATTTCTACGCGCAAAACCTTACGCCGCTGAGTACCTCCGGCATCGAAGCCGATGTGCAATGGCAGGGTACAATTTACCGAAAATGGAAGGCCATGGTCATGGGAGGATTCACCGCCTTGCGCTTCAGCAACAATGGCAGCAGCCAAGGAATTTCCAAGTATGTGGCGGGAAATGCAGGTTTATTGGCCAATGCGCAGCTCATACTGCAACGACGTCAGTTTTTTCTGGGTATAAACGGGGTTTGGAAGCAACGCACTGCGGAAACCGCCCTGGTCATCAACAAAGAAATCAGCCAATCCTATTTGGTCATGAACGGAAACCTGAGTTGGAATCGTCCTGACAATCGCTTAAATGTTCGCTTACAATGTATGAACCTCGGCAACCTGCGTTATGCTGACATCATGGGCGCAGAACTGCCCCGGCGCTGGTGGATGCTGGGTATTGGAATCAGCTTCTAAACAAAAACAGGGAACCCATTGGATTCCCTGTTCCCGAACATTTCTTTAGAAAGATTACTTGCTTACCAGCTTGGCGCGCACGTATTCGCGGTTCATGCGGGCGATGTTGCTCAGGTCAATGCCTTTGGGACATTCTGCGCTGCACGCACCGGTATTGGTACAGGAGCCGAAACCTTCCTTATCCATCTGGTCAACCATCGCGATTACACGATTTTCGCGTTCTGCCTGTCCCTGGGGAAGCAGGGCCAGCTGGCTCACCTTGGCACTGACAAAAAGCATGGCGCTGCTGTTCTTACAAGCAGCCACACAGGCGCCACAGCCAATGCAGGTAGCAGCAGCAAATGCTTCATCGGCAGTATCTTTAGGAATCAGGATGGAGTTTGCATCCACGGCATTTCCGGTATTTACGGAAACAAACCCGCCGGCAGCGATGACTCTGTCGAAAGCGCTGCGATCTACCGCGAGGTCTTTAATCACCGGGAATGACTGCGCCCTCCAGGGTTCTACCACGATGGTATCACCGTCTTTGAAGCTGCGCATGTGCAGCTGACAGGTGGTAACACCTTGCTTAGGACCATGCGGACGTCCGTTGATGAACATGCTGCACATCCCGCAAATTCCTTCGCGGCAGTCGTGGTCAAAAGCTACCGGATCGCCTCCTTCAGTAATGATTTGCTCGTTGAGCACGTCAAACATTTCCAAGAAACTCATATCCGGACTTACGTGCTGAAGTTGATAGGTTTCAAATTTACCTTCAGCCTTGTTGCTCGGCTGGCGCCATACCTTCAGCGTGATTTTCATTGATTCGCTACCCATGATGTTGTTTTTTACTTGTAGCTCCTTTGTGCTATTTTAATGTTTTCGTAATCGAGCTGCTCTTTGTGCAGGCTCCAGTCGTTTCCACCTTTGTATTCCCAGGCGGCCACGTAGCGATAAGCTTCGTCGTCACGCAGGGCTTCACCATCTTCGGTTTGGTATTCTTCGCGGAAGTGGCCTCCGCAGCTTTCGTTGCGATCCAGCGCATCCAGGCACATCAGTTCACCCAGTTCGAGGAAATCTGCCACGCGACCCGCTTTATCCAGTTCAGGATTAAACCCTTCCTTGCTGCCGGGCACACGTACATTCTTGTAGAAATCTTCACGCAGCGCGCGGATTTCCTGGATGGCCTCTTTCAAGCCTGCTTCGCTGCGGGCCATGCCACATTTGTTCCACATAATCAGCCCCAGTTCGCGATGGTAGCTTTCCACCGTTTTATTTCCCTGTATGCTGAGGAATTGATCCAGCTTTTCCTGAACAGCTTTCTCCGCTTCAAGAAACGCTTCATGATCTGTGGAGATGGCCTTGGTATGGATTTCTTTGCTCAGGTAAGAACCAACAGTATAGGGAATCACAAAGTAACCGTCGGCCAGACCCTGCATGAGCGCAGAAGCTCCGAGGCGGTTGGCGCCGTGGTCGCTGAAGTTGGCTTCGCCCAGGGCGTACAAACCAGGAACGGTGGTCATCAGCTCATAATCTACCCAAAGTCCGCCCATCGTGTAATGCACGGCGGGATAAATGCGCATCGGCACTTCATAAGGGTCTTCGTCGGTGATCTGTTTGTACATGTCAAACAGGTTTCCGTATTTCTCCTTCACCACTTCCCTGCCCAGACGAACCAGCGTGGCATCATCGGGGTTTTCAATGCCGAGCTTACTGGCTTCTGCGCGTCCGTATTTATGCTTCAGGTTATAAGCAAAATCCAGATAAACGGCCATCTTGCTGGGTCCTACACCATAACCGGCATCGCAGCGCTCTTTCGCGGCGCGGCTGGCAATATCGCGGGGAACCAGGTTTCCGAAGGCGGGATAACGGCGTTCCAGGTAATAGTCACGCTCTTCTTCCGGAATATCGTTGGGATGACGATTGTCGTCTTTTTTCTTGGGAACCCAGATGCGTCCGTCGTTACGCAGCGACTCACTCATCAGGGTAAGCTTACTCTGGTAATGGCCTGAAACGGGGATACAGGTTGGGTGAATCTGGGTGAAGCAGGGGTTACCGAAATAAGCGCCCTTTTTGTGGGCTTTCCATGCTGCGGTCACATTGCTGCCCATAGCGTTGGTGCTCAGGTAGAACACGTTTCCATATCCGCCTGTGCAAAGCAATACAGCATGGCCGAAGTGGCGTTCCAGCTTGCCTGTCACCAGGTTGCGGGCGATGATGCCGCGGGCTTTGCCTTCGATGGTTACCACGTCGAGCATCTCATGACGGGCATACATTTTCACATTGCCCAGACCAACCTGTCTTTCCAGGGCGCTGTAGGCGCCGAGCAGCAACTGCTGACCGGTTTGACCTGCTGCGTAGAACGTGCGCTGCACCTGAGTACCGCCAAAAGAACGGTTGCTCAGGGTTCCGCCGTATTCTCGGGCAAATGGAACACCTTGTGCCACACATTGGTCGATGATGTTCACGCTCACTTCCGCGAGGCGATATACGTTGCCTTCACGCGCGCGGTAGTCACCGCCTTTGATGGTATCGTAGAACAAACGGTACACGCTGTCGCCGTCATTCTGGTAGTTTTTAGCTGCGTTGATGCCGCCCTGGGCCGCGATGCTGTGCGCGCGGCGGGGAGAATCCTGAAAGCAGAACGCCTTCACCTTGTAGCCAAGTTCGGCAAGGGTGGCGGCGGCGCTGGCACCGGCAAGACCGGTTCCCACCACGATCACTTCCAGGCTGCGCTTGTTGGCAGGATTCACCAGAGGAACCGTGCTTCTGTATTGGGTCCATTTTTCTGCTAATGGACCTGCAGGAATTTTGGAATCAAGTGTTTTACTCATGTTGTGCAGATATTAGCTGATTACTTGAGGAAATAAACGTAGAGTGGAATGATGGCAAAACCAATCGGAATGGCCACGCTCACAATCACACCAAGGCCTTTGATTAATGGATTCCATCCGGAATGATTGATGCCCAGTGACTGGAACGCGCTGGCGAATCCATGCCACAGGTGAAAGGCAATCATGGCCATGGCCAGCACATACAGCGCCACAAGCCATCCTTGTTCGAAGGCTTCGGCGGTTTCCTTGTACAGGTCTTTGGTAATGAACACCTCTTTATCGCCTGCTACACCCATGCGGATGTGCGCGCCATGATCTTCGGAAGACATATCCGTAGCAGTTGTGGTTTCATCAATGATGCTGGTTTCGTATTTGGTCCAGGGGATGTCGCCGAATTTGTATTCCCACCAGAAATCTGCCATGTGGCCCACGATGAACAACAATATCACGGTTCCGAGCAGGCCCATGTTTCTGCTGGTCCAATGGCTGTTTGCTCCGCCATTGTAAGCGCCATAAGCTTTGGCGCCCCGTGCTTTCCTGTTTTGAAACGCCAGATACAAGCCTTTGAAGGCATGCAACAAAATGGTGGCGTACAGCAAGTAGGAAACTGTTTTGATCAGCGGATTGGTGGTCATAAACCACGCGTATTTGTTAAACGCATAGCCACCGTCATCTTTGAGCAATTGCAGGTTTCCGAGCAGGTGAATGACCAAAAAGAGTACGAGGAATAAACCGGTCAATGCCATCAGCACCTTTCTGCCGATGGAAGAGGTAAACAGAAATTGAAGAACCTTCATAGGGTATTTGCTTACGTTGCCGCAAATGTAACAAAGGCGCTCACAAATGGTTGAAGCGCTTTTCTTTGGCTATTCTATTTAGAATCTTTTTAAAGAACGGGTCAAAATCCAGGTCTGTTCAACTTTTGCAGGTACTTGCCAAGGATGTCAAATTCAAGGTTCACCGACATTCCCGGGAGGATTTTGCTCAGGTTGGTATGTTCCCAGGTATAGGGTATGACCACCACGCTGAAAGTTTCATCCGTGCTGTCCACTACTGTTAGGCTCACACCATTGATGGCAATGCTGCCCTTTGCTACAGTAATACCGGCTTCTGCAGCATGAGCGAACCACAATTTCCAACTTCCGCCCATTTCTTCTACCCTGCTTAACCGTCCTTTGGCATCCACATGACCCTGTACATTGTGCCCATCCAGGCGTCCATCTGCACGCACGCAGCGCTCCAGATTCACCATCGTTCCTGTTCCCCAGCTGCCTAAAGTACTTCGATGCAGTGTTTCAGCGACGGCAGTTACCCGATGGGCTTCGGCCTGTACTTCCGTAACCGTAAGGCATACGCCGTCGTGGCTGATGCTTTGGTCCACGTGCAGTTCGTGACTGATAGCCGAGCGGATCAAAAAATCAAGGTTTGTGCCCTTGCTGTGCACTTCAGCCACCGTTCCCAGGGCTTCAATAATGCCGGTAAACATGAGGCAAAGTTCAGTGTTCCAACGCTACTTTGGCACAACCTGCAGCAGTTTGCACCCAATACAGGCCGGCCGGCATCTGTGCAACTTCCATCTCGAAGCTGTGTTCCTGCCCGTTCAACCTGTGTTCCATCATTATTTTACCTTCCGGATTGACCAGGCGCACAAATTCCAAAGGCCCTGATGCCTGAAGCTGCAGTTTGGTAATGCCTGATGAGATGGGATTTGGGTAAATCTGCAATTGGGGCAATTCCGCCAGTAACTCATTTGTACCGAGCGACCGAGGCATTACCATGGGATAAAAGAACTTGGCTATTTCGTCCAAAGCCTTGCGAAAGCTGGCATTGTTGTTGGCAGCGGACGGCCAGCCATGGCCTTCTTTTTCCAAGATCATGGAGTCGTAAAGGATGCCCTGCCTGCGGAGTTCGGGCAACAGTTTTCCGGTTCCGCAAAGTTCCAGCACATTGGGCAGGCCCAGACCGGGAGCACAGTTGAAACTCACCGTGGCATCATCGCGGCTGTGGGCCATCCATACAGGCTCTTCAGAAGGCGAAACCCAGGCGGTTTTATGCAAAGCACCCGCAAGACTGAACAAGGCCGTAACATGAGACGCATAGCCCGAATTTCCTGCATCGCCTTCCAGCGTACCGATGGCGTTTTTCAAAAGCAATTGTTCGGCGGCCGTAAGTTCATTCAGGCTGTCGATATAAGCGGTATGCAGCGCAGCCACAGCTCCGGCAGAATAACCACCAAGGAACACCTTGTCGGCATCTATGCTGAATGTATTGCTCCCAGCGGCGTCGGCGCGGAAGAACCGAATGGCACTTTTTATATCCGCCATAGCGCGCATGACCGTCTGCATCTGGTTGTCTTTGCTCTGCATGAATTGCAGCAAGGTTGAAAGTCGGTAATTCACCGACACCGCGGTATAACCCAAACGGGCAAAATGCTGACAGAAATCGCGACAGTCGGCAGAGGCTTTGTCGCCGGAAATGAAAGAACCTCCATGCACATAGAGCAACAAGGGTCTTCTGGTGGAGGTATCGCCGTGGGGTTGATACACATCTGCTTTGTGGGCAGCGTCCTGGAACACGCTGGAATAATTGATGGTTTCCACCAATACTGAATCAAAAACCGGCTTTTGGAAACGGTCCTGTTGTGCCTGCAAGGACTGAATTCCCAAGATGCAAAAGACTACTAAGAAGCGAAACATAGCTGACAAAACTACCCGAAAAAAGGAAAAATGCATGATGGCAGGCAAAAAAATGCACCCTATCCGCTGCCAGCCTGTCAGCAATGCAGGCATGGCAATATCTTTGCGCCGGCGCGAATAAGATGTTACCAGAAGAAGAACTGAACGAACAGCAAAGCTCCGGCGAACAGCCGGGTTCCGAAGAAACTCAAGAAACCAAACAGGAACAGGTTACTTCCGAACCAGGGATGGAAAGTCCGGAAATGAAAATCGCCGAACTGGAAGATCGATATGTGCGCCTGTTTGCGGAATTCGACAATTTCAAGCGCCGTACGTCCAAAGAGCGCATCGAATTCATGCAGCAGGCCGGCAAAGACATCATCGTGAGCCTGCTGCCCGTACTTGACGACCTGGAGCGCGCCATCAAGGCCAGCGAAACACAAAGCGACAAAGCATCAATCGAAGAAGGCGTGAAACTGGTACAGAAGAAATTTGCCAGTATTCTGGAAGGCCTGGGCCTGAAAGCCATCGAAGCCATCGGACAACCCCTGGATGTGGATCAGCACGAAGCCATCACCAAGGTACCGCCGCCAAGTCCTGATCTGGCAGGAAAAATCATCGACGAAGTTGAAAAAGGTTATACCCTGCATGGCAAGGTGATTCGATTCACCAAAGCTGTGGTTGGCGCATCATAAACACCCATGTCAAAAAGAGATTACTACGACGTCTTAGGCGTAGCCCGAAACGCTTCCGCAGAAGAAATAAAAAAAGCATATCGGAAGCTGGCCATCAAATACCATCCGGATAAAAACCCCGGCGACAAGGAAGCAGAAGACAATTTCAAAGAAGCTGCCGAGGCCTATGATGTGCTGAGCAACCCGGAGAAGAAACAACGCTACGACCAATTCGGCCATCAGGGCATGGGCGGCGGCTTCGGAGGCGGCGGAGGTGGTGGCTTCAGCATGGACGATATCTTCAGTCAGTTTGGAGACATTTTCGGCGACAACGACATGTTCGGCTCCTTCTTCGGTGGCGGCGGAAGGCGCGGTTCTTCACGTCGTTCTGTAGGTTCCAACATCCGCATCAAGCTGAAACTCACCCTGAATGAAATGCGTAGCGGTGTAGAGAAGAAGGTGCGCTACCGCCGTATGGTGGAAAGCAAGGAAACCGAGTGGAGCGACTGCAAAACCTGTGGTGGAACCGGCGCCGTGCGTCGCGTAACTAATACCTTCTTGGGCCAGATGGCCACCAGCAGCACCTGTCCGGAATGCAACGGACTGGGCCGCAGCATCAAAAGCAAAGCCAAAGGCGCCAATGAATACGGACTGGTTCCGGAAGATCAGGAAACCAGCATCCGCATCCCCGGCGGCGTGGCCAACGGCATGCAGTTGTCGGTAAGCGGCAAGGGCAACGACGGCCCCGGAGGTGGTGTTCCCGGCGATTTGATTGTGTTGATTGAAGAATTAGAACACGAAGAACTCACCCG
>JBIKKI010000061.1:0-12859 GCA_044360435.1 Bacteroidia bacterium
TATGATGAGTTTCCAGGCCAGTGGCCCGCATGCTGCCGACCGCGCCCTCGAGGCCATTGCGGTGGGTGTTGAAGCATTGGAGCAATATCCCGAAGAAGTGAATTGGGTGAAGCCTATGGGGAAATTTGACCTGAGCATCCGCAAAACGTTCAAAGCCATTCCCAAAGGCATCAATCTGGTGATTGGTTGCTCGACCTTCCCGACCTGGAATACCGTTCCCGGGCTTTATGCCGCGCTGATTACCGGTAATCCGGTGATTGTGAAGCCGCATCCGAAATCCATTTTACCAATTGCGATTGTGGTGGCTGAAATCAGAAACGCGCTTAAAGCGGCAGGTCTGAATCCAGACCTCGTTCAACTTGCTCCCGATACCAACGCGGCACCCGTGACCAAACAGCTGGCGGAACACCATGCTGTGCAGATGATCGACTACACCGGAGGCCCGGCCTTTGGTTTGTATGTAGAAGGTTTGAAGAAAACCTGTTTCACCGAAAAAGCCGGTGTAAATCCCGTAATTGTTGATTCGGTAAAAGATGTAAAGGCCGTTCAACAGAACCTGGCATTCAGCATCTGTTTATACAGCGGACAAATGTGTACCGCGCCGCAATACATTTTTGTTCCTGCCGGTGGCGTGCAAACCGCTGAAGGCACTGTTTCCTATGACGATTTTGTTGCCGGCCTTGCCGCGGCGGTTAAAGAACTGGTGGACAATCCAAAGGCGGGCCCCTTCACTTTAGGAGCCATCCAGAATGATTACACCATTGAAAGAACGAAAGAGGCAGCAGCACGTTTCCCCCACATCGCTTTGGAATCTGGGCAGGTGACGCATCCTGAATTTCCTGATGCCCGCATGTACGCGCCCGTGGTGCTTACCGCTTCTGCCGGAGAAGTGGCTGGCAATTTCTCAGAACTGTTCGGCCCTTGTGTGTTGGTGGTGAAGACCGATGATACCCGGCATTCCATTGAACTTGCCGCGCATGCAGTTGCTGAAAATGGTGCCATTACCTGTTTGGCTTATGCTACCGACAACGCAGTAATGGAGCACATTGAACGTGCCATGAATAAAACGTTTACCCCGGTTTCGTTCAACTTTACCGGTGCTGCATTCGTGAATTCTCATGCGGCATTCAGCGACTTCCACGTAACTGGCGGGAATGCTGCCGGCAACGCCAGTTTCACCAATGGCGATTTTATTTCCAAAAGATTTGTTTGGGTTGGAAACCGTTTTGCATAAGCGTTGTTAATCATAAACATTATGAAACACAACATCATTCATTTTTCCATTATGATGGCTTCGGCCATGGCCCTCGCTTCTTGCGGTGGCGGCGTGAAATCAACCGAAAGCAAGGGTGCTGACTCTGCGGCACAGGCCGGTGCAGGCGCTCAGGCGTATCAGGTTGATGTGACCAAGAGTACCGTGAAGTGGAAAGGGTTCAACACCCTGGGCTACGAACATTTCGGCAGCATGAACATCAAATCAGGTACCCTTCAATTTGAAGGTGCGGCCCTGAAAGCCGGTAAATTCGTTATGGACATGACTTCCATGAAGTGTGAAGATCTTACCGATGCTGAAAAGAACAAAAAGCTGATTGCCCACCTGAGCGATACCGATTTCTTTGCCGTAAGCAAATTCCCTGAAGCAACCTTTGAAATCACCGGTATTTCTTCAGTTCCAGCTGATTCAGTAGGCAATAACAGCATCGTTGAAGGTAACCTCACCCTGAAAAACGTAACACGTAACATCGCATTCCCAGCGAAAGTTGCTGTAAACGGCAATCAGGTTACTGCCGACGGTAAGGTTGTGATTAACCGTCTGGACTGGGGCGTAAACTACAAGCGCGAACAGGCCGGTCTTGCTGAAAAAGCAATGATGGCCATCAAAGACGGCGTTGTAAAGAAAGAAATGGAAATCCGTGTAAGCATCACGGCGCTGAAATAAGCGATTCTTTGCTCGCATAGAAAAAGGCTACACCATGTGTAGCCTTTTTTGTTGTCTGCGATTGTTATCTCTTGCACCGGTTTCGGAAGGAGTTGTTGATCCGTTCAAAACATTGTTTTTTGGATAAGTACCTAAGGGAAATGGTAAATAAGCCAACTGACGGAAGCAGCCTCAGCCAATGAATTCGCCTTCCTGGTGTCAAGATGGTTCCAAAAAAAAGGCCACATCAGCGATGCGGCCTTTTCGTTGAGCTTCTGGTTCTTCAATCTGCGTTCAACCCAAGGTATTTCAGGAATTCGCTGCGTACGGCCTGGTCGTGAAACTTGCCGTGGTAAGAGGCTGTTACGGTTGAAGCAGTTACATCTTTGATCCCGCGGCTGGCCACACAAAGGTGCGAAGCGTCAAGCACCACGGCCACATCATCCGTTTCGAGCACTTCTTTCAGGTGCTGCGCAATCTGTACGGTCATGCGTTCCTGCACCTGAGGGCGCTTGGCGTAATAATCAACAATCCTGTTGAGTTTACTCAATCCAATCACCTTGCCGCTGGAAATATATGCCAGATGCGCTTTCCCGATGATGGGAACAAAATGGTGTTCGCAGGTGCTGTGGAAATTGATGTCGCGTTCAACCAACATTTCCTGATACTTGAAATTGTTCGTGAACAGCGTAGCAGCAGGAATATTTCTGGGATCGAGGCCTTTGAATTGTTCCATCACGTACATCTTCGCCACGCGCAGCGGCGTGCCTTTCAGGCTTTCGTCTTCCAGGTCCAGGCCAAGAATATGCATCACTTCACGGAAATGCTTGGCAATCAATTCAATTTTCAGCGCATCATCCATCGCAAAGGCATCTGCCCTTAAAGGAGTTTCAGCGCTTGAACCCAAATGGTCATCACCAAGGGTTTCGTAATCTTTCAAATGTTTATTGTCCATCGTATTCGACGTAATTTCTTGGTGTTTCATACAAGCGAACGCTCAGTTCAAAACTTTCATCGATGCGCTTGCGCAACTTGTTCCAAATCACCACCACGATATTTTCTGCGGTAGGATTCAGATGCTTAAATTCTTCGGTGTCCAGGTTCAGGTTGCGGTGATCCCAAGGTTCAATGAATGTTTCATCCATCAAATCTTTTAAAACCTTCATGTCCATCACGTAGCCGCTCCGTGGGTCAACTTCCCCGCGCACCATCACTTCCACTTCGTAATTGTGGCCATGGTAATTGGGCAAATTGCACAATCCAAAGAACGAACGATTTTGTTCTTCGGACCACTCCGGAACATGCAGTCGGTGTGCCGCGTTAAAATGTGCTTTTCTGAAAACGGAAACCTTCATCTAATCCACCATGAAACCAAATCTAATCTGAAAGGTTTGTTTTTGGTGAGGAAAATATTCATCAGATGCGAGGTAGCTGTGCCTTTTGACCAGGTCATCGCGGGTTTTAACAGGCACTTATTGGAAGCGCTGAGTCCGCCTTTGATGAAACTCCGCATCCACCGCTACGATGGTCAAAGTGTGGGCGACCGTTTTTCTATGCAGCTGGGTCCGGAATTGTTGCATATGCGCTGGGAAGGTCTGGTTTCTGCTGCCGGTCGTACCCCGGGCACTTTTTGGTTTGAGGATGTGGGCGTGCAACTGCCTTTTCCCCTGAAGCGCTGGAAACACAAGCATCTTGTCAGGAAGTCTGGCACAGGAACGGTGATTATTGACATTGTGTCTTTTTCTACCGGAAATTCCATCCTCGATGTACTTTGTTATCCCTTTCTCAAGGGGATGTTTTTGGCACGAATATCGAAATATCAGCAGTATTCATTCGCTTAAGTGTTTGATAATCAACAGTTTACATTTTGTGTAACTTTTTGGGTTGAGTTCTTACACAAAAACAAATGATTGTAGGTACAATTCTTGCCAGATTTGTTCAAACAAAAGCGAATGGTTATGACAAAAGTTGACTTTGATAAAATGGTTGCCTGCGAATTGTTGCCATTGAGGCACTTTGCGCTGTCCTTAACCCGCAATGATGAAGACGCCGGGGATTTGGTTCAGGAAACGATGCTGAAGGCCATCCGTTATATGGACAAATTTGAAGAAGGTACCAACCTGCGTGGCTGGCTGTACACCATCATGAAAAACAGCTTCATCAACAAGTACCGCCGCGATGTGAAGCGCAACACCTTCCTGGATTCTACCGACAATGGTTACTTCCTGGATATTCCTGCACACCGGGCCGACAACGTGGCTGAATTGAAGTTTATTCGCCGCGATCTGGAAGATGCCATTGAAGATTTGCCCATAGAGCTGAAGGTAACCTTTACCATGAATGTGGAAGGGTATAAGTATCACGAGATTGCCGAAGAACTGGGCATTCCGATTGGAACTGTGAAAACCAGAATCTTCGTAGCACGCCGAATGTTGCGTAAAAGGCTGCATGCCTACGGCGAGGCCTTCGGTTACGACCGCAAAAAGGCTTGATTATTTTTGCAGAAGTTAAAACAGGGGAGCGAGTCCCCTGTTTTTGTATATACCCATAATGAAGTCAACCTATTTACTCTTGGACATTGGAACTATTCTGTTCCCCTTGCTGTTGAGTTTCGACAAGAAAGTTGCGTTCTGGCGTAAATGGAAATTCCTTTTTCCGGCCATGATTCTGGTGGCCATCTTCTTCCTGGTTTGGGATTACATGTTTACGCTGTGGGGTGTTTGGGGATTTACACCAGCGTACATCACGGGCGCTTATCTGGGCAATTTGCCTTTGGAAGAAGTCACGTTCTTTTTGGTGGTTCCTTATGCCTGCGTGTTTGTGTACGAATGCCTGAAAGCTTATTTCCCATCAGACCCGCTGCGCAACATTTATAAAGGCATTCACGTGGCCGTGATGTTGCTCATGGCGCTTGCACTGATTTTTTATTCTGACCGCCTCTACACAGCAGTTACCGCCATGTTGCTTTTGTTTTTTCTGATGATGCATTCCTGGGTTTGGCGCAGTAACTACCTTTCTTTTTTCTACCTGGCATGGATCATTTGCATCGTTCCCATGTTGATTGTGAATGGTGTATTGACCGCGCTACCGGTGGTTTGGTATGAACCGGCAGAACAAATTGGGCAGCGTCTGGGGACTATTCCAGTGGAGGATTTCTTCTACAACATGTTGTGTATGCTGATGAATATTGGCATTTACGAACGTCTGCAAAGGATAAACAAACCCACCCGGCAAGATTTGGCCGAGGACCCCAAGGCTCAGGCCTCCTGATTACCTTTGCCGCCCGCATCCTGTGAATCTTGAAACCGTACTGAATGAATATGGCCGCATCAGGCCAATGCAACAGCTGTCGGAGCAATTGCCCCGGGAATCGGCATTGTACCTTGAAGGGGTTAGTGGTGCCGGTCCGGCGCTGATTCTGGCTTCATTGCTGAACAGACAGCGGAATCCTGTTTTGGTGATTCTGGAGCAAAAAGAGGACGCGCTATACTTCAAAAACGATCTGGAACATTTGCTACCGGGCGAAACTGTATTGTTTTTGCCCGAATCTGCGATGCGGCCATTCAAACCTGCGCAGGTGCACGCCGGTTCTGTTCAGGAACGTGCCGAAACCATCAGCCTGCTGCGCAAAAAGCGCTCCCGTATTCTCGTGACCTATGCTTCTGCAGCCGCAGAACTGGTGATTGAAGAGCAGGAGTTAAAAAAGAATACCATAGAATTGAGTGTTGGCCAGGACCTCGACCTCGATTTTTTATTGGAATACCTGCAGGAACATGGCTTCACCAGGGAAGATTTTGTATTTGAACCAGGGCAGTTCAGCCTTCGCGGAGGAATTATGGATCTGTTCAGCTTCGCCCATGAGCATCCCTACCGCATTGAACTCGACGGCAATCAGGTGGAAAGCATCCGTACCTTCGATATCAGTTCACAGCTTTCCATTAAAGAAATAGGTTTTTTTACGCTCATCCCGGACATCCGTTCGGATGAAATTGCCCGCAATAGGGTAGAACTCGCAGATTACCTGGATCCTGAAACGCTGTTGTGGATGCGCAATCCGGTATTACAGGAAGCCTCACTGAAGAAGTTATGGGCAACAGCACTTCAGGAACACCTGAACAGCGAATCTGCCGATAAGCCTGAAGCACCTTCAGTGCACTACATGCCACCGGGCAGCCTGTCGCGTTGGCGGCAACGATTCAAAACGGTTGATTTTGGCAGCGAGCGCCCGGAACATCAAAACATCATTCGCTTTCAGCAGTCGCCCCAACCGCAGTTCCAGCGCAACTTTGATATGCTCATCAACTGGATGAAGCAAAATCAGGATGCCGGCATACACAACTTGGTATTCAGTGACAATCCGAGGCAAATTGAACGTCTGCATACCATCTTTAATGACTTGAATGCCGGAATCAATTTCCACCCGATTTACCACGGACTTTCTCAGGGATTCATTGACGCAGACGCTTCGGCGGCATTCACTACAGAGCATCAGCTGTTCGATAAATACTACCGGCCACGCAGCCGTCAGCGCTACAGCAGCAGTACGGCCATGACCCTGCGCGAGCTGCGCAACCTGAATCCCGGCGATTACGTTACCCATATTGACCACGGCATTGGCAAGTTTGCAGGTCTTCAGCGTATGGAAATGAATGGCGTGATGCAGGAAGTGGTTCGGCTGGTATATAAAGACGGCGACGAATTGTATGTAAGTGTCAACAGCCTGCATAAAATATCCAAGCATTCCGGAAAGGAAGGAACCGCGCCAACGCTGCACAAGCTGGGAAGTGCCACCTGGGAACGCCAGAAAAAGAATACCAAGAAAAAGGTTAAAGACATCGCCCGTGAGTTGATTTCCCTGTATGCCCGCAGGAAGTCGGAGCCCGGATTCAGCTTTGCCCCCGACAGTTACCTGCAGGTGGAACTGGAGGCGAGTTTCTTTTATGAAGATACACCGGATCAGGCAAAATCTACGGAAGATGTGAAACGGGACATGCAGGCCGAACATCCAATGGACAGGCTGGTTTGTGGCGATGTGGGCTTTGGCAAAACGGAAGTAGCCATGCGTGCCGCATTTAAAGCGGCTACCGATGGAAAGCAGGTGGCCGTGCTCGTGCCAACAACCATCTTGGCCCACCAGCATTACCGCACCTTCGTGAAGCGTTTCAGTGGCTTTCCGGTTAGCGTTTCTTACCTGAACAGATTTAAAAGTGCCAGGGAACAAAAAGAAACCCTGCAAAAACTGAAGGATGGCAAAATTGACATCATCATTGGCACGCATCGATTGCTGGCCAAGGATGTTCAGTTTAAAGATCTGGGTCTGCTCATTATTGACGAAGAACAGAAATTCGGGGTTTCCAGCAAAGAAAAGCTGAAGGAACTCCGCGTAAATGTAGATACACTGACGCTTACGGCTACGCCCATTCCGCGGACGCTGCACTTTTCCCTGATGGGCGCCCGCGATTTGAGTATCATCAACACGCCGCCACCAAATCGACAACCCGTTCATACTGAATTGCATGTGTTTAACAAGGAGCTCATTGGCCGCGCCATTTCTGAAGAACTGAACCGTGGCGGGCAAGCATTCTTGATTCATTCACGGGTGAAAGACATCCATGAAGTTGCGCGCATGGTAGAGGAATCTTGTCCGGGAGCCAGGGTCGCTGTTGCCCACGGCCAAATGGGTGGTGAAGAGTTGGAACAGGTCATGGTTCGTTTCATTGAAGGCGACTTCGATGTGTTGGTGGCAACAACCATCATTGAAAGCGGCCTGGATATTTCCAACGCCAATACCATCATCATCAACAATGCCCACATGTTCGGGCTGAGTGATTTGCACCAGATGCGCGGCCGCGTTGGACGAAGCAATACCCGCGCTTTTTGTTACCTGCTCGCGCCGCCTTTATCTACGCTTACCGATGAAGCCCGAAAACGCCTGCGCACTATTGAAGAGTTTAACGAGCTAGGCTCCGGATTTCAGGTGGCCATGCGCGACCTCGACATCCGTGGAGCCGGTAATCTGTTGGGTGCTGAACAGAGCGGCTTCATCGCCGACATGGGATTTGACATGTACCACAAAATCCTGGATGAGGCCGTACGCGAGTTGAAACAGGATGAGTTTGGTGATGTATTCGGTGACATTCCAGAAATTACAAGCACCCGGGAATGTGTGGTTGAAACTGATTACGAAATGCTCATTCCACCGTGGTTTGTGAGCAGCATTTCAGAACGACTGGCTTTGTACAACGAACTCTCGGCTGTGGATTCGGAAAATGGCTTGCGCACCTTTGGTGACAACCTGCGCGACCGCTTTGGAAAGCTACCCGATGAAGTCATCAGCCTGATGGATACGGTTCGCCTGAAGTGGGCCGGTAAGGAGCTGGGCCTTGAAAAAGTAACCTTGGGCAGGGGAGGCATGAAGCTGTTCTTCCCATCAGATCCAACACATCCCTTGTTTTCCAGTGAGCGTTTTCAAAAAATGCTGCAGTTTGTTGCCGGCAAGCCAGAAAAGTTCAGCGTGCGTCAAACGGATAAAATGCTGTTCCTGCAGGTTCGATTGGTAGAAGACTTGCATCAGGCGCTGTATGTGCTGGAAGAAATGGAGCAGGCAGCTAGTGCTGTAATGAATTAACTTTGACTTCATGCATCGCCGGAATTTTCTTCGTCAATCAAGTATGGGTCTGGCAGCCTGTTCTTTAATGCCATTTTCGCTGAACGCCTTTGACCATGTGGTGGCTGAACTGAATGCTTATCAGGCGACGAATCCGGATTTGCCACGCGTAGAAGACGAAGCATACTGGAGTATTGTGCGTACTGCCTTTCGGCGCGAAGGTGATTTCATCAATCTTGAAAACGGCTATTTCAGTCCGCAACCCGAATCCGTATTTCAGGCAACCTGGAAACAGGCGGGCCACATCAACGCCACAAGTTCGTTTTTCATGCGTCGGGAGCAGGAACAGGCCATTGAAGCGGCACGTTCAGCCCTGGCGGATTTCCTGGGGGTTCCGTCAGAAGAACTCGCGCTTACGCGCAATACCACAGAGTCGCTGAATACCGTCATTTCCGGTTTCCCCTGGAAAGCGGGCGATGAAGTGATTATCGGCAACCAGGACTATGGCAGCATGAACGAAGCGTTCCGGCAAAATGCGCGGCGCTATGGCTTCAGTATACGTGTGGCAAGTGTTCCCCTGCTCCCAAAAACCGATCAGGAACTGGTTCAGGCCTATGTGTCGCTCATCGGTCCGAAAACACGGATGCTGCATCTGACGCACCTCATCAACCTCAGCGGGCAGGTGATTCCCGTGGCGGCCATTGCCAAGGCTGCAAAAAAAATCAATCCGAATATTTGTGTTGTGGTGGATGCCGCGCACAGCATCGCGCAGCTCGAGTTTCAGCTTCCGGATCTGGCGGCCGATATTGTAGGTGCCAGCCTGCACAAATGGCTGTGCAACCCTTTGGGCGCGGGCATGCTTTGGATGAAGCCGGAATGGATTCCTCAGATTTGGCCATTGATGGGTGATACAGGTTTTGCAGACAATAACATCCGACGCTTTGAACATCAGGGAACGCGTCCCATTCAGAATCTGATGAGCATTCCTCATGCCATCAAATTCCATCAGGCCATTGGTGGGTCCATGAAAGAGGCACGTTTGAAATTTCTGATGAAACGCTGGGCTTCTGCGGCAGCTGATTCAGCGGTTTTGCGCCTGCAAACACCATGGAATCAGGAGGGAAGGAACAGTGCCATTGCAACAGTGAACCACAACAGCCTCAGTCCCGGACAATTTGCAACGCTGTTGTTCGACAAACACAAGATCTTTACGGTGGCCATAGAACATCCGGTGGTAAACGGAATTCGCATTACGCCGCATTTGTACACAGCGCCTTCCGATGTGGATGCGCTGGTTCAGGCGTTGAAAAATCCGGCAGGATACTGACTCCCGCAAGTGTTTTAATGTAGCGAAAACAACAGCCCGGCGCTGAGCATGTCGCCGCTAAACCGGCTTCGCTGCTCCAGTTGTACGGTGTATTCAAAGCGAAACCAGGCTTTTTCGGAAAGTGGTATGCCCATGCCTGCCGCGATTTGGAAATTGCTGCGGCCCTTGTTGATGTTGGTCATCATTTTACCCTGTACCAAAAATCCGTTGATGATGTGTTGACCGGCCAGACCCGCGAGCAGATAGGTGGTTTTCAAACTATCGGCATTGTTCCAAGGTGTCCAGTAGAAGCTGGGCGCCAGCAGCATGCGCAAACTCCTGCCAAATGAAATTTCCGGTCGAATATTGACCAGGGTTTGATCGGACTTGTTCGAAAGAAATCCGCCACTGAGGCCGATTTGTACCTTCGACTTGAGCTCATTGCGTTCTTGTTGACTGAATATTCTGATGCTGTCCGGACGCTGTGCGGACAGCTTCAGTCCGAAGGCCAGGCAGCTTAATAAGATGGCTTTTCTCATTTGATGTTGCAAAAAAACAGTTCTTCACCTTCGAGTAAACCGGTCAGACGATCACCGATGGCTACAGGGCCAACGCCGGCAGGCGTTCCGGTATAAATCAGGTCACCAATTTTCAGGGTGAAGTATTTGGAGACAAAGGCAATGATTTCATCCACAGGAAAAAGCATGTCTGCCGTATGTCCGTTTTGAACGGGCTGGCCGTTTTTAAGCAGTGTAAAATGCAAGTCTTGGATATTCCTGTTTCCCAGAGGGACAAAAGAACCCAACACCGCCGATTGGTCAAAAGCTTTGGCCAGTTCCCAGGGAAGTCCTTTTTTCTTCAGGGTACTTTGCAGGTCACGCGCGGTAAAGTCAATACCCAGTGCAATTTCGTCGTAATAAGTATGGGCGAATTTAGGCTCGATATGACGACCCAGCTTGTTGATGCGCACCACCAGTTCAACCTCATGATGTACATCGTTGCTGAATTCAGGGATAAAAAACGGTTTGTTGTTCAACAATAATGCAGAGTCCGGTTTCAGGAATATCACCGGTTCCGTGGGTACATCGTTATTGAGTTCCAGCGCATGGTCGCGGTAGTTTCTGCCGATGCAAATGATTTTCATGGCTTGGGCGAAACTAAAATAATTTCCGCGATTCTTGGGTCGCGGGTTGAGTAACGGACTTTGAAAACAGAGTTAATATCCATAGGCATAGAAGTATTCCAGAAGAAGCCTTTTTTTAGTTTTTCAATGCGGCGGTTTCCTGCGGCAAATGAATAGCGCAAAAATCCATTGTTGTAGGATTCAATGTGCAGGGTTGTTGTTGCGGTAAAATGGGTGAGGTGGTACTGATAGCGCCATTGAGCACCTTCATAAACGAGCCATGGGGTAATGCCGATGACGGCGAGCACCACGCCATAAATCCATGCATCGTGAAATTCTTGGTTTCTAAGGATGTGCCGTACATTCAGGTAACGCCAAAGCAGGGCCGCCATGCGCAATACCGAAATCAGAAAAAAAACCAATGAAAGCAGGGTAAGCAAATGGTCGTAGCTTGCTTCATCCGCAAACCAGTTGAGCCATGCATAAAAGGGTGTTGAAATGGCTATCAGCGGAAGCAACAGCAACTGGATGCGCAATGAGCGATAACGACGCTTGTAGTCAGCCACGAATTGAAGGTCTCGTTCCCTAAGAATTTCCTGGGCACGCATTCGCCGCGCTTCTTTACTTAAGCCTTCATGACCACCCGTTGTCTTAGCTTGCTTTTGTTGCCTGTAGTGGCCATAAAGCATGGCATCATAAACATCCTTTTTCCCTGGGTTTGATAACAGGTCGTAACCCTGGTTTAGGATTTTCATCATTTGCTCGGCGGCAGCATCATTTGGGTTCCGGTCAGGATGATAGCGCCTGGCTGCCTGAAGGTATGCCTTCCGCACCTCAGCAATTTCAGCGCCTACTTTTAAACCAAGTAATTTGTAGTAATCGTATTCCAAGTTGGCTTAAATATACGTTGATTTCATTGCTCCTGAGGTTAGGCCGTGCTTTATTTGCCGGATGCGCGAACTATATGTACAGGTGAAGCCCGGCGCTGCCAAAGATTCAGTGGAACTTTTGGAAGACGGAAGCTATCTGGTTCGTTTACGTGCAAAACCGGTAGATGGTGCCGCCAATAAGGCTTTGATTGAATTGTTGTCGATAACATTGAATGTACCTAAAAGCCGTATCAGCATTGACCGTGGCGCAAATGCTCGGTTCAAAAAGGTAAGAATCACAGAGCCCTGAATCCTGTGCCCTGTAAAAATAGAAAGAGCCTCCCACGGGAGGCTCTTTCTTTAGGTTTACCATTCAGAGCGAATGGTAATTGTATTCATTAGTTCTTCACGAAACGGATGCTCTTCTTAGTTCCGTTTACCTCAGTGGTAATCAGATACATTCCGTTGTTCAGGTTGCTCAGGTCAAGCTGACGCATGGAAGCAGGATAGCTTCCTACGATGCGGCCGGCCATATCGCTCACATAGAAGCTCGCTGCTTTGTGCAGGATTTGGGTACACAAACATGTTCATGTTCATGCTGTTCGCAGCAGACTGGCTGTTGATACCGGTTTTATCCAGCGCAACTTCAGAACCGCTCACGGCGTCTTTGTCAACAACTACGTTAATGGGAGCAGGAGGAGCACTAAGTAGGCCTTGAGTCAGGTTGTAAGTGCCGGTACTTTTGAACAGGGTGTTTTCAGTGCTGGTGATTGTACCACTTGCAATAGAACCACCAATGCTGCGCCATGATCCATTATCCAACCAGGCAATGCGATCAAATGAACCAGAAGTTGGCAGTCCAAAATAAACATCAATACTATCAGTTGAGATGCGCTCTACTGTCCAATAATTGGCGCTGTTGATAGAAGTCAGGCTGCTGTGCAGGTCTGGATCTACGCCTGCAGGATCAGCTGCGAGTACAACAATTTTCCAATCGTTAACAGTACTGGAGGTAACGATCGTCACAGGACGGTAG
>JBIKKI010000048.1:0-15813 GCA_044360435.1 Bacteroidia bacterium
AATTTTACTTCCGGATAACGCACCGTCAGTCTTATTCACATAAGCTGTTCCAATGATGTAAGATGTGTTGTTACCGCCGCTGATGCCGTTGCTGGTCAGGGTAGCTTTGTTTCCGTCAGGATCAATAAGGCCTTTGGTCAAGGTCAATGCACCGAAGTTAACATCGCTTGCCAATACTACGTTTCCTGAAGTGGTTTTGTTAATCACAACAGGCGTACCGCTCAGGCCACCTGCGCTTACAGAAGAAAGGATCTGATTGCCGCTCGCCCTGTTGAAGGTGAGGGAAGTCATGGTGTTGTTGCTGCTTCCGATCATCACGCGACCTTGAGCCTGGAACATACCGCCACTTACGTTTGAAGTAGAACCGATGGTGCGGAAAGAATCAGTTACAACGATGTTGTCATTGCTGAAGCTGGCAGCATTGCGGATGTTCAATTTGGTGAAGGTAGTTGTGGTAACAGTTGAAGAGTTATAGCTCAGGTCATGAGAGGCATTGCCTGTCATGTTCCAGGTGCAGGTATTGGCGCGTAAAATTCCGCCTGGAGTGCGACGCAGGTAACCACTCAGGTTCACAATACCATTGGAGGTAGGTGAATTGAAAATACCATTATTGTCAACAAATACGTTGTTCAGGTTCAGGGTACTGCCTGCAAGCGGGTGCAATTGACCGCCACGGATGTACAGCAGACCGGAAACATTCAGGCCTCTAACACCGGTGTACAGCATGCTGTTGAAGGTTACTTCAACATTGCCGAGGAACAGTTGGCCTTTGCCTTTATCGGCAAACACCTGAGCACCCTGAAGAATCAACGTGCCTGCGGTCAGCATTGCAGTATCGCCTTCCAAACGGATACGACCGCGGTAACGGGTATTTGCAGTAATGCTGCTCATGCTGATGGTATCGCGGATGATAACGTCTTTGGTAGCATTGGTTTGGTTGAACACCACGTCAGCACCGTCACAAGGACATTTGTCGCCAACCCAGTTGAACCTGTTGCTCCATTGTTCGTCTCTTCCGCCGCCGTCCCATACTACGGTACCATCGGCACAAGTATTTGGAGCGGTAGTGTACACGCGTACAACGCCTTTGTTGCTGCTGAATTCCCTTGAACCACCAGCTACGCGGGTGCCGCTTCCGGAAATAGAAACACGACGACCGAATTGTTCACCGGCCGCAGTTCCATCAACATCAACAGTCAGGGCCTGATCCCAGCCTGAACCAAGATTCTTGAAAATACGGAGATGACCGGCATCTGATCCACCACCATTGTTGCGTGGAGCGCCAATTACCACGGTACGTCCGTTGTAGGAAATTCCTACTTCAAAACCGGAAGAGTCACCTGCTGCTTCACCTTTAATGTCAGCACCAACCTGGGTCCAGGCTGAACTGCCGGCATATTCAAACACACGGGCAACACCTGAACGGGTGCCGTTGGCAGAACTCTTGGGCGCACCAAGTATCAAAGTATCTCCGGAATGCGACAAGCCAATGCTCCAACCGGATTCTTCACCAGCGCTGCCATCAATGTCGGAACCTACCTGAGTCCAGGAAGAAGTTCCGGAATTCCAGTCATATATGCGTACATGACCTGCGTTGTTGCCACCGTCGTCGTTAGATACTCCACTTGCGGCAATGCGGTTTCCATTGGCAGAAATGCTCACAGAATAACCGAAGAAATCACCGATGTTTTCACCATAAATGGTGCTTCCTTTTTGGGACCAGGAGGTTCCATTCCAAGAAAAAACACGGATCATGCCTATGTCCGTTTGTACACTTGTAGCACCGTTGTTTGAGTGTGCACCGACAATAATGGTATTGCCGTTTGCAGAAAGCTGCAAAGCGGTACCGCTCAAGTCACCACCTGCAACACCGTCAATGTCGCTTCCCAATTGAGCCCATGCAGTGCCATTCCAGCGATAAACACGCACGTGCCCGGCTGAAGGGCCATTGCCGTCGTTGTTTGGTGCTCCAATTCCTACGGTCAAGCCATCGGCCGACAAAGTAACGGAAGTGCCTGATTCATCATCGGTAGCTTCACCTGCAATGGCAGTGCCTTTCTGGGTCCAGGTACCACTAACCAGTTCGAATATGCGCACAGCGCCGGTTTTGGAATTGGTCCATGGAGCACCAACTGCTACAGTGAGGCCGTTAGCCGATAACGCACTTGCCATTTGCATGTGCAGGCCAGATGCGCCTCCGAGAATGTCGGAACCTACTTGTGATTGGGCTGAAAGTCCCGTTGCGCACAACGAAGCCATTACAGCCACACCTAGGTTTTTAAGATGGGGTGTTATGAATTTTCTCATAGATGTATTTATTCGTGTCGCAAAATTAATAAGCTTGTTAGCGTAATCACCTTGTGTGGAAAAGTAAGTGACAACTTGACCTATTGCCATGCAATATTAAGAAGGCATTAAGCGTGCGCAGTGTATGTGCCTAATGTATCACTTCCGGGCTTGTTTCAACCCGCTTAAAGCAAGTGCAGCTGCTGATCAGGAGCGTCTTCATCCGACTCAGAATCGGAAGTATCCGTGTCGCCTGAAGAAGGTTCACTTGGAGTTGTTCTGGCAGACAATAGGGTAACTTTGGAAATGGCGGATTCATGCCATTTTGTTCCAAGTGCCTTCCATCCTTTTAATTCTGTAAGGTTATTAAACTTAAAATTTTCTTTAATTAATTTCTTGTCTGGTCCGGTCCATGAAATTTCCAGCTCCGGATCCTCCATCAGGCTGCAGGCAAGCAGTTTATTTCCCGGGTCTTCGCCCAGGAAATTAAATTTTTTATCCAGCGACAGGGTTTCAATCAGGAATTTCTTGGCATACCATTTCTTTTGTTCCCCGTGGTAATAAAATGCGTTTACGGGCACTTTGGGGTCAAACTTCTGCACCAGATAGGTTTGCTCTGTATTGTATCGATTGGTTAACGCGTAATCGGTAAGTTCGTAATGACCGTCGTTCCAGATAACCAAAATGCGGTCTTCACCATCAAAGGTGCCCAGGAATTGTCCGTGACCATCTGTGTTCAATCGGCCAACTTCTGGTTCATACCAGATTTTTCGTCCACCGGCAGTGCTGCGTCCCTTTTCTTTCAGTTCCACTTTACGCACAGGGTAACGCGTAAGCAGATTTCCTTGTGAACCTCTTCCTTTGATGGAGAGTTGGGCGAAATCGTAATCAAATTGTTTGACCCTTGCTCCGGCCAAATTGCTTAAGTGTACAGAGATTTTCTCTGCCTCTGCATTGCTGTTGGCTGTGAAGTATAAGAGTTCACTTCCGGGACTTCCCTGTGTGATGTCGTATTCTTTATCCCGAATGATTCCTGTGATGTTGAAGCGTTTCACCAGGGTTCGCTTCGATGCGCCATCGAAGTAAACCACGTTGTACACCATGCGCTCGTCATGTTTTCGGAACACATCCACGTGGATGATGTTCTTTCCCATGAATTGCTTTTCGCTCACTTTGCTCACCATGTATTTCCCATCTTTTCGGATGGCAATGATGTCGTCAATGTCAGAGCAGTCGCAGATGAACTCGTCTTTTTTCAAACCATAGCCTACGAAGCCTTCCTTTTTGTTGGCATACAGTTTTACGTTTGCTTCCGCCACAACGTTGGCTTCAATACTCTCGAAGCTTCGGATCTGGGTTTTGCGTTCCCTTCCTTTTCCGTAGTTTTTGATGAGCTTCCTGAACCATTCCACTGCGTAATCGGTGAGGTTGTTCAGGTGGTGTTGTACTTCGGCGATTTGCGTTTCAACACCGCGGATGTGTTCATCGGCCTTGAAACTGTCGAACTTGGAAATACGCTTGATCTTGATTTCCGTGAGCCGAACAATGTCATCGCGGGTTACTTCCCTGCGCAGCAACTTTTTGAAAGGCGTTAAGCCCTGATCAATGGTTTCAAGAACGGCTTCCCAGGTTTCACATTCCTCGATGTCGCGGTAAATGCGGTTTTCAATGAATATTTTCTCCAGAGAAGATAAATGCCAGTCGTCTTCGAGTCTGTTGAGTTTGTTTACCAGACTTTGACGAAGCAGTTCAAGTGTATTTGCAGTGCTGCGTTCCAGGATTTCATTCACGCTGAGGAATGCCGGCTTATCGCCAACAATCACACAGGCAGCAGGAGAAATACTTACTTCACAGTCGGTGAAGGCGTACAGCGCATCAATGGTTTTATCGGGAGAGGTTCCCGGGGCAAGTTGTATTTCTACTTCAACATTTTTGGCGGTATTGTCTACCACCTTTTTGATTTTGATTTTTCCGGAATCAGCAGCTTTCAGGATGCTTTCAATCAGGGAACCGGTTGTGGTGCTGTAGGGAATTTCCTTGATCAGCAGTCTGGATTTATCGGCTTCTTCAATTCGGGCGCGGACTCTGATGCGACTTCCTTTTTTGCCACCGTTGTAGTTGCTAAAATCCGCCATACCGGCGGTAGGGAAGTCCGGCAGGATGTTGGTTTTCTTGCCGCGGAGCACGTCAATACTGGCTTCACATAACTCAATAAAGTTATGAGGCATAATTTTGGTGCTCAGTCCTACGGCAATACCTTCCACACCCTGGGCAAGAACCAGCGGAAAGCGCACAGGGAGCAGCAATGGCTCACGTTTGCGTCCATCATAGCTCAGTTGCCAGTTGGTCAATTCTTCATCGTACAGAACTTCCAGCGCGAATTTGCTCAGCCGGGCTTCGATGTATCGCGGTGCTGCGGCACTGTCGCCGGTGGCAGGATCTCCCCAGTTTCCCTGAGTATCAATCAACAGGTTTTTTTGGCCGATGTTCACCAAGGCGTCGCCAATGGCGGCATCTCCATGCGGGTGGTAGGCCATTGTTGCTCCGATGATGTTTGCAACCTTGTTGTAGCGGCCGTCATCCATTTCCTTCATGGCGTGCAGGATGCGTCGTTGCACGGGTTTCAGGCCGTCTTCAAGTGCCGGGACTGCGCGTTCCAGAATTACATAGCTGGCGTAGTCAATGAACCAGTTTTGGAAAAGTCCGCTTACAGGCTGTATTTCACTGTGCCCGGAACCGATGATGGTTTCGGAAGACTCTTCTTCAGAAGGAAGGATATGTTCTTCGTCGTGGTTCAAGGAAGCTGCAAAAAAAGCATCCGGACGGCATTTGCTGTCCTCAGGTTTTGCACAGTATGGTGCGTAACATCAGGAGTTCCACCAGCCTTGTGGATCTTCGATGAACCGGCTGATGCTTTCCATTTGTTCTCCGTGGATATAACCCTTCTCGGCGGCTACGGGCAACAGATGATCCAAGTCGGTTAATGTGTGCAGGCGAATGTTTCGTTCTTCAAAACGTTTTTTGGTATCCGGGAAATTGTAGCTGAATAATGCCAGCATACCGTTTACTGTTGCGCCTGCTGCTTCCAAAGCGTCAACTGCAGCCAGACTGCTTTTGCCGGTGCTAATCAAGTCTTCTACCACCAAAACCTGCTGTTCGGGAACCAGGCGTCCTTCAATCTGATTTTTTAATCCGTGTTTTTTAGGTTCCGGTCGAACATAACAAAACGGCAGGTTTAAGCCATCGGCCAGCAAAGCCCCATGCGCAATTCCTGCAGTAGCTACACCTGCAATCATGCCAGCGTCGGAAAATGCACGCCCGGCCGCTTCCATCAAACTATTTTTTATAAAAGTTCTGATCTCTGGAAAACTGAGTAAAACCCTATTGTCACAGTATATGGGGGAGCGAATTCCGCTTGTCCATGTAAAAGGGTCATCAGGACTTAATTGAACGGCTTTCACCTCGAGGAGATAATTTGCTAATTTTGCAGCGAGGTCTGAATTCATGGAGGGGCAAAGCTACAAAATCTACTTTAACCGCTGTTCCCTCATTATAGCGCCTTCTCCGGAAGCCATTGCCGGTGTTTCGAATGTGTTTTTTATCGATGATGATGCATTGGAACGCACCGTCCGCATCATGCTGTCGGATGAAAGTGCGGGCAAAAAACTCAATTATGTCTTGCTCTCGGAACAACCCCGTCTGCATATGGAATTTCTGATGGAGCGTTTTCCTGTAGTGAGGGCGGCAGGTGGTATTGTGATGCACGAGGATCGTGAAATACTGACCATTTTTCGCAACGGCTTCTGGGATTTACCGAAAGGGAAAATCGAGAAAATGGAGGACAAAAAAGCTGCAGCACTGCGCGAAGTTGCAGAAGAAACAGGTTTGAAATCCATGAATCTGGTGGATAAAGTGGGTGTTACATACCACGCTTATGCCGACGACCATTCACCCATCATCCTCAAAGAAACCCATTGGTATCGGATGCATGCGCGCTTCCGCGGCGACCTGAAACCTCAGGTAGAGGAAGGAATTACCGAAGTTCGATGGGCCCCACTCGATTTTTTCACGGCCCCCGAATTTCAGGCTTTTGATTCCATCCGTGAATTACTGCACGGCGTGATTCAGGGTCTTACCACTGATGGGACAAAGGCGGTATAATCGCCACCATACACGATAATATCGCGCACCACGGTGCTGCTGATGTTGTTCAACTCAGGGCTGGTTATCAGAAAAATGGTTTCAATACTGGCATCCAGTTTTCTGTTTACCTGTGCCAAATGTGCCTCATATTCGAAATCGCCTGTGCTGCGCAGACCACGAATGATGTAGGATGCGCCCACTTTTCTGCAAAAAGCCACGGTGAGTTCTTCGTAGCTCTCTACCCGAATACCCGAATGGTCGCGAAACAACTCGCGGATCCAGTTCATTCGTTGTTCCAACGGAAACAGATTTTGCTTCTTGGAATTCTTGCCCACCGCCACAACGACTTCATCAAAAATACTTGCAGCTCGCATCACGATGTCGGCATGACCCAGGGTAATCGGGTCAAAAGTTCCTGGAAATACCGCAGTTTTCTTCATGGCAACGGGGCGAAGATACTGGAATCAGCGTGTTCCGAAGTGAATCAGATAGAGTGTATCCACTGCCTTGCCTCGCGTGGCCCGATTCAGAAAGTTCAGTCGCAGGGTAGTAGGGCGGTAATCGGCATAGGCTTTAAAGATGGTAAAATCACATTGCTCCGCATTCAGGCTGTCCAGCGTGTTCTTTTTGCACAAAGTGTAATAAGGTTTACAAATCCGGATGTCGTTGCCGTGCCAATACGGACTGATGTGTTCGCTGTAGAATTCAAAAGCGTGGATGTTCGATGCCTGAGGTGCATGCCTGAATTGTTCTATGGGAATGTTCAATTCCCTGATGTCGCGGGCAGCCACCGCGGGTGCCTCGTAACGCAATAAATTTGGGTAGAAATAGCTGTTCATCTGGAAGTTCAGGGCCACGGCGGCGAGCACACATGCCAATATCCACTTTTGAAGGCCTGTTCCCTGGTGTTTTTTCCAGAATAAGGCCATGGATGCCCAAAAAATAACAACACAGAGCAACAATGCCCAGAACCTTAAATCCTGCGGTGGAAAAATGAATATCGGGATGGCCAAAGCCAGCAGCAACATCACCGGTGGAAACAGCTGGAATGCGGCAAGGAACCAACGCGCGGATTTTGTTTTCTGCTCCAGCTGTTCCTTCAGAAAACCAGCCAGAAACATGGCCGCAAACGGATAACACACGAATACATAATGCGGTAACTTATAATGGGAAAGGGATAATGCTGCGAAGGGCAGCAGCCAGCCACTCAGACTGATGAATTCAGCTTGCGTGGACATGGACTGAAAGCGGCTGCGCATCCATGTGCTGACCTTCACATATAAAGCCCAGATTACAGCAAGGCTCCAGGGTGCAAATGACCAAAGGAAAATATGCGTGAAATAGAAATAGCCGGCGTCGTTCGACCACACATTCTCGCCGGTGATGCGCCCAAAGCTTTGCGTCCACAGGAAAAAGTAAGGGCCTTCCCAACCGTATTGTCGGTATAATCCCACGAACATGGGCAGGAGCAGGATGCCTATCAGCAGCAAACCCAAAATCCAAACCGGACGAAAAATCTGTTTCCATTCGCGGCGCAACAGCCAATGCCCGCCCAGGGCCATGGCCGGTGCGATCAATCCTATCGGACCTTTGCTCATCATGGCCAAGGCAATTCCGCTGAAGCCTGCGATGAAATGCAGCGCCTTTCCAGAGTTGCTGAAACGGTCCAGCTGCCAAACGGCGAACACCACAAAACCTGCGAGTAGCGTATCGGTACGCACATCATTGTTGAACTGATACCAAGCCAGGCTGCTCCCCAGGATGATGGCAGCCAGCAATCCGGTTTTGCGGTCGTACCAGCGCTCCGTGAGCCGAAAGAGGCTGTACAATCCCAATAATGTAACCAGGAAGCTGGGCAGTTTATAAACCAGGTTGCCCGGCCCGAAGATTTTGAACAGGAGGGCAGACAGCCAAAACAAAAGCGGCGGTTTGTCCAGATAATTTTCGCCGCGGTGCATCACTTCCAGAAAACTTCCTGAATCGGCCATTTCACGGCTGATGGAAGCGTATTGCGAGGCATCTACATCCATCACATCCACCCATAAACCAGGCAGATAAGCCAGGAATACAAGGGCCATCAACCCGTAAAGTGATTTTTCGCGCATGCCGCAAATTTAACGGAGGGTGAGCGGAGTCGAACCCGCCGTGAACGGAATGAAGTAAAGGTGATGCGTTGTGGTCCTTGGGTTCGGCTCCGCGCAATTGCCGAGAATGTTGGGTTCGGCTCCGCTCACCCAACAGTGACTGCATGGCTCAATACCCCAGCAATTCCAGCTCTTTGGGATATACTACCCGGTAGCGAACCCTGATTTTTTGGGTTTCGGCAGGTTTCAGCGTGAGTTTCCAGGTGAGCTGCCCGCTTTCTTTATCCTGAATGGTTTTTACTCCGTTCGGGGTTTCAAATTTTACTTCGTCGATGCGGATTTCTTCTGAAGTTGAAACAGGAATCTGATCCCGGATTTCCAAGTTGATGGATTCTTTGTTGGTATTGTTCAGCTGAATTTCATACCCCAGTTCCATGGATTTTTTCCCACCCACCAACTGACGCGTGGCGTAATTGCGAATCAACTTCCGTTCTGTGAGCACTTTTTTATCCTTGCCAAACGACAGCTTTAACGTGTCGGTTTCCGGGTTCAAATTCAGCTGGCTTTGTCCGGTGAAGCTTCCTCTAAAAAACAGATTCGCCGGCCCGGGCAATAGGTTTAATTCCTGCCAGCCCGTTACATCCGCCACCAGGAACACGCTTTTTTCCAATTTGGGAATGGTGTAATAGCTGAAGTTGCCGGGCAGCGCATATTCCTTCAGGGAGACCAGCTGAATTTTGCCATCCGCAGGAATGGTGTAGGGAAGGGCAATTTCATAATCTACCGCAATGGCACTGCTGTTCACGGCAATCAGGTTGCCCAGTGTTTGGGTGTTCAGCGACTTGCGCAGCCGATCCTGCCGCTGGTCGTCCATGTCTTCTTCCGTGCGCGACATCACCGCAACTCCGGCCATTTCTTGCTGAACAGGCGGGGCATTTTGCATCCTGACGTCTTCCTCGTAGCCGTAATTCTCGTAGTTTTTACTTCTGAAGCCGAACCCATCGTTTTTCTGTAGTACCGGCAGGTTGCTGCTGGTGTTTGGGGTTCCGGTGCTCAGGATGAGCGGCACCTGATTCCATTCCTCTCCGGAATTCTGGTACACACTTGCTTTGCTGATCACGCGCACCGGCTGATTGATGCCCTCGGCACGCAAATCATACAAAGGACTCCAACCGGCGTTTTGAACCAGGTAGGTGCATTCAATTTCCGTGGCTGTGGCTTGTTCGCTCGCCAGTTGCAGCACGATTTCGCCGGTAAGTTTGCTGGAATTTCCGGAGCGTTCGGCAATTTGGTTCCGCAGTTTATTTACCTGCTCCTGCAGCTTGCCCATGCGCTGTACCACATCGAAATGCTCCTCCCGGATTTGATTCATGCGCACGCGGAACAAGTCGGCCACCTTTTGCAGTTCGGCCGCGTTCACCCCGTTCTGACTTCCGCCAATACTTCGGTTGTTCAGGAAAATCTCAGATTCCTTTTCCAGCACATTTTTCCGGGTTTCCAGCCTGCGTATCTCGGTTTCCAGCATGGCCACAGAATCCTGCCAAACCCTGATTTGCTGTGGCAGTTTCACCGGAACCATATAGTTATTCCTGTAGGTAGCACTCAGCACCGCTACATTGTTGGTGCTGGAAACCTGAATGCTGGAAGCATTGATGTTTGGGGACAGGTTGCCCAGAATGATTTCACTCACACCCTTGGGAAGTTCGGTTCGTGCGCTGCGATACACTTCGGCTCCCTGCAGGTACAGTTTCACCCGCACAATCCGTGTTGGTGTCAATGGATCCTGATACTGTGCAGCAAGTGGTTCCATCAATCCGGCCAAGCCCAGCAGGGGCAGAACTGCCGACAAAAGCGTGCTTTTCATGCCTTCGAAATTACGACGCACCTTTGGTGTTGTGAACGGAAATATCATGCTCCTATGATACCGGTTAGCATGGCCAGGTAAATGCCGTATTAATTTTTTTGGAAGAAACTCAGGGCGCTGCGTCCGTATTGTCTGCCCTCTTTTGGCTGTGGATCTGGAAACAGGATGTCCGGCCGATGTTCCAGAATAAACCAGCCACCGGGTTTCAGCAAAGGAAAGGTTCTGGAAGGCAGCAGTTGTATTCCAGGTAAATCGTAGGGCGGGTCGGCAAATACCAGGTCGAACGACCCGGGCTGGAATCGGGCAAGTTCCTGCAGCACATCGGCGCAGCGCAGTTCCCAATGTTCCAGTGCCCATTCTTTTTGCACTTGCTGCCAAATCCGTTGATTCTTGCGGTCGCGGTCCACAGAAACGACGTGACAGCCTCGCGACAGGAACTCCAGCGATACAATACCTGAACCGGCAAAAAGATCGAGTACCTTTAAATCTTCCAGTGATAATTGCTGTTCCAGCCGGCCGAACAGTGCCTCTCGCATTAAATCGGTGGTGGGCTTCACCTGTTCAGGAAATACGGTTTTCAGGGTTTTTCCGGCCAGTTCCCCGCCTATGATGCGCATACCGGTGTTTTGGCCAGCAAATACAATAGTAAAGGATCTGGTGGCAATGATTCGCCAACCAGTGCGCGGATGCCATCGTAGGAAAATGCACCGAAAAAGCGGAAATAGGAGGTGAAGTTTCGGTAAGCTTTGAAGTCATCCGGACTGTTCAGCAACAATTCGCACACCGCATCCTCAACAGGAATTCCGAGGTCGCGCAGGGCTGCAACCAGGAAATACAAAACAGCATGTTCGTTCTCTGCGTGGTGCTTCTGATAGTAGGCAAGTTGCCCTCCGTTGAAAATCACCACGTGTACCTGTTCATCGAGCAACATCACCAGGCTGTAGTTCTGCGTGCCGGCATGTGCTGCACGTTCTTTGGTAATGTGGTACAAAACTTCAGCCAAGGGAATGCGCAGGGCTTCCGGTGGAGCAGGAAAAGCAGTCACCAGAATCAGGTTGTCCAGGTTTTTTTCCTGAAGCACTTCTGATTCTACCCAGGGCAAGGCTTTGAGCCCGGAGAAGGCCGCAGGTATGAAACTGCTTTCCGCATCCAGATCCAACTTTGGAATCAGCGTTGATGCTTCTTCGCCTTCACGTATTTCGTAGTAAGAAGGATGGCCGTCCGTATCCCAACCCAGACAAAACACTTTGCCATCGTGCACGGCCATGCGCATTTCCTGAGCCGACTCGCGACTTTTGAATTGCCAAAATACCCTTGATGATTCAGGCTTTTCCGCCATTTGGGCAAAGATAAATCCAAAACCTGCATCAATGTTCGGGTTTCCGCACGGGTGCGCACCCCATGCACGCCGGACTGAATTTTGGGCAAACAGATGTGGTGGTGGCGCGTTTCTGCCGGAAAATATTCCCAACTTTGCCGCCCTTATGTCGAAACCTCCTTTTTGGAAACAAGTGGACTGGAAGCTCTTACGCCGGGTTTTATTGATTGCCAGGCCCTTTCGTCCGTTGCTGAGGATTTCGGCCGTGCTCACCATCGTGCAGGGGTTGTTGGTTGGTTTGCAGCCTTACCTTATCCAACAAACACTGGACGTTCAGGTGGCGGGCCGCGATGTGTCGGGCATTGCGCGCATGAGCCTGATTCTGCTTGGGCTGGTAATGCTTCAGGCGCTGATTACCTTCCTTTCCGGATATTTCAGCGCCCGGGCCGGACAGGAAGTGGTGCGTACCCTGCGCAATTACGTGTACGAACACCTGGTGGCCCTGCGCATGAAGTTCTACGATAAAACACCTGTGGGAACTTTGGTTACACGAACCATCAGCGACATCGAAACCATCGCCGATCTCTTTTCCGCCGGATTGATCACCATTGCCGGAGATATATTTCAATTGCTGGTTATCCTGTTCTTCATGTTTTGGATGAATTGGAAACTCACCCTCATCTCGTTATCCGTTCTGCCCATTTTGTTGTATGCGGCGCAAAAGTTCCGCATTGGCGTGCGCGACAGTTTTCAGGAAGTACGCGCTCAGGTGGCCAGGCTCAATGCATTTGTACAAGAACGCATCACAGGCATGCAGGTGGTGCAATTGTTCCACAGGGAAGATGCTGAGTTTAAGCGCTTTGAACAGATTAACCGCGATCATCGGGAAGCACATGTGAAGGGCGTGTTCTACTATTCTGTGTTTTTTCCGGTGGTGGAACTGATTGTGGCCCTCACCTTTGCCCTGCTGGTGTGGTATGGTGCTCAGGGCATGTTGGCAGGAACAGTTGCCTTCGGTGAAATTACCGCCTTCATCTTGTTTATCAATTTGTTTTTCAGGCCGGTACGCGCGGTAGCAGATCGCTTCAACAACATTCAGATGGGTCTGGTTGCCGTGGAGCGTATCTTTAAGCTGATGGATGAAACCGAAAACCGCGAGCAGCAAGGAACCCTTAATGCCGATCAGCTGCGCGGAGACATCCGTTTTGAACGCGTGAACTTTTCATATGAAGCCTCTACACCTGTGCTTCATGACCTGAGCTTTCATCTGGAATCAGGTAAAACCCTGGCCATTGTTGGTCCTACAGGTGCCGGAAAAACCTCCATCATCGGACTGCTCAGCCGCTTTTATGAACATCAGCAGGGGCAGATTCTGATGGATGGAGTGAACATCGAATCTTATCGCCTGGAAAGCCTGCGCCGGAAAATCGCTGTGGTATTGCAGGATGTCTTTCTGTTCTCAGGTTCCGTGTATGACAACATGCGGATGAAAGATCCGGAGGTTTCAGAAGCGCAACTGGCAGCGGTGGCCCGTTCCATCGGGGCGTACGAGTTTATTGAGCAATTGCCGGGCGGATTCGCCTTTAATGTGATGGAACGAGGTTCTGCCCTGTCCGTGGGGCAACGACAACTGATCAGTTTCATCAGGGCCCTGAGTACAGATCCTGCAGTCATCATTCTGGATGAAGCCACCAGCAGCGTGGACAGCGAAACAGAAGCGCTTATCCAGAAAGCCATTGGCAAAATGCTCGAAGGAAGAACCGGGATTGTCATCGCACACCGGCTGAGCACCATTAAAAACGCGGATTACATCATGGTGCTCGACCAGGGCCGCTGTGTGCAATGGGGAACACATGAAGCATTGCTGGAAACTTCGGGATTGTACCAAACCTTATACCGCAGCCAGTTTGGAATGAAACAGACAGAAAGCTGATTGCTGCATCTGCGTCGGAAATTGATGCAATTCCTGCATTTTTGTTGCATGCGACGTGCATCCATCTTCAGTTTGCTGTTTTGCGCCGGAAGCCTCTACGCGCAATTACTTCAAAACGAACCTTTTGCGCTGCAATGGCAGGTGCGCAATAACTACCGCAGCAGCAGCAATCCGCTGTACTGGAAACATAAAACACCAACACCTGGTTACTGGCAGCAGGATGTGCATTACCGCATCAAAGCCGCATTGGATGATACCGCCGAACGGATCGATGCAAAGTTGGAACTGACGTATTACAACAACAGCCCCGACACCCTGAGACAGGTGTTTTTTCATCTGTATCAAAATGCCTTTCAGCCGGAATCTTATCTGGACAGGTTGTATGACTCGAATAAAGTCAGGCCGGAATGGGGCAGATACGAAGCACAGAAGCAAGGCACGCGCGTGAACCACATCGCCTGCACTCATGGCAGCGATTTGCGGCAGCAGTTTACACCGCTGAAGCCTTGGTACGACAATACCGTAATGGGGATGGATTTACCGTTTGCCCTGAATCCCGGCGACAGCATGGTATTCCGCATCGATTTTAATACCTGGTTTGACCGCGGCTCTGTGCGTCGCCGCATGAAGGTATATGATGTGGACAGCGGTTATAAGCATTTCAACACCGTGCACTGGTATCCCCGAATCAGCGTGTACGACCGCAAGTTTGGCTGGGATGTGCAGCAACATCTGGAACATGAATTTTATGGTGATTTTGGCACCTTCGATGTAGAGCTCTACCTGCCGGCACATTATGTCACTGAAGCAACCGGAACGCTCATCAACCCTGAACAGGCTTATGCCGATGGTTTGCGGGAAAAAGCGGATATGTCGCGCTATAAAACCAAGGAACAGGCGGAAAGCCTTCCCCTGCTGCTGGCCAATCCGCGCATGCGCCGCATCTGGCGTTACCATGCTGAAAATGTGCACGATTTCGCCTGGACCGCAGATCCCACATACCGGATGATGGAAACAGATTGGGAAGGGGTGAAATGTGTTGCAATTGCCGAACAGCGCCATGCGCCCAAATGGCAACCTACCGCCGGGTTTGTGGCCTTTGTGGTAAGTACCTATTCTCGCGATTTCGGTCGTTATGCGTATCCCAAAATGGTTGCCGCCGACGCCCGCGACGGTATGGAATATCCCATGCTTACGCTGGACGGCGGTGAATGGCCTTCGCATCAGGGACTCATTGCCCATGAAGTGGGCCACAACTGGTTCTTTGGCATGGTTGGGAATAATGAAACCTACCGCGCCAGCCTCGATGAAGGATTTACCCAATTCCTCACCAGCTGGTGTCTGCGCAGATACCGCAACGAATTCAAACATCCCAACAATATTGACGACGGCACTGTTTATGGCCGTTACCTCTATGATGCCATGGATCAAACCGATCCAATCCTGAATACACACAGCGATGACTTCAATGGCGCTTTAGGCCACGGGGGCGGATACAGCCACGTGTACATGAAAACGGCAACCATGCTGTACAACCTGGAATATGTGCTGGGGAAGGAACGCTTCCTGGAAGCCATGAAATACTATTTCAATACCTGGAAGATTGCCCATCCGTATGTTGAAGATTTCCGTCAGGCCGTTCATGAATCCTCAAAAGTGGATCTGGTTTGGTTCTTTGACCAATGGTTCGAAACCACCAAAACAGCAGACTACGCCATCAAAAAAGTGAAGAAAATGGAACGCAGCGCCGATGGCTATCAATACAGCATCACCCTGAAGCGCAAAGGTGAAATGGTGATGCCCGTTGATTTGCTCGTGGAAACAAAGTCTGGCGAAAACCAAATGGTGCTGATTCCCAATACCTATTTCCGCAAAGAATATGTTCCGGCTTATGAATCGGCCTTGATTCCCATTCAAAAAATTACGCAAGCTCAAAATGTTTGGTCGGGTTGGGCCAACATCAACCGCGAATACACGCTGAAACTCCGCACTTCCAGTCCCATACAGAACCTCATCATCGATCCATCCCAGCGACTTGCAGACGTGTACCAGCTGGATAACAGGCTGAACGATCGTTGCGTAAGGCTGAAATCGCTGCGCTGGAACAAGGTTGGCGACATGCACCAATATGTGTGGCGGGTAAATCCGGACATTTGGTACAATAAAGTGGATCGGGTGAAGCTCG
>JBIKKI010000014.1:0-28387 GCA_044360435.1 Bacteroidia bacterium
TCATCCCCAAGAAAGGAAGGATCAGAAGCAGATACTTGAATTTGCGAATGTGCCGTTTCATTAGGTGTTGTTATGTTGTAGTCTCTTTTTTCAATGTGTAGTCTTTCTGTAAGGATGTGCCTCAGCACAGGGAAAAAGATATTTTGTCCCTCCGAAGGCTATCCGGCTGATTGGAAGTTTCCAATGCCCGCCAGTCCTCCTTTTTTGTAAAAGTTCAAACATTATTTAGAAAGATTATAAATAAGTTTCGAGGCGCAAATAAATCACCATTTTGGAGAGAATCCCAAATTATTTAGAATGATTTTAAATAAAATCCGTATGATTTATGTCATCATACAAAAAAGCCCGCTCTTGGGTATTGAGCAGGCTTTTTTCATCGCGTTTGCACGATGAAATAATGGGTTTTAATCAGGGCTGAGGCACACAAGGCGCCTTTTTGCTTGCTTCGGATGCCTTGGCTCTTTTGCGTTTACCCCAGGGCAGAGGCAGGTATTTATCCGGATAGCTGCGAATGTCATTCATGAGGCAGGTTAATTCGGTACTGGTTTTTACGAGGTTGTTGTACAAAGACTCGTTCGTGGCCAGCTGTCCAAGGCTTCCTTCTCCGCTGTTGATGCGGTTAATCACCGAACTCAGGTTGTTGATGGTTTCCTGCAGTTGGGCCATCATGGCTGAAATGTCCACGCTGTCGGCTTCTTTTCCGATGCGTTCAAAGCTTTTCAGGGAAGAGGAAATACTTTGGTTGTAGGATTTCAGGTTTTCGGTAAGCTGTTTGATGTTGCTGATGCTTCCTTCTACGCCAGGTTTGCTTTGCTGGATCAGGCCATTCACTTCTTCTATGGTTTTTTGCAGGGAAGAAAGTGTTCCGGGAAGTCGGTCTTCAAACTGAATGAGGGAAGGTCTGCTCAGAATCGCATTGAAGCGCTGCAGTACACTGTCGGCTTGTTCTGCAATGGGGCCCAATTTTTGATTCACTTTCTCGGTCATGTCTGTTTCCAAAATACCGGTGAGGGTATCTCCGTGTTGTGCGAATGGTTGCTTTGTTCCGAGCAACAGTTCCATCCGCTTGTCTCCCAGAATTTCTACAACGATTTTCAGTCTGGAATCTTTCGGGATATCGAGATCCGAATAGATTTCGATTCTGGAAACGATTTTATGGTTTTGGGCATTGAGGGATACTTTCTTTACCTGACCAATGCGTACCCCATTGTATGTAACTGCGGCACCTTCATTTAGACCGCGCACATTATCGTAAACAGCGTAGAAAACCCTTCCTTCGCTAAACACATCATCTTTGCCTGATAAATAGTTGTATCCCAGAACCAAGATGGTGATGGCAACAGCGGTCAATGCGCCTACTTTACTCTCGTTGCTGATTTTCAAAACGCTTTAGTTTGATCGGGTTCAAAGATACTTTCTTCCGTCAATAGCAAAAGTGGCTTATCTGTTCAAGCTGTCGCGATGCGTTTTTGGTGCAGGTTCGGGTGTGCTTTTGGGAAGCCTGGCTTCGCGTTCTTTTTTGTAATCGCGTACCGCTCTGAACAAAGCCTGTGCAATTTGCTTCTGCCCATCGGCAGTTTTTAACACTGCACGGTCTGCTGTATTCGTAAGGAAACCAAGTTCTACCAATACACTGGGCATGGCTGTTTGCCACAATACCAGAAAGCCGGCTTGTTTTACGCCACGGCTTTTGATTTTTCCGGTTTTGGCGATGTGGTATTCAACTTTGGAAGCAAAGCCGGAGCTGGCTTCCATGTAAGCATTTTGTACCAAAGTGAAAATGATATGACCTTCCGGACTTTCCGGATCAAAGCCGCCATAGGAAGCATTGCTTTGATAATTCTGTTCCAGGGTAATGGCTGCATTTTCTCTTTTGGCCACACTGAGGTTGCCCTCGGTTTTGTGCAAACCCATGAGGTAGGTTTCAGAACCCGCGGCACTGGTGTTCTTGTTGGAATTGCAGTGGATGGATATAAACAGGTCGGCACTGTTTTTGTTAGCCAGTTCGGGTCGTTTGTACAGTTCAATGAATTCATCTGTTTTCCGCGTGTACAGAACCTTTACATCCTTCAGGCTGTCCTGGATCAGTTTCCCCAGTTTCAAAGCCACACCCAGCGTAACTTGTTTTTCGAAAATTTCCCCGGCGCCACTGCATCCGGGGTCCTTGCCTCCGTGGCCTGCATCAATCACAATAACAGAAACTTTACCGTTGATGGGTGATTGTTGTCTTTGGAATGAAAAGAAGGAAACCGCGAGGAAGACCAAAAAGATGGCGAGGGGGAGTTTCTTGAACATGGGTGAAGCAAGTAAGTTTATTCTGTGCACTGCTCTTTGAACTTCCGAAAGTAATTTGCGCCCTTTCATGTTGTTCCAAACGCGTTCAAAACTTATGCCACTCACCGTGTTTATGGTATGGCAAATTTGGATTGCTGGCACGCCTGAACTAAAGGCTGGGTTGACTCCCCGCGTTTTGTATGTAAATGTGGACGACAGCGCTAAGCTGTCCGCCAGGAAATCAGGCCTTGATCTGGAAGTGGATTACAAGGCAGATGATTCCATCATTTTCGACCTGAAGAACCAGATTGTACATCTCTACCGGAATGCATATCTGAAATATGGTTCTGTGGAACTGGAAGCATATTACATCCGGGCCGATTTGCGCAAAAAGGAATTGTATGCCCGTGGAGGTGCCGACAGTCTGGGCCGGTACGCCTTTCAGCCTAAGCTGCACGATGGCGATGATGCTTATACTGCAGACAGCATGCGCTATAACAGTGAAACGCGCAAGGGCAAGGTGTACGGTCTGCGTTTGGTGGAAGACGAAGCCATTGTTTCCTGCAGGCAGGTATTCCGAAACGCGGATGGATCTTTTCTGGCAGATCGGGGGAAGTTAACGACCTGCAATGCGCCGCATCCTCACTTCTACCTGGATGCACGCAGGCTCAAGGTTATTCCCAATAACAAGGTGATTTTTGGTCCGGCCAATCTGGTGGTGGAAGATTTGCCAACACCGCTGGCGCTGCCTTTTGGCTTGGTTCCAACCAAAAAAGGCCGACGGAATGGAGTGTTGTTTCCCAGTTATGGCTTTCAACAAAACCGGGGTGGCTTTTACCTTGAAAATCTTGGCTTTTATACAGGATTGGGCGAACACCGCGATCTGACCCTGAGCGGTGCAGCGTTTTTTAATGGCGATTATCGCGTTTCGGCGGTTTCCCGATTCGTGAAACGCTATCGCTATCAAGGCAATTTTAACCTCGGTTTTTCAGTGTATTCTCAAGGAGAAAAAACCAGCAATACGTTTTTCCGGCAGCGCGATTTTAACCTCCAATGGGCCTATAGCCTCCATCAAAACGTACGCCCCGGTACACGATTTTCCGCCACTGTAGATTTGGGAACACCGGGTTTTAAGCGCATCAACTCGAATGACCCCAGAGCCATTGTGCAAAGTCAGTTCAACTCCAGCGTGAGCTATGGTAAAACGTTTCTGAACAACCGTTTTAACCTGAACATCGCAGCCACACACAACCAGAATACGGCCAACAGATCGATCAGTTTTAACCTCCCGAACGTCAGCATGAACATGCAGCGCTGGCAGCCTTTTCTGCGGAAAAATGAACCCGCCGGAAATTGGATCAAGCAACTGAACTTAACCTATAATCTGGATGTTCAGAACCGTTTGTCCACCTTTGATACGATCATTTTCTCAGAAAACTACCGCGATGCCCTAAGCAAGCTTCAAAGCGGCATGAAACACAGCATTCCGCTCAGCACCATTGTCAAGTTGAGCAAAGGCAGAATCAACATCACGCCGGCAGTGAATTATCAGGAATGGTGGTACATGAAGCAAAATGTTCTTGTTTATGATACCGCGCTGAAGCGCGCTGTGGATGCCGACGAACGTGGTTTTGTCAGAGCAGCCTCCTATGCGGGAAGCCTCAGCGCATCCACCAATATCTACGGAACCTTTACCAACTTGAAGTGGGGCGCCATCCGTGCTTTACGTCATGTGATTACGCCCACGATGAACCTGTCTTACCGGCCCGATTTTGCCAGCCCCAGGTTCCGGTACTTCCGCAATGTTCAGGTCGATTCAACAGGGAAGCGCGAAACCTACAGCGTGTTTAGAAATGCTGCGCTGGGCGGGCCAACAGCAGGGAAGGAGGGAAGCCTGAACTTTTCCATAGCGCAGGTGCTCATGGCTAAAGTGCTGCAGAAAACCGACAGCGCTGCCAAAACCAAAAATGTAAACCTCATCGACAATGTTTCCTTGCGGGGCGGATATAATTTTCTTGCCGACAGCTTTCAATTGAGCGATCTGCAACTCAGTCTGAACACACGACTGCTGAGCAAGGTGGGCATTCAATTCGACGCAAGTTGGGATCCTTACGCCCGCGATTCCAGAGGCTTGCCCAGGAATATCCTTGAATGGACTGCCAACCGCCGCCCTTTGCGTTTCAACCAAATGCGGCTGAGCATCAATACAGGCTTAAATCCCGAAGTGCTGAAAGGGAAGAAAACTCCGGCCCAAGCCGCCCGAAGAGATCGTTATACCGAAGGTGAATGGGGCGAAATACAAAACAGATATGGCGACTTCTATGATTTTAACATTCCCTGGAACCTGTCGCTCAATTTTAACTATTCCTTAAACAAGGCAGGATTGAAACCAGTGGTGAATAATGTAATCAATATCAGCGGTGATTTGAGTTTAACACCACAGTGGAAAATTGGATATAACACCGGATACATCATCAATAAAAAAGCGTTTAGTTTCAGTCAGTTTACTGTTTCCCGCGACTTGCATTGCTGGCAAATCAGCTTTCAATGGATTCCGGATGGCTTGCGTAAAAGCTGGATGTTTACCCTGAGCCCCAAAGCGGGAATTCTGCAGGATATGAAATTAAACAAAAGGGTATTGTGGAATGAAATCAGGTAAGATAGAAACAACTTGAATCAAGGCTGCAGAGCGGCAAAGCGCTCCGCAACCCGATTCTCAGTTCTTACTCTTTCCACTTGATGCTGCAGCCAATGGCGCGGGTTCCGGTAATGGTTACGTTTTTACCAGCCTGAATTTCTGCAATAGCTTCCGCAACAAAATGACGGTCGGCTTTAGTGGCATCTTCGTAATTATTGTCGATGGCGCCCACATACTTCACCACCAGCTTTCCTTTTTCTTTGGCCAGAAGGTAAACATGTGGGGTTTTCAGCGCGCCATAAGCTTTGGCAACCTCCTGAGTCTGGTCGTAGAGGTATGGAAAACTATAGCCTTTTTCCTTGGCGCGTTTCTGCATGTTTTCATAACTGTCATCAGGCACTTTGGCGCTGTCGTTCGGGTTGATGGCAATCACCGGAAATCCCAGCGGCTTGTATTTTTTGTCCAGATCCATAATGCGTTGTTCGTACTTGATGGCGTAAGGACAATGATTACAGGTGAATACTACAATAAACCCTTTGGCGTCCTTGTTGTCAGAAAGGCTCATGGTTTTCCCGTCAATATTTTTCAAACGGAAATCGCCAACTGTGTCGCCGGCAACATAGCCTGAGGTTTGTTGTTTCATGGACAGTCCGGCGAATCCGGTAAATGCCACGAGTGCGGTGGTGAATATGATGTTTTTTTTCATGGTTTTTGAATGAATTGAAGCAGTGCCTCCACATGGGGAAAAGCCTGGTCATGAAAGGCCTGTTTTCCGGATCCCAATACCAAAGTGATTGGAATATTCCCTTGCCAGGATTCTGAAACGCCTCTAATCAGTGCATCATGATCGACCTCATCAATGAGGAATCCGGGGTCTTTAAAGCCATGTTTTTGCATTAATGCTGCTGCTTTTGAGGAATGTTCCTTCATATCGAAACTGAAGAAACTGAACTGCACAGGAAGGCTGGAAAGCAAACTGTCTGCAGCCCGAAACAGCGGCAATTCCTGCACACAGGGACCGCACCAGGTGGCCCAGAAATTAACCACATGTACACCCGTGGAATCGAATTTCCAATGGTGTAAAGAATCCAGAATGGCCGCTGTACGCAAAGGACGAAGTGTGACGGCTCCGTCCGGAAGTGGTTTCTGAGCCTGGGCCTGTATTGCCAGATTCAGGCAAATAAATAGACACCAAAATGTGCGCATCATGCTTAAAACGCAAGATGGTCACGCATTGTTTAGCCTTCGATGCGCATATTGTGGAATACTTTGATTACATCATCATCTTCTTCCAGCTTGTCCAGCAGTTTTTCTACATCTGCACCCTGCTCGGCGTTCAGCACTTTAAAGTCGGTAGGCAAACGTTCGAATTCTGCAGTGCTGATTTCGAAATTCCGTTCTTCCAGCGCCTTCTGGATGTTGCCGAAGTCGGTAAATCCTCCATACATCACAATGTGGTCGTCTTCTTCAAACAGTTCATCCACGCCGTAATCGATCATTTCAAGCTCCAATTCTTCCAGACTCATGGCTGGATTCTTCAACACTTTAAAAACGCTTTTTCGGTCGAAGAGGTAATTCAGTGATCCGGTAGTTCCAACTTCACCGCCAGATTTGCTGAAATAGGCCCGAACATTGGCAATGGTTCTGGTTGGATTATCGGTATTGCATTCCACCACAATCGCAACTTTATGAGGCCCGTTTCCTTCGTAAACCATTTCCTTGAAATTGTCTACTTCCTTATTCACGGCGCGCTGAATCGCGCGGTCAATATTGTCCTTGGGCATATTGGCAGCCCTGGCATTTTGGATGATGGCCCGCAGTCTGGCGTTGGTATCGGGGTCGGCGCCGCCTTCTTTGGCAGCGGTAGCTATTTCCCGTCCAATCTTGGTGAATACTTTGGCCATATTGGCCCATCGTTTCATCTTGCGCTCCTTGCGGAATTCAAAAGCACGTCCCATGCGGCAAAGATACACAGGGCTTTTTTCAAGTTTCAATGCGGCAGGTGTTACTTCTTAATTTCGCATCATGCAACAGCCACAAAGGTTCCCCAATTTATTTACACCCCTTGCCCTTGCACAGTTGCAGGCACGCATCGATCAACTTAAACCCGATTCAAGGCCTTTGTGGGGGAAAATGAATGTTTCGCAAATGCTGGCACACTGTTGTATTCCCTTTGAACAGGCTTTACATATGCGGCATGATGGACCAAATATGTTGATGAAGATTGTACTCCGCTTGTTTTTCAAAAAGGGTATGATCAATGAAGTTCCATATCGCCATAATTTACCAACTGCCCCTTCATTTATTATTGACGATGAACGTTCTTTTGAAGCGGAGCAACTCCGACTAAAACAACTGCTCGAAACTTTTAGTGGAACAGGTGAGGCGCACTTCGAAGGCAAAAAGCAAATCACCTTAGGTGCATTAAGCGCTACAGCATGGAACAACCTGATGTACAAACACCTGGATCACCATTTAAGGCAATTCGGTGTTTGAGAAATCATAAAACGCAGTTCAGGCTCGGTCGAGCATTTTCTCCAGGGAAGTATCGTACACCTCAGCGAAGGTGTGCACAGTTCCCCAGTCTTCATCGTCCACCACAAGCCGTTCAGGAATAGTGCGGCCTATTACGCTGAATGGAACGCCATGCATTTCAGCTATTTGTTCTACCGTTGCCAAATCTTCTTCATCCGCCACGGTAATAACGACGCGGCTTTGAGCTTCACCAAACAACCAGGCGTCTTTGCGGATGACCGGGTTGGAATGTATCCTGAAGCCAAGTGCTCCGGCTTTGGCGGATTCCAACAGGCTGATAAACAAACCGCCTTCGCTGATGTCGTGGCAGCTTTCAATGTTCGCGCTGCGTATCATCTGCTTCACTGCCTGATGCAACGCAAATTCGTGGTCCAGGTTGAACACCGGACATGGCGAATATTGCACGCCGTGATATTTGGCGAGGTACTGACTGCTGCCCAGGTCTTCGTGCTGATGACCCAGCATGACAATGTGGTGGCCGGGCGCTTTGAAATCTAAAGTGGTGATGTACTCCTGACGTTCAATCACACCTACCATGCCAATGGTTGGCGTTGGAAATACTGCAGTACCATCACTGCTTTGATTGTAAAAGCTCACATTACCGCCGGTTACGGGCGTGTCAAACTTGCGGCAGGCTTTACCCATGCCATCAATGGCATGTTTGAACTGGTAATAAACCTCTTGATTGTAGGGATTGCCGAAGTTGAGGCAATTGGTAATAGCCGTAGGTTCTCCACCACTGCATACGATGTTCCGCGCCGCCTCTGATACGGCGATTTGCGTTCCCTTATCGGGGTCGGCATAGATATAACGACTGTTGCAATCCACGGTCAGCGCCAAACTTTTTTCGGTGCCTTTGATTTTTACCACAGCTGCGTCACTGGGGCGGTTGGTGCTTTGCATGACTGTTCCGACCATACTGTCGTATTGCTTATAAATCCAGCGTTTGCTGGCAATATTTGGAGTAGAAGCAAGAAACAAACCTACTTCCTGAAGTTGCGCAGGAACTTCAATCTGATTTTGTTGGAAGGTTTCAATATGTTTGAAATAAGCTGGGGTTTCCCAGGTGCGCTGATACACAGGAGCGCCACCGCCAAGAACCAGACTTTCCGCCGGAATATCGCCTTCCAGGTTGCCGTTCATGAAATAGCGTACCCGGCCTGTATCGGTGACAATACCAATTTGGGCGTAGGTGATTTCCCATTTTCGAAACACGGCTTCGGCGGAAGCTTCCATGCCTTTTTTTACCACCACGAGCATCCGTTCCTGACTTTCACTCAGCAGGATTTCCCAGGGTTTCATGTCGCTTTGGCGCAGCGGAACCTTGTCCAGCCAAACGTCCATGCCTGTTCCGCTTTTGGCGCTCATCTCGCTGGTGGAACAGGTAATTCCGGCGGCGCCCATATCCTGAATGCCAACCACAGATCCTGTTTCGATAAGTTCCATGGTGGCTTCCAAAATCAGTTTTTCCCAGAAAGGATCTCCCACTTGTACGCTGGGCAAATCATTGGCCGCGTCTTCACCTATATCTTTGGAGGCGAATGCAGCTCCATGGATGCCATCTTTTCCGGTAGCTGAACCAAAGATATATACCGGATTTCCGGGGCCATCTGCAGAAGCGCTTACGGTTTTGCCAACTTCAACCAGGCCTACGCTCATGGCATTGACCAGAATGTTCGTTTCGTAACAATCGTCGAAATAAACCTCACCACCAACCGTTGGTATGCCAAAAGCATTTCCGTAATCACCGATGCCTTTCACCACACCCCGAAGCAACCATTTGGTACGATCCGTATTGATGTTTCCGAAGCGCAGGGAATTCAATTGGGCAATGGGTCTGGCGCCCATGGAAAACACATCGCGGTTGATGCCGCCAACTCCTGTGGCAGCACCTTGGTATGGTTCGATGGCGCTGGGATGATTATGACTTTCGATTTTAAAGCAACAGGCAAGACCGTCGCCAATATCTACCAGGCCGGCATTTTCTTCTCCAGCTTTGGTTAGAAGCTTACTGCCTTCACGTGGGAGGGTTTTAAGCCAGGTAATTGAATTCTTGTAACTGCAATGTTCACTCCACATCACAGAATACACGCTGAGTTCATTGAAGTTTGGGGTTCTGCCCAGAATTTCTTTGATTTTTTCGAATTCCTCAGGCAGGAGTCCTAACTCTTTTGCTTGTTCCAGGGTTGCTGTTTGCATGCGTGCACAAAGGTAATGGTTCGCTCAGGCTTCTGTGAACAATAGCCCTTTTCCAAACAACAGGAATTGCATGGATATGCATTTAAGAATTCCGAATAAAGGACGGAGGTGGAGTTCTTGGATCGAAATTTTCTCTTAAAAAGGAAATTTATTTTGACTTTTAAAATGAATTTTTATTTTTGCAGCCTTGTTCAATACTTTAGTTGCAAGAGCTTTTTAACTCTTAAACTCAAGTCTATTTTTCATGCCTGCTTGGTTCTTCCTTTAAGGGGGCCTGGCTTTTTATTGCACATTTACCTGATTCATATCAGGTTGATGATACGACCGCACCTGGAGGGGGTGTTTGAAGAGGCCATCTTCGTATTTATACGGAGGTGGCTTCACTTTTTTAGGGACTTGCTATTGTTGTGCACAATGCAGAATCTTTTCAAACTACAGTCAGCGCCCGGCAAAGATTCTTCTTACCATAAAACAAGTTGCTCGGGAAGCAAGCGAAAGCTTTTACGGTGGTATGGAGTAATACCATGGTTCCTAATCGCTTCCCGATGTCCTTTGGTTGGATAACCCGCATTTTTATTCCATCCATATTCTGGATACTCGAGGTGCAGTGCATCCATGTATTCATCTCGGTGGGTTTTTGCCAGCACGCTGGCCGCCGCAATGGAAACAAATCGCGCATCACCTTTAATCTCGGTACGGTGTGGAATATCCCCGTATGGTCTGAATTTATTCCCGTCCACCAAAATCAGTTCCGGGCTAGCCGGCAATGACGCTAAGGCGCGATGCATACCTGTAATGGACGCCTGAAGTATATTGATTCGGTCAATTTCTTCGGCGTCAACCATCACGACAGACCAAAAAAGGGCTTCTTGTTCAATGATGCCGCGCAGCATTTCGCGCTGCTTCCGGGACAGTTGCTTGCTGTCATTCAACACCGGATGTGACCAGCCGGCGGGCATCATCACGGCTGCAGCGCAAACCGGGCCAGCCAGACAGCCGCGACCTGCTTCATCACAACCGGCTTCCTGAGCGCCCAAGGAACTGCCAGGCAAAATCAGCATGCGGCGAAAATAAGAAACGCCATGGAGAGGCTAAACACCGTTCCCGCGGGTAAAACAGTAAATTTGCGGCACATGACCGCATATCGCCAACTGCTGTATTCCAATTACCATACCACGCAAAGTGGAAGGGCTTCAGGAACTGACCGCGAGTCACTGTTTACCAGAGAACGTTTGCAGTTCTCCAGGGAAGTACTTCCATTGTTGGATGGTTTGAATTCCAAGGCAAAAATTCTGGATATGGGCTGTGGTTCAGGTTCTTTATTGTCGGCGTTAAACCTTGCTGGATTTGCAGCTACCCTCGGCATTGACGTGAGTCCGGAACAGGTGGCCCTGGCACATGAATTAGGCGTTCCCGGAGTGCAACAGGGGGATGTGCTTGAAGTGCTTCGGAATTCACGCGGTCAGTTCGATGTGATTACCGGCATGGATATCATTGAACATTTCACTAAAAATGAACTGGTAACCTTACTTCAGGCTGCATACGAAGCGTTGAAGCCGGGTGGCATCATCATTTTGCGAACTCCGAATATGGATGCACCCATCGCTTCGGTATTTGCCTACGGCGATTTTACCCATGAGCTGTTGCTAAATGCATCCGGAGCCCAACAGGTGATGATGGCGGCAGGCTTTCAACAGGTTCAAACCCTGCCTTCGTTCATGAAAACAGAAGGATGGCTGAAGGAACAAATTAGAAAGTGTCTCTGGAAGTTGTTGTCCTTCAGGCTGAAGTTGGAGTTGTTCGCTACAGCAAGGAGCACGCGCAACATCGTGTTCACTCCGAACCTCATCATCAAAGCAAGCAAAGCAACATGAAACAGGAAGTACCCGTTGCCATGATTACCGGTGCAAGTTCCGGAATCGGGGAGGCCATTGCTCATCTGTTGGCACAAGCTTCCTATCGTTTGGTTTTGGCCGGAAGAAGAAAGGATCGGCTGGAAGCATTGGCAGAACGATTAAACCGCGACCATCATGTTTCAACCTGCATCATGCATGTGGATGTGCGCAACCGCCAGGAAGTAAGCCTGCGTATGGCTTCTTTGCCAGAAGACTGGCGCAATATCCGTATTCTGGTCAATAATGCCGGATTGGCCTGGGGTTTAGAGCCTGTGGATGAAGGTGACCCGGATAAATGGGATGCCATGATGGACACCAATGTGAAGGGCTTGTTGTATATCAGTCGGGCTGTTATTCCTATGATGCCCAAAGACGGCACAGGGCATATCATCAACATCGGTTCCATAGCCGGTAAAGAAGTGTATGCCAATGGTGCGGTGTATTGCGCAAGCAAATTTGCCGTTGATGCGCTGAGCAAAGGGATGCGTATTGATTTGGCGAAATATCCCATCCGGGTAGGCTGCGTGCATCCCGGAGCTGTGGAAACAGAGTTCAGTCTGGTGCGTTTTGATGGAGATGCTGAACGCGCAGCCAAAGTGTATGAGGGATTCGAAAATTTGGTGGCTGCAGACGTGGCTGAAGCCGTATGGTTTATGCTGAATCGTCCAGCTCATGTGAATATCAACGAATTGACCATTATGCCAACGGCGCAACCGGCGGCGGGTATTGTTCACAGGAAAAGCAATTAGGAAACGGGAAATGAGCAACAAGAATAAACACCGAAATGGCATTGTGTACAGCACCAATCCTGATTTTCAGTTTCATCAGGAAGAAGAAGAGGAAACGCCGGAACCCGCAGCCCAGCAATTGTATGTGCGCCGGGAAGTGCGCAATGGCAAAGCCTGCGTGGTGGTGAAGGAGTTCCGTGGAAAATCTGCCGACCTCAAAGATTTGGAACGCACATTGAAAGCGGCCTGCGGTACTGGTGGAACGGCCAAAGACGGTGAAATCCTAATCCAGGGAGAAGTACTGGATAAGGTGCGCGAACTATTGAAAAAACTCGGCTACAAAACGAAAGGTTAACGGCTACCGGTCTTCTCCAATGGTGTTGCCCTCAAACGCTCATGGAATAATTTTTTGAATTTCTCAACCTTCTCGCCAACCACGTAGTGACAATAAGGGTTGTCGCCATTCTGGCGGTAATAATCCTGATGGTATTCTTCCGCAGGATAGAACATGGAAAGTGGCTCTATCTCCGTAACAATGGCGCCTGAGTAAACGCCGGCTTCTTCCAGCGCTTTTTTACTGAGCAATGCTATGTCACGTTGGGTCTCTGTTATATAGTAGATGCCGCTTCGGTATTGAGTACCAACATCATTTCCCTGCCGGTTCAATTGCGTTGGGTCATGGATGCGCCAAAACACTTCCAGTAATTCAGCATAAGATACCGAATCTGGCTGGAATATAATCTTTACAACTTCGGCATGGCCTGTTCGTCCGGTACACACTTCCCGGTACGCTGGATTTTTTACCGTGCCGTTGCTGTAGCCGCTGATTACATCTTCAACACCTTTCATGTTTCGGTACACGGCATCGAGGCACCAAAAGCAACCTCCGGCAAGAACGGCGGTATCAGTTTTCATTGAATCTGCAGATATGGTCATTTTGGTTGTTGGTGTTTTTTGATCATCGGTGTGATTTTGCCCACAGTTACTGAATGAACTGAAACCCAAAATACAACCGATGATGATGTTAATTCCTGACATGCGCATAATGATTGAGCAGCGCCACACCACATCCCAGAATCATTCCCGACAGAACGTCTGTTGGGTAATGTTTTCCAGATGCAATGCGCAGCGCTGCGATGCTTCCTGCCGTGATAAACGAAGCAGCCCCAATAATTGTTCGCGGTGTTCCGGAAATCCCCAGGGGTTTCAACGCAAGTGTAGTTGCAGTAGCCAAACAAAACGCTGCCGAGCTATGACCTGAAAGAAAGGAGTAACGCGCATCAAGTTGGTTTTTCAATGATTCCGGAGCGTTTAATGAATAAACAAAAGGCCGAGAACGCAGCTTCAACAGTTTGATCCCTTGGGTGATATTCATGGTCCACAACAAGGATTGTGTACCAATCATCGTTGCTCTTTGAAATTCCGGCTGTTTTATACGGGTCAAGCCGGCTATCAAGGGAAATGCCAATTGTGTGGCTATAAGCAGGTCAGAATATTTTGCCTGTTTTGGGCGATACTGGTAAGAGAACCAATAATCAGGACCCAGTTTGAATTCCGGTTTTGCCGATGGCAGTGGCAGTGATTTTTGCCGGTTGTGTTGGTATTGGAAGAAGCCCTGAGTTGCCATTCCTGAAATGCCCAGAGCAAGGTCAAACTTCGGAAGAATTTCGTAGCCCTGGGCCAACAAGATTCCTTGTGATAGAAAGGCCGTGTTCCATGTTGTAAGTGTCAAAAAGACACTAAGTTTTAAAGAAATAAAGTGTTTCCGGAACACCTTGGTATGCAGCGCAAACCCGCGCTGGTATTGATCATCACCTTGGAGCATGATTTTCATTCCTGAATCGCAAAGATTCATCAATTTTCGGAGTCGATGGTTTATAAAAATGTACCTTTGCTGCGCTAATCAAAGCCCTCATTATTCATGAAGAACACAGAAATTCTGAACCACATTGCCCAAAAGGCAGGGAAATTGTATCAGAACCTCAGCACCGACGAACTGGTTGCGCAGGCTATTGAGCGAAAAGAAGGTATCATTACCGATACCGGTGCACTGGCAGCAGACACCGGCGCATTCACCGGCCGTTCACCAAAGGATAAGTTCGTGGTAAAAGACGCCAATACTGAATCTACGGTTTGGTGGGGTTCTGTGAATCAGCCTTTTGGTTCGGATCAGTTCGATGCACTGCTTGGGAAAGTATTGCGTCATCTTGAAAACAAAACGCTGTTTCACCGCCGCGCCTACGCTTGTGCCGATCCCCGCTTCCGTTTGAACATTGATGTTGTTACGGAAAGTGCATATCAGAACCTGTTTGCCAAGCACCTCTTTTTGCGTCCAAGCACAGAGGAGATATTAAATGAACCTGTTGAATGGCTTATCCTTGCCGCACCGTCATTCCATGCTGTGCCGGCTGAAGATGGCACAAGGCAGCATAATTTCACCATTGTAGATTTCACCAGAAAAATTGTTCTTATTGGTGGATCGGGATATACAGGTGAAATTAAGAAAAGCATCTTCACCGTGTTGAACTATGTACTTCCTCAGGAGCGCAATACCCTGAGCATGCACTGTTCAGCCAATATCGGTGAACGCGGTGATACTTCTATTTTCTTCGGACTGAGCGGTACCGGAAAAACCACTTTAAGTGCAGACCCGGCCAGAAAGTTGATCGGCGATGATGAACACGGATGGTCTGATGACGACATCTTCAATTTTGAAGGTGGATGCTATGCAAAATGTGTGAACCTCACCGAGGAAAAGGAACCCCAAATCTGGAATGCCATCAGGCATGGAGCTTTGGTAGAGAATGTGCGTTTTGTAGAAGGAACAAACACCGTTGATTACGATGATATTTCTGTTACCGAGAACACGCGTGTTGCTTATCCCATCAATCATATTGACAATGCTGCAGTTCCTTCTGTTGGTAAGACCCCGAAGAATATTTTCTTCCTTACTGCAGATGCATTTGGCGTATTGCCACCCATCAGCCGCCTCACTCCAGGCCAGGCCATGTACCATTTCATCAGCGGATACACCGCTAAGGTGGCTGGTACTGAAGCTGGTGTAACCGAACCACAGGCTACGTTTTCGGCCTGCTTTGGTAAAGCCTTCCTTCCTTTACATCCAGGAAAATATGCGCTGATGCTCGGCGAAAAGTTGCACCATCATCCGCATATCCGAGTTTGGCTTGTGAATACAGGTTGGACCGGTGGTCCTTACGGAGTTGGTTCCAGGATGAAACTTGCATACACCCGTGCGATGATTACGGCTGCATTGAATGATGAATTGGAACATGTGGAATATCAGAACCATCCCGTTTTTGGCATCAGCATGCCACTTTCTTGTCCCGGTGTGCCTTCAGAATTGCTGAATCCCAGAAACACCTGGGAGGATAAATCTGCTTATGATGCAAAGGCAAACCACCTGGCCCGCTTATTCAATGAAAATTTTGCAGGTTTTGCCAGCGGCGTGAACGATGAAGTGAAGGCTGCAGCTCCGAAAGAACAAGCATCGGCCTAAAACATATTTTTTTAAATGGAAGCCGGTTGCCTGTGGTAGCCGGCTTCTTTTGTTTAGAGGGCTTCTGCAACAACAAATGTGCTGCCGCCAATGAATATGAAGTCTTGCGGACCGGCATTAGACTTGGCTGCCTGGACCGCTTCTGCCACACGCGCGTAGGCTTTCCCGGTTAACCCATTGGCCGCAAATTGTGCCTGTAAAACAGTGGCGTCCAAACCACGCTCCAGATTCGGTTTGCAGAAATAATAACGGGCATGTTCAGGAAACAATGGAAGGATTCGTTCCAGGTCTTTTTCCTTTACAAATCCCAAGACCATGTGTAACGTTTGATAGGAACAACTTTCGATTTGTTGCATTACCTCGCGCAGACCGGGTTCGTTGTGCGCCGTGTCGGCCACAATTTGAGGTCCTTCCTGCTGAAGGATGTCCCAACGACCACGTAATCCGCTGAGTTCCGAAACCTGATTCAACGCTTGCTGCACTTGTTCATCATCCAACGGCCAGCCGGAATCCTGCAGTTTACGCACCGCTTCCCAAACGGTGCGCATGTTTTTTTGCTGGTAACGGCCTTTCAGGGAGCCATCAAAAATCCTGCCCGCCCAAGCCGGATTTTCAGATGCAACGCGCATTGGAGCATCACATTCGCTACTTCTCTTCAGAAACAGAGGACCACTTATTTCATCCCATTCTCCGATAACCACCGGGATATTGGGTTTGATGATTCCCGCTTTTTCAGCAGCAATATGTGTAAGACTTGGTCCCAGTAAATCGGCATGATCCCAGCCAATATTTGTGATTACAGATAATTCCGGGGTAATAATGTTGGTAGAATCTAACCTTCCTCCCAGTCCCACTTCTACAATGGCCACATCAACCTTTTGCGCTGCAAACCATGAAAAGGCCATGGCGACGGTGAGTTCAAAAAAAGAGGGATTAATGCGCTCTATCAATGGAATGGTTTTATTGACAAAGTCCACAACATAGGTTTCGTCAATCATCAATCCATCAATCCTGATGCGTTCCCTGAAATCTTTTAGATGCGGAGAGGTGTACAGGCCGGTTTTCATTCCGTGACGGATACACACGGCAGCAAGCATACTTGATACCGAACCCTTCCCATTGGTGCCACCGATATGAATGCTTTTGAAGTGGCGTTCAGGATTACCAAGGGCTTCGCTCAGCAAGATGGTGTTTGTAATGTCTTTTTTGTAGGCACTGGCTCCCTGATGCTGAAAAACGGGAAGTCTGCTGTACAGATAATTGAGGGCTTCGTGGTAGGAGTGAAGTACCATGGCGCGCAAAAAAAATGCGTGTTTGTCGCGTTTTAATTCAGAAGACCGATCAGTAGCCTCTTCTCAGCTGGAACGTAATTTGACCAATCTGCGGGCAATCGCCGTTGGTGATTGCGGTGAATTTCAGATTCCTGATCAGCATTCTGGCAATTTCATCCTGATCAACGGCATTGTATGTACTGCCGCGAACATCGGTATCTTCAATGGCCACTACCTGACCATTGCAGTCAATTTTGAGACGTACGATGATGTTGCCTTCACCATCTGCACCCAGAGACCGCAAGTTGGTGGAAGGCCGTGTTCCTCTGAACGTGCTGTTTCCGATCAGTCCGCCACGCACGCCATTAGGGTCATCACCGGTTCCTTGTGGATCTCCCTGATTGCCTCGTTGTACGCCGTCTCCACGACCATTCAAGCCAGTTCCATTGGGGTCGCCATTTTCCATTCCTTGTTGGCCACTGCCACGGTTTCGGCTTCTGTTGATACTTGGGAGGTCTGTAGTGGGTTGTACCGGCTGAGGTTTGTCATGCGTCACCACTTCTGCTGGTCTGTCGCGTCGAGGCGGGTTAATGGGCGGAAGTACAACGGTAGGCTCTGCATCGTCCTGAGTGAGCACATCATCGCCACCACCTGTCATCGGCGCAGCGCTTTGTTCGGGGCTGTATTCCCCTCCAAGTCTGGCCGCCACATCGTCAGGACCACCCATGTAGGCTTCTCCAAGACTGATTTCCAAGCCGCCTGGTTCTTGAGGAAATGGCGGATTGGGTGTTGTAAAACCAATCAGGGTAAGCAACAGGATGAGCAATCCGGTGATGCTCATGGAGCCGGCCATGGCCGCAAGCTCATTTTTCCGTTCCAGTTCCATGTGTACTTATTCCTTTGGTGTGATTAAGGTAAACGAAGCAACTCCACCCGGGTTCTGATTTTGTGGGCGCGTGTAAATTTGGTGGCAAGGTTTGCAGCTTCCTGTGGGGTAGGGGCTTCACCAACAATAATTCGATAAAGCGCACTGCTGTTGGGTCGTCCGACATTTGCACTGATGCCAAGTGTTGCAAGTCTTTTCAACTCTTCAATTGCGGCTTTTTCCGTTATGAAACAGGCTGCAATCACTTTGTAATGTCCTTGTTTTACAGAAGCTTGTTTCAGTTCGGTTTTTAACGGCGCTGCAGTGCGCTGAGGTACGAGAGGTCGTTCAACTTTTTGCGTGTTTGCCGGTTCGGGAGTATTGATGGGCGCATCAGGTCCGATTGATGCGGTGCTGAGGGCAGGCTGCTGGTCCTTCTTCAGAAAATGCGTAATCCGGATACCGGCTGCTGTACTCAAACTCAGGATGGCAACAGCAGCTGCTACCTTCCAAAGGTGTGTGCGCTTACCCGTGTATTCAGGTTCAGGAGCAATGGAAATAGGAGCTGCTGTGGTTGAAGTTGGTGTGCTGATTATCTGAGTTGGAATCGGTTTTCTGATTTCTCTGGTCAGTGTTTCCACCACAGCTTCCAGCTGCACCGGTTTCAAACCATAAGAAATATCGGAAAGGTTCAGGGTTACTGAAGGAAGGAAGAACAGTTTATCGTGTTGATTCAGATAGAATGAGCCAAGGATGCCAAAACCCTGTTGTTCATGTGAGGCACAACGGCGCAGTAAATCCTGCACTTCACCATGAACCAGTTCTTGTGCCTGAACATAGGAAATACCCAGTTCGCTGCTTATGGCATTCAGCAGAATACCATCGTCCTGACGAAGAATATCGTTGAAGAAAATGGTTCTGCTGTTTGGTTTCAGCTGACCGTTAAACCTGTTCAGTGATGCGCTGTGGTCTCTGGTGATAAAGCCTCCAAGACCGGGAACCACCACGCATTCGTGGTGTCGAACCAGCTTTTCGACATAGTAAATCAGGGATTTTTCATGAGCGTTCATGCGCAACTGCGAAGATAAGTGATCAGAACGAAATGGCGAGGCCCCCTAAAGCGGTGAATCCATAACGGGGGTATCGATACCAGAACTGATAAGCGTTACTGGTCATGTTGGCCAAGGTAAGCCAAACACGGAAACGCTCACTCAGTTTGTAATCAGCCATGAAGTTGGCGTCAAGGAATCCTTTCACCTTTAGGTTGTTTTGCTTGCCATAAATCTGCTGATATCGAGATCCCATACCTGAAATGAGGGCGCTCAAACGTATTTTATTTCCGATCAGGTAGCTGGCATTCAGGTTGAATTCGGTATTTGGAAGCTGCCAGGCTCTTGCTCCGGATTCCAGATTGTAGGCGTTCAGGTTGGCGCTCAGGGCCAATTTGAATTGCTCTCCAATACCGAAACGCAGTTCAGGATTCAAACGTGTTATACCCACATTGTCGTAGATGGGGATAAAACTGTTCAATGAATCACCTGAATTGATAAACAGCGGCATGTTGCTCAAACTTCTGTGGGACAAGGTTACTTTGAATTCGCTGTTGTTGGTGATTTTCCCTTTGGCACCGCCGTAAATGGAAAAGCCTTCATAAGTTTGACGCACGGGAATGCTGTCGTAAATGAAGGGATTCAATCGGTTCATGCGACTCAGAGAATTGGTTTCCAGACCTCCGGATATGCCTCCGAATACCTGTACGGCATCGGGCATGAGTTCATAGGTAGCATGCACTGTAGGATTGATGTAAAAGTTTTGTGCAGCACCTTCGGTAAGATAGCTCGCATTAAAGCCCACCCTGATCATGGTTTTCTTCTTTTGGAAGGTGTACGAAGGCCTCACATCAAGGATAAACACCTTTTGTTCCAGTGTATCTTGCCTGATTTGCAGGGAACGCAACCCGAATGAACCATGGATTGCCCCTTGTTTCAAGTGTTTTTGAATGCCCGCATCAGCACTGATCTCGGCTTCACTTTGGTTCAGGTTGGTAGCGAACTGGTTGAATGAAAAACCTGCATGAAATCCAGCCTTTTTGCCCATTTCTTTACTTTCATACCTGCTGGAGAACCTCCATGAATCAGCAATCTTCTTGGTTTCCACACCTTCGGCGGTGAAGGCAGTATCCATTCCATAGAAACGAATCATGTTGCGGTCGTAGGATACCAGACCGGTGAAGCTGCTTCTGTTGAAAAAGCGGCTGCCACTCAACAAGATGCCGTTGTCTGAAAAGTCTCTGCTGCTTTTGTTCTGGTCTGCGCTCAGGTGGTTCAGTTTGATTCCGTAGCTGTAGCGGTTATTTGGTTTGTTGGACAGATACAAACCCAGATGCTTGAGGTTATACATCCCATATCCGGCCTTGGCGTAATTGGGTGTTCCACTGCTGTCTCCGCTCACTTTTATTTTGGAAGGAGCCTGCACCTTAACCACCCTGCGCGCGTCCCATTGCACCGGATAAATGGTGTAGGATAGTCTTGGAACGTCGAATTTCCTTTTTTCCGTTTCCGGGATGAGGTCGATTTTGCGGGCATCGCGAAGGTTGGGTTCGTAAGTAACCTGAACACCGATGGGATCAATCCTGTTAATGGTATCCTGGCCTTGGAGCACACAGGGCAGCATGGCTGCGAAAAAGAAGATTCGACGGATGTTCATCGCTGTTCAAAAGTAAAACGCAGCCCTAGCTTCGTAAACCCGAATATTTCCACATTGGGCTTGCTGTTGTGCTACAAACGAGCCAAGTCGTCTTTTATTTGCATCCACTTCGAGGTTTTTTCCTGTAGAACTTTGATTTTTGGAGAAATAAGCACTAAGTTTGCGCCCTCATTTTTCGAACATGTACGCAGTTGTAGAAATAGCAGGCAAGCAGTTCAAAGTGGCTGAAAATCAGTCCATTTATGTTCATAGGCTGGCCGCGGAAGAAGGCTCAAAGGTTTCCTTCGACCGTGTTTTGCTTGTGGAAAATAACGGCCAAACGAAGGTTGGAACTCCAGTAATCAGCGGAAGCACCGTTGAAGCCAAAGTCATCAGCCACGTTAAGGGTGATAAAGTTTTGGTGTTTAAGAAGAAAAGGCGCAAAGGCTATGCTGTAAAGCGCGGACACCGTCAGCAATTCACCCGCATTCACATTGAATCCATCAAGGCTTAACGCTTAAAGAAGATAAAAAATGGCACACAAAAAAGGCGCAGGCAGTAGTAAAAACGGACGCGAATCGCACAGCAAACGCTTGGGCGTGAAAATCTTCGGAGGTCAAAAAGTAATCGCAGGCAACATCATCGTTCGTCAGCGCGGTACCAAGCACCATCCTGGAAATAATGTAGGAATCGGCAAAGATCATACTTTGTTTGCTTTAACTCCTGGTGTGGTTAAATTCCACAAAGGAGCAAACAACAGGTCTTTTGTTTCGGTGGTGCTTGCTGAAGCCTAAACTCACTCATTACATAGAATGTTTGAAGACCGGCCCAGTGCCGGTCTTTATTTTTGTATCCAATTCATGAAAAATCATAGCAGAACCCCTAAGGACAGTTTCACGGTGATGAATGAGATTGTGCTTCCCAACGACACCAACACCCTGGGGAACCTCATGGGTGGCCGTCTCCTGCATTGGATGGATATCTGTGCAGCCATTGCTGCCCAGAAACACAGCAATCAAATTGTGGTAACCGCATCTGTGGATAGTGTTTCTTTCAAGGAAGCAATTCATCTTGGCGATGTTGTAACCCTTCAAGCTCAGGTTTCCCGGGCGTTCAACTCAAGTATGGAAGTGTACCTTGAGGTGTTCGCCCAGAATATTCCAAGAAATGAAATCGTTCGATGCAACGAAGCGTATTACACCTTTGTGGCGCTGGACAGCCGCAATAAACCTGTGAAAGTGCCCGCACTGCAGCCGGAAACGGAAACAGAACAACAGCGTTTTGAAGGTGCGCTTCGCCGCCGTCAGGTCCGCCTCATCCTTGCAGGGAAAATGAAACCCGATGAAGCGCAGGAATTGAAGAACCTGTTCCTTCCGGAATAGTGTTTATTTAATCAATCCAATTTCACGCAGTCGTTCCAACAAAAATTCATTGGCGCTGCAATCTGGGTATTTCTTTGGATGCGCTTCGTCGATACATGATTCCAGGCAATCCAGTCGGGTTTCCGGACGCGGATGAAGGAAGAACGGAATACTGTAACGCGGTGTATTCCAAAGTTCCCTGGGTGGATTCACCACACGGTGTGTTGTGCTCTTCAGACGGTCATTGGTTAGGCGTTGCAGCATATCGCCTACATTAACCACAATATGATTTTCCACTTCAGTTACCGGAATCCAGTTGCCACTTTTGTCTAAAACCTCCAGTCCGTCTGAGCTGGCGCCAACAAGCAGGGTAATCAGGTTGATATCTTCATGTTCTCCGGCGCGGATGGCGTCTTTAGGTTCACCGGTAATGGGTGGATAATGAATGGGGCGCAGGATGCTGTTTCCATAGCGCACTTTATCATCAAAATACTCTTCTTCCAGGTTTAAGTGCAGTGCAATGGCACGCAGCATCTGTATGCCACAGTGCTCCAGTGCCTGGTAAATGGCTTTGCCACTCTCGTTAAAGCGTGGAATTTCTTCCACCGTTTTATTGGCAGGATAAAAGGAAAAAAGCGGATCACTTTCGGGAGCATACTGACCAAAATGCCAGAATTCTTTCAGGTCGCCCGCATTTCTGTCTTTGGCGTGTTCCTTGCCAAATCCGGTATAACCTCGTTGACCGCCTCCTGCGGAATCATCGTATTTTAGTTTTACAGACTCAGGCAGGGCGAAAAAGGATTTTACATCTTCGTAAAGTTGCTCCAGCAACATAGCGTCTACGCCATGGTTGCGTATGGCCACAAAGCCAATATCCTCATAAGCCTTACCCAACTCCTCAACAAAACGCATTTTTCTTGTGGCGTCAGTGCTCAGAAAATCTGATAAATCCAACTTTGGGATAGAGGATAGCGTAGTTTGGTTTGCCATAGTGATGCTGCAAATGAACATTCAAAAAAAGTTCATTTGTTCATGAAATGAATATTTTTTGCGATGATTTATCGCAACTGTGTCATCACCTTTCTTATCCGTTGCTGATTTCCATGGAACTGCCCTGAGATTCTTCCATGATGATGCTTACCGAGGTGGGATGCGGTGTAATACTGATGTCATTCAGATCATGGGCTGCCTGTTTCAGCTGTGATAAAAAGTCCTGAAGATCCGGGTTGGATGCCAGAGCCTCTAAAATCAGCAGATGTTCTTCAGCACTGGTTTCTCCATAAGCAAAGCGAATAACGTCTTCTTGTGTAATGGTTTGATGCATAGGCGTGAAAACTCTGCTAACGCCCAATGCATGCAATTATTGCCGCTGTGAAGAAAAAACCATCATTTTCCTCAAATTCAGGATGGCATAGCGCATCCGACCCAACGCGGTGTTGATGCTGCATCCGGTCAAATCGGCAATTTCCTTGAAGCTCAATTCGCCATAATGTCTTAGAATTAACACTTCTCTTTGTTCATCTGGAAGTTTTTCAATCAGCGTCATCAGCAGGCTGTTGGTCTGACTGGATTCAATGCGGTCGTGTGCATTTGGTTCATCTACCTTGATGTAGCCGAACACATCTTTTCCTTCACCATCGGTGATGGTGGGCATTTTCTTGCGCCGGCGGATGTGGTCTATGCATAAATTCCTGGCAATCCGAATTACCCAGGGCAAAAACTTGCCTTCATGCTGGTATTTCCCTTGTCTTAAGGAATGAATTACTTTAATAAAGGTTTCCTGAAAGATGTCTTCTGCAAGATAACGGTCATGCACCAACATGTAGATGGAAGTCATCACCTTCTGTTTGTAGCGCCTGATCAACATTTCAAGCGCAGCTTCATTTCCTTCGAGATAGGAAACTACCAGCTTTTGGTCGGGAATTAAGTTTGTGTGCATAGCTAAACCCTTTCTGTTAAGTACGGTTACAGATGAACTTATGCGGAAAGTTTCTGTGGTAAGGGTTTATCTATAGGCTTTTGATGATTTGTAATCAGCAATTTAAACGGTTGTTGTGGATAATTCCAAATTTTAAAATAAAAGAAATCAAAAAAATATCGAACAAGAACGCAAAACCTTGGTTAAACGTCTTTCATCCAGCCATTGGCAAAGTCGGAGGCCGACATGCGTTTTTTGCCTTCCGGTTGGAGCTGGAGTATTTCTATGGCACCATCTTTACAGCCTACGATCACCCGATTCTGGTTGTGTTTTTGCCAAATACCCGCCTCAAGACGAACATCGGGTAACTGCCGGCATTCCAAAATCTTTACCTGCTTGCCCTGAAACAAGGTGGTGGCACCAGGTACAGGGGCCAATCCGCGCACATGATTATGGACAACAGCACAAGGTTGCTCAAAATTGATACGGCAATCTTCGGGGAATATTTTCGGTGCCGGATGTAACTGCCCATGTGAAACCTGAGGAATCGGTTTCAGCTTGTTCTGCTGTATGCCTTCAAGCGTACGTATCACCAGATCTGCGCCTAAATGCATCAATCGCAGATACAAACTCCCTGCATCTTCTTCATCACCAACTTCCAAAGACTCTTGCAATAAGATATCGCCTGTGTCTATTTCATGTTTCAGGAAAAAAGTAGTCACGCCTGTTGTTTTGGCCCCATTCATCAGAGCTCTGTTGATGGGCGCTGCGCCCCGGTAATCCGGAAGGAGGGAGGCATGCAGGTTAAAGGTGCCCAATGGCGGCAGGCTCCAAACGGATAATGGAAGCATCCTGAAAGCAATAACTACGCCCAAGTCGGGCGATAGTGCTGCCAGTTGTTGGTGAAATTCAGGTGCTTTGAGGTTTACCGGCTGTAATACCGGAATTCCCGCAGCCACAGCTATCTGTTTTACCGCGCTTTCGCGAACGTTCAATCCACGTCCTGCAGGTTTGTCGGGTGCGGTAACTACGCCTACAACCTCAAAACCTTCGTCTATGATGCGCTGCAGGCTGCAGGCTGCAAACTCCGGGGTGCCGAAAAACAGGATTCGCATAATCTTGAGGGAGCAAATTTGCCTAAATTTGTGTGAAAACCCCTTGGGTCGTAATGTTTAGGTTCATTCTATTCGCATTAATCAGCTGTTATTGTTTGCCTTTGGGGGCGCAGCTGCGCTTTGTGGAGAACCTTGGTCAATGGCCGGAACAGGTTCGCTTCCGCGCAGATCTTCAGGGCGGTAAGCTCTATGTGGAACGAGATGCTCTGGTTTTCCAGCGCTACGATAAAACCAAGGCACAACAATGGCATGCGGAAGTTGCCGAAGGTGATTCCATGCAAATGCATGCGTACCGAATGCGTTTCTGTCATGCTTCAGCAAATGCACGCGCTGAAGGGAGCGGTTTGCTGCCTGAATACTTCAACTTTTTTCATGGACAGGATTCATCCCAATGGGCTTCAGGTGCAAGGGCTTATTCATCAGTTTGGCTCAGAGACTTATATCCCGGTGTGGATTTGGAGCTGGCCGCAGAAGGAAATACCCTGAAATACAATTTGCATCTTAAGGCCGGTGCATCTTTAACCCGCATTGGCATTTTATACGAAGGCGTGCAAAGGCCTTATCTGTTCAAAGGAACGTTGAATATTGAAACTGCTTTGGGCCTTATTCAGGAACATATTCCATTGGTGTACAATCCTGAACGCGGCCCGACGGAGGCTTTTGATGCCGCTTACCAACTGAACGGAGATACCGTGAAGTTTGCCATCCGGCTGCCTGATAATTACCGTGGTCCTTTGGTCATTGATCCATTGTTGGTGTTCTCCACCTACTCTGGGTCTTTTGCCGATAATTTTGGATGTACCGGAACCTACGATGATTTTGGGAATGCATACGCCGGAGGTACGGTATTTGATTTTGGTTTTCCTACCAGTATGGGCAGCTATCAGCCCCGATTTGGTGGCGGTGATCCGGAATCGCGCACTGGTTATGGTGGAAGCCGCGATATGGGTATCCTTAAATTTTCCGCCGACGGTAAACGCCTGCTCTACGCCACGTACCTGGGAGGAACTGGGAATGAACAACCACATTCCATGATGGTAGATCTTTCCGGGAATCTGGTAATCCTCGGATCTACTCGCAGCGTGGATTTCCCCAATACCGGCAAAGGCTGGGATTTAACGCACAACGGAGATTACGACATCATCCTTGCAAAACTCAATGCCACGGGCACCGGACTCATGGCTGCAACGTATGCCGGTGGATCGGGCATCGATGGCATGTTGGGCGATCGCGAACCGTTACCAGATGCCAACGGCATCCCGTTGATGTACAATTATGCAGATGAATTTCGGGGTGAAGTGCTTTGCGATTCTCTGGGTAATATTTACCTCGCATCTACTACCTACAGCGCCGATTTCCCGGTAAAAAATGAAGTTCAGTCTTTCTCTGGAAATCAGGACGCAGTAGTGATGTGTTTTGACAATAGCCTGAACAGACTCAACTGGAGCAGCTGTTTGGGTGGAACCGGTTTTGACGCAGGTTATGGTCTGGCACTTGGACAAAACCAGGATGTGTATATCAGCGGTGGAACCAACAGCGCGCGTTTCCCGCTGAACTTCCATGCTTATGCAAACACCAACCGTGGTGGTATGGCAGATGGTTTCTTGCTTCGGTTGAACAGAAGCACCGGTGCCTTCCAATCAGGCATCTTCGTAGGCACGCCGGCTTATGATCAATGTTATTTCGTACAAACAGATACCAAGGGCAAGCCTTATGTATTCGGACAAACAGAAGGTACTTGGCTGATCAGTCCAGGGGTATTTGGGAATGCAGGTGGCGGACAGTTCATCACCCGGTTTAGAACTGATTTAAGTGCAGTGGATCTGAGTACGGCTTTTGGCAGTGGGGGGCAGATTCCCAATATTTCTCCTTCGGCCTTTTTGGTTGATCGCTGTGATCGGATTTTTGTTTCTGGATGGGGCGGTGCCACAAACAGCAATGTTCCCAAGTCTCAGAAAAACCGCGGGAATACTCGCAATATGCCCATCACACCCAATGCCGTGCAGCGAAATACCGACGGAAGCGATTTTTATGTGGCTGTTTTGGGCAGAAACTTCAGCAGCCTGCTCTATGGAACCTATTTCGGCGGTATTTCCACACGTACCGCAGATGCAGACGAACATGTAGATGGCGGCACTTCCCGTTTTGATAAGAAAGGAATCATCTATCAGGCCGTATGCGCAGGATGCGGTCAAAATGGCTTGTTCCCAACTACACCGGGCGTTTACAGCCGCACAAACAACAGCGATAATTGCAACAATGCCATCTTCAAAATTGATTTTGAAAATCTGAACAGGAAACCGGTTTCAAAAGATACCCTTTACCGTGTTACTGCCACTGAATCACTCAACTTCAGTATCGTAGGTACTGACCCCGACGAACAGGATACAGTGTACCTGGACATAGAACGCATCGGTTCCGCCTGGGATTCGGTGAAAGGTCCTTATCCGCAGCTCACGCTGCAAAAAGGCGCGGGTCGTTCGGTTGGATTGGTTCAGTGGAATACAAACTGCAGTCATTCAGGAAAGGATACCTTCTTTCTGCGCGTAAGGGTGCACGACCGCGGCTGCCCTAAAATGGACACCACCTGGAATACCATCGGAATCATTGTGGAACCACCGCCTATTGTGGAGCCACCCCGGGAAATTTGTTTATTGCTCAATGAAAGTACAGGAGTGGTAACATTGCAATGGCCGGCGTCTCCTGCACATAATTACTGGAAGTATCTGTTGTTGAAACGCCAGGAGGGCAGTAGCATTATAATCCTTGACACCTTGCGCAATGCCAATGGAGGCACATTTACCGACCGCAACGCGCTCAATCCTAGGGTGCGCAATTATTGCTACTACATAGAGGGCGTAAATACCTGTGACGTGGTTACAGACCGAGGCTTCAGGGTTTGTACCCAAAAGGAGTTGAATGCGCCTATTGACAGTACCTACATCATCACTGCCACGGTAGTAGATGATCAAGAAGTGAAGGTGCTTTGGTTCCGCAGCACAGAAGCAGATTTTGGCAGTTATGAATTGTATCGGGCCTCCCGTGATGGCAAACAGCCGTACAAACTCATCGCCACCATTACCAACCGCGACGACAGTTTCTACACCGACCGCGATGTGCTGGTAGATCTGGAAAGCTACTGCTATAAGGTGCGGGTGCTGGATCGCTGCGGGCATGTGAGCAATAAATCCAATCGGGCCTGTACCATTGTGCTGAAAGGCGATGCCACCGGGAAACCTTTATATTATTTTGATTTGTCCTGGATGGAATACGACTACTGGAAAGGCGGGGTTGCCGACTATGTTCTGGAAAGGCGTGTGGATACCGGTTCACTGCGGCCAATCGTTGCGTTGCCCCATCCTGGTTTTGATTTTCGCGACAATAAA
>JBIKKI010000087.1:0-9127 GCA_044360435.1 Bacteroidia bacterium
TCTGCCAGCCCCATTGTGAGCAGAACCTGGGATTTTGGAGATATGAATACCGGAAGCGGTGATTCAGTTGATCATCAGTATATGAGCGCAGGAAACTACAGTGTTTTGTATGTAGTAACGAGTGCAGAAGGCTGTGCAGATTCGATGCGCCGTCAGATAACCATTGCCGCTACACCCAGTATTGCCATTACCGCCGGATCCAATAATCCTTTTTGTTTCGGCGATTCACTCCTGGTGGATGTGAGTGGTGGAACCTCTGTTATGTGGATGCACGACAATCAAACGATGCGGACCAGGCAATTCCGGACTCCGGGTCTTTACCGCGTGAGGGCATATAACGGTCCGCAGTGTTTTGTGGAAGACAGTATTCTGGTGAAGCGTTATCCGGCGCCTGTGGTTTCTGCCGGAACCGATACCGTGCTGGTAAAAGGCCGCTTCATCAGCCTGAATGGAAGTGGAGGAAAGACCTATAACTGGAAACCCGCTTCGGCACTTGACAATCCGGGTGTTCAAAATCCAAAGAGCAGGCCGCTGGTACCCACAACGTTTTACCTTGAAGCCACAGACAGCAATGGATGTATCGGATATGATACCGTATTTGTGGACATCACTGAACCCGGGTTTATCCGTATTCCGAACCTCATCACACCTAATGGCGACCGAAAGAATGATGTATGGGACTTGAAGGAATTGCCGATGGCAGACCTCTGTTCGGTTCGTATATACAACAATCAGGGAGTCCTTGTATTCAGTGCGAGCAATTACAACAATGACTGGGATGGAACTTTCCGGGGAACAAAGTTGCCGGAAGGCGTTTATTTCTATCAGTTGGATTGTCCGTTTGAGCCGGAACCGTACAAAGGATATGTTCAAATTATCAGGTAATCAGGAGGGTCGTACATTGAAAAAGTCAGCAATCATCTATACGTTTTGCCTGCTTACCGGATCGGTAGCTGCGCAAACAACCACAAGGTTCGATCAGTTCAGCCTGGAGCCATCTATGGTTTCTCCTGCAGCCATCAACAGCCGCGGCCTGGGCAGTGTCAGCCTCTTCTATAACCACATGTACACGAATATTCCCGGAACTCCGGAGAATATGTCGCTCAATATTGCCGTGCCGGTAGCCTACAAAAAAGTGGGTTTCGGGATTCAGTTTACGCAGGAGAAAATAGGGTTCTCCAATCTTCAAAACTGGAATGCATCATATGTGTACACCGTGCAGCTGAATGACCGCGCCAACCTGCATTTAGGTATGGCTTTGGGAATGCTGAATCAGAAGTTTGACCTATCACGGGCAATTTACAATGACCCGGACGATGCGGTCATTGAAGCCATCCTGCTTGGTACCAGAACCAGTCGTCTGGATATGCGTGCTTCAGCCATGTTCCAAACCGGTGATTTTAAAATTGGCATCTCCGGAAGCCGTTTTGTAAAACCACGTTTTGATTACAATTACTTCCGTTACAGAAGTGATTTCCAGTTGCAGAGTATCGTGAATGCTTTGGCCATGCATAAAATTCGTCTTGGCCTGGAAGTAAGCATAGAACCTTCGCTGCTGGTTACCTTGTACGACCTCGCAAATCCCCGTATTCAGGCCAATGCCATGGTAAATTACCGTGAAAAACTCTGGGCAGGTCCGGTGTTTACGGATAACCGACTTGGAGGTGCAATGGCGGGAATGAATATCCGTGACGTGTTCCGTGTGGGTTATTCGTGGGTGGCTCCCATGACTTCTGTAAATACGCAATTGGGTGCTACACATGAGCTGTTTACATCTTTCTCTTTAGGTTACGCAAGAGTGTCAACCCCGGCAGAGGCGGCGGCCCTGACGCCCAAAGTGGTGGATACTACTACAGCTGCAACAGAGCCGGTTGTTGCTAAAGAGCAGCCGACGAAACCATCAGCAGAACCACCCGTTAAGAAACGCGATACCCTGATGGTTAACAGTTATGAAGAAATGAAAATGCTGCGTTCAGGTATTGACACCTCAACTATGATGTTCCCTTCTGTCAATACCAGCAAGCCTACAATTCCCGGATATTATGTAGTTGTTGGTAGCTATGCAAAAGAAGTGAATGCTGATTACCTTTTGCGTAAACTCTATATCAAAGGAGTTACGGCGTATAAGTTCCGTGATGTTCGCTCTAGTTATTACTATGTTTATATCTACCGCGGTGATACCCGCGAACAGGCAGATGTGGTGCGGTTCAAGGAAACCAACCTCGACATCCCCGGGATCTGGATTTACAATGTGAAACCTCCGGTTCCTACTGTTCGGTAAGAAACAAAATACCCCACTTTTAAAAAAAAAAGGCAACGTGCATTACGTTGCCTTTTTCTTTTGGATTCGGTCAAATCTGTTCAGCAGCCCTTACAAGCTGCGCAACAAACTGTTCATGCTGGTAGTTCCATTCAGAATATCACGCAGCGCAGAAATTTTCACACGTTCCTGGTGCATGCTGTCGCGGTGGCGCAGTGTGACATCGTCATGCGCGAGGCTGTCATGGTCAACCGTAATGCAAAAAGGTGTACCAATCGCATCCATGCGACGGTAACGTTTTCCGATGGTGTCTTTTTCTTCGTAGTAACAGGCGAAGTCGTACCGCAAGTCGTTGAATATTTTTTCTGCCAGTTCGGGTAACCCGTCTTTTTTTATCAGGGGCAGAATAGCGGCTTTTACGGGTGCCAGTGCCGGAGGAAGCGACAACAAGGTACGTGGCTCGGCACCGCTGGTATCAAGTTGGAAACAACGACAAAGCGTGAGCAGGAACATACGATCCAGTCCGATGCTGGTTTCAACCACATACGGAATATAGCTTTCGTTGTTTTCCGGATCAAAGTAGCGCAGCTTCTTGCCGCTGAATTGTTCGTGTCTGCCCAGGTCAAAATCGGTTCGGCTGTGTATTCCCTCCACTTCCTTAAATCCAAAGGGGAACTCGAATTCAATATCCACTGCGGCATTGGCGTAATGGGCAAGTTTTACGTGGTCATGAAACCGATAATGCTTCACATCGGCGCCTAATGAGAGGTGCCACTTCATGCGTGCTTCTTTCCAATAGCTGTACCATTCCAGCTCTGTGCCCGGCTTACAGAAGAATTGCATTTCCATTTGTTCGAATTCCTTCATGCGCAGGATGAATTGGCGGGCTACAATTTCATTGCGGAATGCTTTGCCGGTTTGTGCAATGCCAAATGGGATTTTCATCCGTCCGGTCTTCTGCACATTGAGGAAATTCACAAAGATGCCCTGAGCCGTTTCGGGTCGGAGGTAAAGGCTGTCTTCTCCGTTTTCGGTGGCACTCATTTGTGTGGAATACATCAGGTTGAATTGGCGCACATCTGTCCAGTTTTTGGTACCGCTTACAGGGCAAACAATACCTAAAGATTCAATCAACTCTTTGATATGATGCAGGGCGCCGCTTTCCAGACTGTCTTTTAAAATCTGATCTACGCGTTCATTGGCAGCCAATAGTTCCTGTATTCGAGGGTTTGTTTGAATGAAGAGCGCTTCGTTAAACGTTTCACCAAATCGCTTGGCGGCTTTTTCTACTTCTTTCTGAACCTTCTGTCGGTTTTTCTCCTGATAATCTTCCAACAGCACATCCGCTCGGTAGCGTTTTTTACTGTCTTTGTTGTCGATCATCGGATCGTTAAATCCATCCACATGCCCGGAGGCTTTCCAAATTTTGGGATGCATGAAAATGGCTGAATCCAAACCAACAATGTTCTGATGCAGCTGAACCATGCTTTTCCACCAGTATTCGCGAAGATTCTTCTTGAGTTCCACTCCGTTTTGTCCATAATCATACACGGCACTCAGGCCATCGTATAACTCGCTCGACTGGAACACGAAACCATATTCCTTGGCATGCGCCACCACTTGCTTGAAAAGATCTTCGTTTTGCATAAGAACGGAGCAAAGATAATTACGGGATTGAGCCAACTCAGACTAATACGGCTAACGCTCATGGAGATCTTTGTGGAAATTTCCAAAGAGGGTTGGTTGTTCTTCGGTAAACATATATATTTGCAGTCCTTTTTAAGAAATATGGCCAACCATAAATCAGCCATCAAGCGCATCAGAGCAAACGAAACCAAGCGTGACTTGAACCGCTACCAGCACAAAACTGCACGTACCGTGGTAAAGAATATCCGCAAATCCACCAGCAAAGTGGAAGCCGAAAAAATGTTGAATGGTGCTGCCAGTCTTCTGGATAAACTGGCCAAGAGAAACATCATCCACAAAAACAAGGCGTCCAACCTGAAAAGCAGCCTGACCAAGTACGTTGCTACTTTGTCCTAAAGCTGAATCTAAAATCGACATCAAAGGCCTCCGAAAGGGGGCTTTTCTTTTTTACAGCAATCCGTCATCGGCGAAGCTGAGGTATCCGGTATGGGCAATAATCAGATGATCTAAGAGCTGAATATCCATCAATGATGCCGCGTTTTTCATTTTCCTGGTGAGCTTTAAATCAGCGTCGCTGGGCCTGAGATTACCGCTTGGGTGGTTGTGGCAAAGGATTAGGGAAGTGGCGTGGTCATCAAGTGCCAGTTTGAGGATGCGCCTGGGATCTGCAACCGTGCCTGTGATGCCACCCTCTCCCACACGGTGCATGCCGACTATTCGGTTTACCTGATTCAGGGTTATGATCCAAAACTCCTCGTAATGCAGGTCTTCCAGTCGGGCATGTATTGCATGATAGGCATCCTTGCTTCCTGCAATTTGAACGGATTCTTGTTTAGGGGTTTTGCGCCGTGCACCCAATTCCAAGGCCGCCATAATCGTCGCTGCTTTGGCAGCACCAACACCATTGATTGCGCACAGTTCTTTCATGGTGCTTCTTGCCAACTGTGATAAGTCATGTCCGTAGCGATTCAAAATATCCCGTCCAAGGTCCACTGCGCTTTTTTTCCTCGTACCATGCCCCAGCAGGATGGCCAGAAGTTCGGCGTCACTCAGTACCGTTTTTCCCTTGTTCAGCATTTTTTCACGTGGCCGATCATCTTCTGCCCAGGTGCTGATGGGCGCACGGTCATTCTTTAACATTCGTTCCATGGAGCGATTTTGCGTCAAATTTGGCGCATCCTCTATCTCCCGTTCCATTTACAAATGCTTAAAATGAATATGTGCGTTTGTTTTTATCTTTTTGCTTGCCTCTAATGTTCGTTTTGTTAAATTTGGCAAGAACGAATTGATAAAAAAATAATCAAATGAGCGATGCACAGGAAAAACTGAAGGCCTTAAAGCTGACCATTGACCGTCTGGAGAAGCAGTATGGCAAGGGTGTGGTTATGAAAATGGACGAAACCCGTACCGTGCAGGTTGACGCGGTTTCAACCGGGTCACTGGGTTTGGATTTGGCTTTAGGTGTTGGTGGTTTTCCCAGAGGTCGAATTATTGAAATCTATGGTCCTGAATCTTCAGGTAAAACAACCATTGCCTTGCATACCATTGCAGAAGCGCAAAAAAAGGGAGGTATTTGTGCCTTCATTGATGCGGAACATGCTTTTGATAAATTTTATGCCGAAAAACTGGGTATCGATACCAATAATTTGCTGATTGCACAGCCTGATGACGGAGAACAGGCGTTAGAAATCACCGATAACCTGATTCGCTCCGGCGCCATTGACATAGTGGTGGTGGATTCTGTAGCCGCACTGGTTCCCCGCGCTGAAATTGAAGGTGATATGGGCGACAGCAAAGTTGGACTGCATGCACGTTTGATGAGCCAGGCGCTCAGGAAATTGACCGGCACCATCAGTAAAACGGGGTGTATTTGCATTTTCATCAACCAGCTGCGCGAGAAGATTGGTGTCATGTTTGGAAACCCTGAAACAACAACCGGCGGTAATGCACTTAAATTCTACGCCTCTATAAGGTTAGACATCCGCCGTATTGGTCAAATCAAAGACGGGGAAGAAGTAGTAGGAAACCGCACAAAGGTTAAGGTGGTGAAAAACAAAGTGGCGCCTCCTTTTCGGGTTGTAGAATTTGACATCATGTATGGACAGGGCATCAGCAGATGTGGTGAAATACTTGATTTGGCCGTTGAAGCGGGTGTTGTTCAGAAAAGTGGATCCTGGTTTAGCTACGATACAACCAAGTTGGGTCAGGGTAGAGATTCCGTGAAAGAACTGCTTCAGGATAATCCCGAACTGTCAGAACAGATAGAAGCGAAGATTAAAGCAAAACTTGCCGGTGGCGATGGCCTTCCTGTTCAGGTAGAATCTTAAGAAATCCGGATAGGCGAGGAAGGCATGGCTGCCAGCTCCTTCATGGTATGGGGCTGAAATAGGAGGTGCCAATAGTGCTTAATAAGCCTTGAAATCTGGTTTCCCTGTATTGAGTTCAGCTTGAGATCAATGGTTTCATATGCCAAGGTGTATATGAAACCATTTCTTTTTTAGCCGGTTTCGCCCTGAACAATGACTATTTACTCATGCCGGGAATACCGAAAAACAAAGACATGTTTTTATCTTTTGAGGTGTCATTGCCGCATCAAGGAGACTGCATGCATGCATGCAGAAGAGCGTTTAAGATTGTCTGTGATTTTGTTCTTCCCATGAGCGTCGTTCTTGCCGAACGATGTCTTTATACATCATGGGTTTGATCCAATACAGCATCAATAGACGGCTGCTGCGCACAGCCAATGGAAGCAACAATAGAATGAAAAGTGGGATCAACATGGAAACAGTATTGATGTCCCAACCGGCGCGTAATAAGATAAAGCCTCCGGCTATGCTCACTCCCGAAACGAGCGCATAGCTGAAATACATGGCCCCAAAATAGAATCCGGTTTCCGGCTGAAAATGATTTCCGCATCGGTAACAATTCTTACAAATCACTGCGAATCTTAATGGGTGATACCACGGAAAAAGGAAAACCTTCCCCTCTCTGCAAATGGGGCAGCGTCCTTCTGTAAAAGATTGAATGGTGTTTTTCAGATCAGGATCTTTTTGCCTTCTGGTTTTTCCACCAAAAGAATCCTACTGTACCAACAATCAGGTATGGCGCAGCAAGAAGGTAGAGAATACCGTTGTTGATGCCGTTGCCATAGGTTTTTTGAAGCCCTTTCTCCTTGCGGTTGCTTTCCAGTGAGGTTTTACACATAGGACATTGAGCAGCTGCACTTCCTGCAAGGCTGAACACCAAAACAAGGGTGATGATGATTTTCTTCATGCGTCGAAACGGTAAAACGGGGAAATCATTAGATACACCAGCACGCCTGTAATGGCTACATAGAACCATAGGGGCCAAGTGATTCTCGCAATGCGTTTGTGTTTGCTGAAATCACCCGATGTGCTGTAATATATGGTGTACAGAACCATTGGCAGTATTATGGCTGCCAAAACTATGTGCGTGAATAAGATGAAGTAATAGGCATACTTCATGAAGCCCGTTCCTCCGTAGGGTGTAGAAGGCATGACGGTATGGTAAATCACGTAGCTGATCAGGAACAAGGCAGACAAAAGGAATGCAGAAAACATAAATACCTGATGTACTGCTTTGTTTTTCTTCGTTTTGATGAAATAGAAGCCACCGATCAGACTCAATGAAACGAGCGTATTCAATACAGCATTTAAACCGGGGAGATGCCTGGCAAACATGGCATTGGGTCGGTAGGCATCAGGAAGCACCTTAAGCAAGGTAACTACAGCTGGAACAGCCAGAGAGATACCCAGCACTATCCAAAAGAATGTACGATCATTTATGGCGCGCTTGTTCACGTTCTTCAAAAATTAAAGCTTTAACAGCGTCAATGGCTTTATTGTTTTCAACCTGACCGGCCAATCCGTTGAAGATGCCACGGATATGTTTGTTTCGATCCACAAGCACCAAGCGATCACTGTGCATGAAATTGCTGGCTTTGTCGTCTTTAACACCCAGCAAATAATCATCAACGGCAACACTGTAGGTCTCAGATTTGGGGCCGCGCACAAAAGACCATTTCAGATTCGAGGCATCATGTCTGTCGGCATAAGCCCTCAATACCGGAATGCTGTCTGAATCAGGGTCAACTGTATGGGAAATGAATTTCACCCTTGGGTTGTCTTTGAAGGCATTGGCGATAATCCTCAAGTTGCTGTTCATGCGCGGACAAACGTCTGGGCATGTTGCGAAGAAAATATTGGCAATGTAGATGCAGGAGTCAAAATCAGCGTCACTGATTTTTTTACCGTATTGGTCTGTGAACTCAAAAGGGCCAACCTGATGATACACCGTATCGCCTTTTTCATCGACGTGTTTCGGTCCAAAATAAGGAATAGGCTTGCCATGGAATTCAAGTTCTCTCAGGAACATGATCCACAGAATAGGAAGACCTATGAGCAAAAACAGACCGCCGAAAATGGCAATCCTTCGCCCAAGCGTTTTAGTCATGCGTTTAGTATGTGCTCAATGCATGACCTTCATAAAGAAGGCCCATCACCAATCCGATGATAAACACGGTTGGAACAAGGATGCACAAAGCCAAATTGACCTTTTCACTTTTCATGTGCATGAATGCTCCCACAATGTAATATGCCTTTACCAATCCGAAGAAAATAAAGACACTGTTGCGAAACATCGAAGGAGGCATCGCGAAATACAGGATGAAATCGAGAATGGTAATGCCCAACAGCAGCCAAAACGTCTTCCAAAGTTCTTTGGTACCGTGGCTTTCTGTGTGGGGAACATAGTTTATTGGATCATATTCTCCGGGGGTATGTGCGAAATTTCCCATGATTATTGCTGTTTAATGGTGCGTCAGATGAGGTAATAGAAGGTAAATACAAACACCCATACCAGATCCACAAAGTGCCAGTACAGACCAACTTTTTCAACCATTTCGTAGTGACCGCGACGCTCATAAACACCGCGTATGGTATTGATCCAAACGATGATGTTGAGCACAACGCCGCTAAATACGTGAAATCCGTGGAATCCGGTTACAATAAAGAACAAGGACGCAAAGGGAACGGGGCCCCAGGTTCTGTCTCCTTCGTTCCAGTGGAAATGGTCACCAAATTTTACCTGCTTCAGATGTTCGTACCCTTGCTGGGTAATTCCAAAGAAGTTGGAATCCAGTCGGCCCTGATCATGGATGAACTGTGTCCATTCCCAAGCCTGACAACCAAGGAATGCAAA
>JBIKKI010000088.1:0-8982 GCA_044360435.1 Bacteroidia bacterium
TTCCGGCATCGGTGACCATGGCAAAGGATGTTCCGGCCTGCAGGCGCTGCATCACTGAGCCCAGCTTTCCGTGTTCGTTGTGCTGGTGAAAGGATTCCAACGGGGTTTCAACCCCGTAGTGTTGCAGGAGCTTTCCGCTGGTTCGGGTGTCTTCGGCGAGCACCACATCTACCGCCTTCAACACCGCAACAGCACGAAAGGTGATGTCGCCAAGATTGCCAATCGGCGTTGGTACCAGATAAAGGGTTCCCTGGGTTGCACTCATGGTTTCGCAGCTCCTAAAATACCGGTTATGTCGATATTGAGAAATGACTTCAAACCAAAAACCAACACGCCCCAGCTGAGGATGGCCAACAACATCACACGCACGATTCTGAACTTATGGTGTTCCATGGTCAGCGCCAAGATGCAGCCCACGGGGATGCTGAGCAACACGGGTGTTAGGAAGGCGATGCCCCACAATCCGCCGGAAGTGCGGATGCGCACCATGCGCCTGCTCGCTTTGGTAAATACGCGGCGATTCTTCCTGCGCGCCAGCCATTGCTCCAGCAACCATTCACCTCCGTAAACGTAGGCCAAAACGCCCAGCATGGCACCGGAGCAGGTGATGACCAAACCCAGCCAGGGATTCAACCCGGGAGTCAAGAACACACTGGCAACTCCGAACATAAATTTGAACGGGCTCCAGAGAAACGCGATGAGGGCACCGATCCAAACTGGCATTGTGTTCAAAATTGCAGCCGCTGCGCGGGAATATCAAATGAAGCAGATAAAATCGAGCAGCGTTCCGCCGGAATGTGGAACTTTGCAAAAACATGCGCCGCTTTTTCAGCATACTGCTGTTGCTTACCGCTTCCTTTATTGAGCTGTCTGCCCAGATGGACATGGCTGCCGCTGGCAACACTACCGATACCGGTTTGCGGGTAAAACCACGCGTGCAATCGTGGGAGTCTTTCCTGCTGCAACCCAACAAGTTCCAAACCCTGGACACTGCTTTTGATTTTGTCCATCGCTATGCGCCGCTCACACCAACAGAACATGCCTGGCAGGATTTGGGTCATGCAGGGGCGCCCGCAAAAAACCTGCTTCCTTCTGCCATCCAGCCCGCCGGGCTGCGCAGCGGTTTCGAAGGATACCGCATGTTGCTGCGTTCACCCTTGAACCAGGTGTACAATGCCAGCAATCCTTACACCCGCTTTCAATATACCCAGGGAAGCCAGGGGCTCATCGGGTTGCAGGCGCTGCATACCCAAAACATTACGCCCGGTTGGAATACCACCATCGACTACCACAGCCTCCAAAGCCAGGGCTTGTACGAACACAGCAGCCACAAGCAAAGAAACATTCAGACGGCCAGCCATTACGCATCACCCAATGGCCGCTACCTGAACCGCATCACCGCTACCTGGAACAGGTTTCAGCGCAATGAACACTGGGGCGTAAGCGATACCGCCCGACTGTTCAGTGAACAGCCTTCCATCTTCCTCCCAAGAAACGAAAGCGCCAACAGCAGCTACTTCCAAAGTCATCATGAGGTACATCAGCATTATACGCTGGCGGATTCCGGACGCTTGTCTGGCCTGAGCCTGGTCCACAGGATGCGCTATACGCGTGAACGCTTTGAATACGAAGACCGAAACAGCCCGGATTCTTTTTACGGCCCGAATAACTACTACCAGATGCAAGGCCGCGCCGACAGTTTTTACCTCAGGGAAGCTGCTACGGAAGCCGGTTTCATGCTGCAAAAGCAGCAACCAACAAAACCCCTGAACCTGTTGGTTCTGGGTGGCATCAGCCATATACGCGCTGGCGCCTACCGCGCTGTGCCCGGTAACTACCACAACTCCTGGGTAAGGACTTCTTTGTCGTACGGGCTTCCGGAAAACAAGGCGAGCAATGCCCAGCTGAATGTAATTCATTACATCAGCGGATACAATGCCGGCGATTACCTGGCCGATGCGCGGGTAACGCTGGTGAAAGAAAACCGCTTCAGCGGTTTTCAGTACGTGCTTCAACGCAACCACCCCGGTTTTACAGATCAGTTCTACTTCAGCAAACACTTTTCCTGGAATAATGCCTTCAATCCTGTGCGCACCGCCGAGTGGCGCCTGCGGGCAGGCGTATCTCTGGAAAACCACCAACTGGAAGTTTATTACCGCAGCGGCACCGTGCGCGACCTGGTGTATATGAACAGTTCCCTCACCATGATGCAGGCTTCGGAAACCATCTCGTTCGGAGACCTTGCCGTAAACACGCTTTCCAACTGGAGGCATTTCTACCTGAAAAACCACGTTCACTTCATGGGAAGTTCAAACAGCGCGGTTTTACCGGTTCCGCAGTGGAGCGGAACTCACAGCCTGGGATATAAAGGCTTGTGGTTCAATGGCGTGCTTCGCCTCCGCGCCGGCTTCGACATTTGGTGGCATAGCCGTTTCAACGGCTATGGGTACCATCCCGCTACAGGGCGCTTTTACGTGCAACAAAACAAATTCGGCGCTTATCCCCTCGTAGATTTCTTCGTGAATGGTGAGGTGAAAAACCTCCAGTTTTTCGTGAAAATGGAACACCTGAACCAAGGCTTGTATCCATCGCCAAACGAAGTGCCTTATTGGTCTGCAGCGGGTTACGCCTTCGAACCTCGTCGGTTTAGGCTGGGCTTGCGCTGGGGATTTTTTAATTGATCATTACCGCAGCAATCCTCAGTGTTTTTTGCTGAAGTATGCACCTCAAACAATCTTTAAAGCATTGTGTTCTTCCTATGTCTGAAACCAAACACGGACTTATGAACAACATGAACTCCGCAAGGTTCAGGCCTCTAATTTTGTACACATTAATCATCTATGGAACATCATAAAAACCAAAACGCTTCACCAGAAAAATGCCCATTTATGGGCGGATCCGTGAAACAAGCGGCTGGTGGGGGAACAAGAAACCGCGACTGGTGGCCCAATCAGCTCAAGCTGAACATCCTGCGCCAAAATTCAAACCTCTCCAACCCAATGGAGCCCGGCTTCAACTATGCCGAAGCTTTTAAGAGCCTGGATCTGGCCGAAGTAAAAAAAGACATCGAAGCGCTGATGACCAACTCTCAGGAGTGGTGGCCCGCCGACTACGGTCACTACGGACCGCTGTTCATCCGCATGGCGTGGCATAGCGCCGGAACCTACCGCATCTCCGACGGACGCGGTGGCGGCGGATCCGGAACACAACGCTTCGCCCCATTGAACAGCTGGCCCGACAATACCAACCTCGATAAAGCACGCCTGCTCTTGTGGCCGGTGAAACAGAAGTACGGCAATAAACTTTCATGGGCTGACCTCATGATTTTAGCCGGAAACTGCGCACTGGAATCGATGGGCTTCAAAACCTTTGGTTTTGCCGGTGGTCGTGAAGACGTATGGGAACCAGAAGAAGACGTGTATTGGGGTTCTGAAAAGGAATGGCTCGCCGACCAGCGTTACGAAGGCGACCGTGAACTGGAAAACCCACTCGCTGCCGTTCAAATGGGCCTCATTTACGTGAATCCGGAAGGCCCTAATGGCAACCCCGATCCAATTGCGGCCGCACGCGACATCCGCGAAACCTTCGGACGTATGGCCATGAACGATGAAGAAACTGTTGCCCTGATTGCCGGTGGCCATACCTTCGGTAAAACCCACGGAGCCGGTGATCCTTCCAAATATGTAGGCAGAGAACCTGCAGCTGCATCCATCGAAGAGATGAGCATGGGCTGGAAAAACACCATGGGCTCCGGAAATGGCGTGAACACCATCACCAGCGGTCTCGAAGGTGCTTGGACCACAACCCCAACAAAATGGAGCAACAACTACTTTGAAAACCTATTCGGATACGAATGGGAACTGACTAAAAGTCCTGCCGGTGCGCATCAATGGAAACCGAAAGGTGGCGCTGGCGCCGGTACCGTTCCCGATGCGCATGACCCCGCAGTGAAGCATGCACCCATGATGCTCACCACCGACCTTGCCCTGCGCATGGATCCGGCGTATGAGAAAATTTCCCGCCACTTCTACGAAAATCCAGAAGCATTTGCTGATGCCTTCGCACGTGCCTGGTTTAAACTGACGCACCGCGATATGGGTCCACGTGCCCGTTACCTTGGACCCGAAGTTCCGGCAGAAGTTTTGGTTTGGCAGGATCCAATCCCCACGGTAAACCATCCTTTGGTAGATGCCGCTGATGTGGACAGCCTGAAAAAACAAATCCTCGCCTCCGGACTCAGCGTGGCCGAGCTGGTAAGCACCGCATGGGCTTCAGCTGCAACCTTCCGCGGTTCCGACAAGCGCGGAGGCGCCAATGGTGCCCGCATTCGCCTCAACCCCATGAAAAACTGGGAAGCGAACAATCCTGCTCAGTTGGCTAAGGTGCTTGATAAACTGGAACACATCCGCACAGCATTCAACGCAGCACAAAACGGCGGCAAGCAGATTTCTGTAGCCGATATGATCGTGCTGGCAGGTTGCGCCGCTGTGGAAAAAGCTGCACATGACGCAGGTTATTCGGTTCAGGTGCCTTTCACTCCCGGCCGCGGCGACGCCTCCCAGGAACATACCGATGTGGATTCCATCGCCGTACTCGAACCCAAAGCCGACGGATTCCGCAACTACCTGCGCCCGGGCTTGAAAACAGCGGCTGAAGAACTGCTCATCGACAAAGCACAACTGCTCAGCCTGACTGCTCCCGAAATGACGGTGCTGTTCGGCGGCCTCCGTGCACTCGGTGCAAACTACAACGGCAGCAAACATGGCGTGTTTACCCAGCATCCCGGCGTACTCAGCAACGATTACTTCGTGAACCTGCTCGACCTGAACACTACCTGGAGCGCGACTTCTGACGCACAACAGGAGTTCGAAGGCCGCGACCGGAAAACAGGTGCTGTGAAGTGGACCGCTACCCGCGTGGATCTGATCTTCGGTTCCAACTCAGAACTGCGTGCCATTGCTGAAGTTTATGGCTGCAACGATGGAAAAGTGAAGTTCGTGCACGACTTCGTGGCTGCCTGGAACAAGGTGATGAACCTCGATCGGTTCGACCTCGCCTGATTCCTTCACTGCAGCAACATAAAAAGGCGGCCCATTGGACCGCCTTTTTTCATTCCTTCTCGACAGGAATAAAAAAAGACCATCAGGCAATCGCCCGATGGTCTTTTTCATGACACTATGCGTTGATTACTGAACCGTCAGTCGGGCTGCATACCAGCGACCGTCGGCGCAGATGGCGCGTACCAGGTACAAGCCACTGCTCAGACCTTCAGTATTCAATGTTCCGGTTTTAGAAGCAGCATCGCCAACAACCAAAACAGCACCGCGTGCATCACAAAGTTCGATGCGCATGGCCGGCTCAAGCAACTCAAAGTGAACGGCATTGCCACGCAACGGGTTGGGATATATTGTGAGGTTGCCCGCATACAGATCTTGTACGCTGTTGGTTTCATTGTCTTTCAGCGTAAGCGTGTACACGGAATCTGTTCCGATTTCTGTGCCCCAGTTGTTGTTGCGGATGCTCAGCAACAGGGTTTCATCACCTTCACTCAGGTTGTCGTCGAACAAATCCACCTTGAACTTGTAAGAAGTGGTTCCGGCTGGCAACGCAATGTCTTTTGCAGCGAAGTTGTAGTCCGCGTTAGATGTAGCGGTTCCGCCCTTGATGGACAATCTGAAATTAACCTGTGCATTGGCGTTGGCCACGTTTATAGTCACCATCACGCTGGAGTCATCCTGTTCGTTGGAAGTTCCGCTTGTGGTGCTGAAGCTGATTACGGGCACGGTCAGGTTGGTCACGTCGCCGATGTAGCGGGGCACAATCACATAGGCAGAATCAAACGGTGTTTTGTTGTCAAACTGTCCGCCAATACCCGCAATGTTGAAGTAACCTGCCGGCGCCGGAGTTCCGTCAACGGTGGTTTCAGCATCAATAGAAATGGTATAGGTTTTTACACCGTTGGTTACCTGAAGTTGTTTGAAACCATTGGCAGACAATGGAACGGCAGGCCAATCAGCCACATTCACCAAACGAACACGGTCCACACGTACCACTTGTGATTCAACGCTTTCGTCCAGCGTGCTGACAATGCGCGGCATGCGCACCCTTCCGGTGGTGCTCAGACGACGAATAGTGTCGAGGAACTGCAACTGGGTAGTTCCCTGGAACTGGCCCACAGAACCTTGTACCATGATGGAATCGCCTTCTTTTACAGTGTATCCAAAAGTTCCTGAAGGACTGAACACCTGAATGCCTCCGGTGGTATCAATCACGGTGAACTGCAAACCGGTTACACGGGTGTTTACCCCGTGAACAACTCCATATATACGGCAGCGCTTGTTCAGTGAATCGGCAACGCCTGCTGTTTTCTCTGTGGTGATGTTGCGGATCTTATATACCGGCAAATCATCGCTGCTCAGGTTGATGCTCAGCGTATCAGGTTTGCCAATCTGGCTGTTGGTGAGTGGTGACAAGGTGAACACCAGCTTCTCGTTTCCTTCATACAGTTCATCATCAATCAATGGAATAGAAATTATCAGACTGTCTGGATCTGATGCGCCAACAGAATAAATTTTGGAATAGGGGTTGAAGGTGAAATCGCTGCCTTCGGTGGTGGTGCTCAGCGCAGGTGCGAAACGCAGGATGAAGTCGCTCTGCACATCATTCTGGTTGTTGACGTTGATGCGGATTTTCGCAGAACCAGCCTTTTCGCTCAGGTTCATGTTGGTTTGGTTGAAGGAAACCACCGGCGGACGGTCGTTGTCGCGCATGATGATGGTCATCACACTGTCTTTTGCCAATGCCAATGAAGATCCGCTGATGCGCAATACCAAAACTACGGTGTCGTTGGGATCTACAACAGTTTCGTCAATCACTCGGGCAAAGAACACCAGACTGTCGGGACCGGCGCTGCTTCCAAGGTTGATGGTGGTATCGGTATTGGTTTTACCCAAACGGAATTCGTTGGGGATCAAGGTGCTGTCGCCTTTTGATTTAACCAGAATACGCACACTGGCTGGATTGTTCAGGGCCTTGTCCATCTTAACTTTGATGGAAACTTTACCGGCGCTTTCCTTGATGTTTACCAATGAACTGCCGAAACTTACGTTGGCGGCATCGTTGTCGATGATGTTGAGCGAATGGGTACGCTCCAGGCCAATACTACCGCGCTGAGGATTGCTCAGGCTGATGGTGGCAATTTCTGTTCCTTCAACAAGGTTGTCGTCGTTGATGGTAGCATAACTGCTGTCGAAAGCGGTATAACCCGGATTAAAGGTGATGGTGCGCGAACGCAGAACCAAATCTTTGGTTGTTCCGGAGTCGGCGGTTCCACTCACATAACCCATGGTCACGGAAGAAGCGAAGTCATTCGCATAACGCCTGCGCACCACCAGAAGCGCTTTGCCATCGGCTTCTCCTACAGAAGATGAACGAAGCCAGAACTGGAAATCAGGTTGAACCAAAGCACATTCTTCTTCGGTGAGGGCCACGGGCGTAGTTGAACCCCCGCTGGTGTTTACGGTCGATTTTCTCGTGCCGCCCCAGCCCCAAACACCGTTTGAGTCAAGGCTTGCATACAATTCCTGGCCGGTTTTCAAACTGTAGTTGGCTATACGCTGGATACCATTGCTCAGGTTATTGGGAATGGTAGTTCCCCAGTTGCCGCCTTTACCCAACACTTCTGTGGTGTAAAACGTGGCCAGGGAAGCCGGAGTGATGCCCGCGCCTTCTACATAAGTCATGGAAACCGGACGGCCTGTTCCCTGAATATTGTCGAACAGTGCTACCATGGATTTTGCCGCTGCGAGGCTTTTGCCCCAAATCGCGGTTCCATTGGCAGAACCTGTTCCGAAGGAAATACAACGGATGCTGTCGGTGAGGTAATGCTTTTCAATCACAGAACCCGGGCTGATGGCCTGCATGTGAATCAATGGATACACGTTGGCACCGGCGTTGAAAATGGCGTTGCCGCTTTGTCCAAAACCGAACCAGCCGGTAAACGTGCCGCCGAAATCGGTGGTGAAGGTATCGTGCTGTCCGGCAGTAGTCAGCGAGGTGTTGGAGTTAGACCTCCACTGTCCGGAGCTGTCCAGCCAAATACCTGTTCCGGCGCCGGTAGCGGTAATCAGACCAGTATCGGCAATCTTCATCGCCCGCACCATATATTTATACTGCGTGTTGGGCAACAGGTTATTGATGGTGGCTTTAAACACAACGGGAAGCCGGATGCTTCCGCTGCCACCTGCAGTGCTGTACTGTGGAACCAAAATGCCGGTAAATTGCCCGGCAATAGGTTTTTGTGCTGCCAGTCCTAAAGAACTTAGAACCAGCAACATCGGGAAGAGTAATCTTCTGTTCATGTTGGTTGATGGGATTTCACTGCGAAGATAATTAAATATAAAACCCGACATCCGTTTTAATATTCCGCAAGCGCCAGCGTGTATCCACTGAACTGCGTGTACCCTTCCCGGCCCAGGGCTAGCACGCATGCTTCCAGCGTGGCACCGGTGGTAAGCACATCATCCACAAGGCCTATGTGCAGGTTGCACGGCAGTATTCCGTTGCGACAGGCAAAGCCTTCAGAAACGTTTCCCCAGCGCAATACCCGCGAGGCTTTCGTTTGGCTTTGTGCCGCAACCTTTCGCCACAACAGATCCGTAACTACCGGAAGCCCTAAAACCGAACCCATCCCACGCGCAATCAACTCCGCCTGGTTGTAACCACGTTGCCGCAAACGCGCTGCATGTAAAGGTACCGGAACCAATACATCCGGGAGTACCGTGCCCTGAAGTGCCATACCAAACTGCCGCCCAAGCCGCTGGGCCAATGATACAGCATCGCGGTATTTTATGTGGTGCAACAGGTTTTGTGTCAGGCCGCTTTTGTGAAAATACAAATAACTGTACACCGCCTGGAAGTTCACACGCCCCTGAAAAATCCGAGCAGCAGCAGTGGCGCCATTCAAGCCAAAACCAATGCGCG
>JBIKKI010000089.1:0-8967 GCA_044360435.1 Bacteroidia bacterium
TGGGATTGTCGTGCAGTTCGCCGAACAAAACCACATCGGCGCTTGCCAGGGTTTTCATCATATCACGGTAAGCAACGGCTTTGCCTTTGGCATTGTAGAGGGCGTATGCGGGTTTGTCCTGCGCGGAAATCCCGGCAATCCAGCAAAGGGAAAGGCAGATGCTGAGGAGTTTTTTCATGAGGTGCAAAGAAAAGGGAATGGGCTGATTGGAAACACTTCAAGCCCCTTGTGTTATGAACTGTGCTCTGTGACGCTCAAGAAAAACCGCGTTTTCACTGCTAAAGTTTTTGATGATTTCTTTACCACTCACACCAATTTTCTGGAAGGCTTCCGGTTCAATCTTGTCAGATAAAATGATTTGCCCATGATTTTCAAAGCTAATCAGATGTCGGTCGAACAGTGCATCATAAACCGGTGAAAGTAAGATGCCGTTGTGTACGTTCAGCCGTTCCTCATTGTTGGCTTCAGCCCAGGGAACAATATGGGAGGCGATTAAAATATCCAGTTTGTTGAATGAAGTTACGGCGCATTGATATTCCCAGCGGTGGATGATGCTTGAACGGAAGGCACCCTGACCTACGCGTGAGGTTACCAAACCTTTGCGTTCTGTCACATTGGGTTGTAGCATTTTATACAGTTCCTGTGGCGGCTGATCTGCAACATTGACCTCCTCCAAAAGGTCTGTTTTGGGAATGTATAAACCTTTGCGTTTGAAGAAGAATTTAATACCCGTTCTGATATTTTTATTGCTGTCGTGGGTTTCAAAAAACCCGATTTCATGGATCTCGACCTCAGCAATAAACTTCACAAACCCTTTTCCGGCCTGCTCAAACAGAAATACGCGTTTCCCTTGGTTCAGATGCTCACGCAGGGCAAGGTTACCGCGTGTAAATTCCATATCTCCGCTTTGGCCTTCGCCTGTATACGAAAATACATTATGATTCTCCCAGCGATCTGCATATCCATGCTGGGCGCCCGCCTTTCCGGTGAAAATAAAGATAAATGGATGGGTCGCGCTTGTGGAAATTCCTGATTGCCAATTACCTCCATACCTGCCGTTGATATCCCGCCTGCGGTTGTATATATGATCCGGTATGAAGGGTAGAATATCCAATCAAGAAATACGGGCCAAAGATATATGTAATTACTTCACACTAAAATCTTCATGAACGATTCAATTTGGGGAGCCATGAATTCTGTAAGGTTGAGCCCATAACTGAAATGCAGTGCAAGACATACTTGCCCGTAAAAAATGTTGGATGTCTGATGATTGGTACTATTCAGACCAAGTCTGTAATAGTTTAATTCGATGCGATTTAGTGTGGGCGTTCAACAGCAACAAGATGCTGCCGCTCCCCAACTCACCAACCCAGCACCCAGGCAAAAATCAAAGGCGCCACAATGGTCGCGTCGCTTTCCACAATGTATTTCGGCGTGTGGATGTCCAGCTTGCCCCAGGTAATCTTTTCGTTCGGAACCGCGCCGGAATAGCTGCCGTAACTGGTGGTTGAGTCGCTGATCTGACAGAAATAGCTCCAGAAAGGAACATCATGCCACTCCAGATCCTGATACATCATCGGCACCACACAAATCGGGAAATCACCGGCAATGCCTCCGCCAATCTGGAAGAAGCCAACGCCCTTGCCGCCTGAATTTTCGCGGTACCACTGGCTCAGCCAAACCATATATTCAATACCACTTTTCATCGTGGTGGCTTTAACCTCATTTTTAATCACATAGCTGGCGAAAATATTCCCCATGGTGCTGTCTTCCCAGCCGCCTACAATGATGGGCAGGTTGCGCTCGGCAGCCGCAATCATCCACGAGTTTTTAGGGTCAATTTCATAATACTGTTCCAGCACGCCACTCAGAATCATCTGATACATAAACTCATGCGGGAAGTAGCGCTCACCCTTATCGTCTGCTTCTTTCCACAGCTTATGGATGTGCTGCTGCAAACGACGGAACGCTTCTTCCTCCGGAATGCAGGTATCAGTAACCCGGTTCAGGCCCTTCTCCAGCAAATCCCATTCTTCCTGCGGCGTCAGGTCGCGGTAATTCGGGATACGGCGGTAATGACTGTGCGCCACCAGGTTCATCAAATCCTCTTCCAGGTTGGCGCCCGTGCAGGAAATGATGTCCACCTTCCCCTGACGAATCATTTCCGCCAGACTCACGCCCAGTTCTGCCGTACTCATCGCACCGGCCAGCGTCACCATCATCTTTCCGCCTTCCAGCAGGTGTTGTTCATAGCCTTTGGCGGCATCTTTCAGCGCAGCCGCGTTAAAATGACGGTAGTGGTGTTCAATAAACTGTGAAACCGGGCCTTTATTCATGCCGCAAAAGTAGTGCAGGCAAAGCAAACCTCAGGATGCTTTGAAGAAGTGGTTTTGGCAGGCCTTTTTCCGGTCTTGCGCTGTACGCTTCGCACCTTTGCCGGCATGTGCAGGCCCTCGCTTTGGCTTACTGCCGTTCGCCATGCGCGCGCGGCACATGCAAGGTCAAAGGCGCTGCAGGGTGCCGCTTCAGCCCGGGGCAGGGTCTCCCAGTAAGGTTAAATCAGTTTTCATCACTGCCGGAACCTATCCGCACAAAGTCCTGAACAGTGTTACCAAAAAACATCCATCGCCGGGAGCGCGCGTCCCTGAAAGTCCCAGAGTGCCTGATTTTCCCACGATGAGCCATCCAAAGCAGCATTGCCCTTCCAGGCAGTCCATTCAGCGCCCCAATAGCAGAAGCCAAGGCCTCCTTCCACCGAAAGCATCAGGTTGCGGATGGCCCACAAAAAAGCTTTTTGACCTTCCGGACTCGAGGGAAATTGCGGCAACAGTTGATCGTCCAATCCAACCACATTATGGGTTTGGTCGTTCCATCCCAAGGTAAACGGGTAGGAGGTTTCTGCCAATAAAATCGGTTTCTTGAAGGCTTGATGCAATAATTCCATGCGTTGTTTCAGCAGGTTCAGATCCTTGCCATGCCACATAGGGTAATAACTCAGGCCCAGAACATCGTAATCCACATTCCGAAAGGGTTCCAGCGTCGCGGCCACATCCTCGAGCATGGCCATATGAATCACCACCTGGGTTTTAGGCTCTACCTGTCGCACCGCCTTGATGCCCGCCCGAATCAATCCCAGCATACCGGCGGTATCGCGGCTGTTGCCCTCAGGCCAAAGCAATCCGGAATTTATTTCATTGCCTATTTGGATGTAATCCGGTTGCAGGGCCAGCATCACCTGCTTAGTGTAGGCATAGACGCTGTCGGCCAGCGTTCGGACATTGATGTTGTTCCAGGCTTCGGGCTTGCTTTGATGCGCCGGATCCGCCCAAGTATCCGAATAATGCACACTGATGAACGTTTTTAAACCCAGGCGACGCAGTTCGGCACACAGTTGCTGTGCCTCGCTGAGCCTGGCGCCTGCTTCAGGTTTATACCACAACCGCAAGCGCACCATATTGATTCCTGCACGCAGCAGGGTTTGGAGCATGTCTTCAGGTTGCCCTTTGCTGTTGTACCAAAGGCCGCTGCTTTTTCGCAGTTCAGGAAGCATGGATAAATCAGCACCCACCAATGCCGGCTTGGCGTACAGGGGAGGGCCGGTTTCAGGTTTTTTACAAGCCTGAAGGGTGCTGCACAGCGCTGCCAGGCCGATAAAAAACCTCAACATCAGGGCAGTTTTACGTAGCTGCACGAGCTGCTTCGGTAGCCGGATGCCTCCACTTGTATCAAGTACACGCCTTGACGCAGGGCACTCAGGTCGGCTTCAAGTGTTTGGGCCGCTGCATCGAATTGCTGCGACAGCATCAAGCGTCCATTCATGTCAAAAACCCTGATCGATGCCTGGCGCACGGTTTTGGAAAGCGCCAATTGCACCAGCCCATTTCCCGGATTCGGGTAGGCCCGCACACCCAATGCGGCGGCGGAAAAGTTACTGTTGGCGTTGGTATGCGATACCGCCGCATAAGGACCGCCGCTGGCGTTCCACCAGGTACCGGAATTGGTGGTTTCCAAACGCAATGCCCGCACGGTATATAGGTTTCTTCCTTTCAGGTAATTTGTGCTGTCGTAATACACCGTATCGCTGATCAGGTATCCCTTATTCACCCGAAAATAGCCGTTGCTCGCGCTGTCGTAGCGGTACACGGCATAGCCATCTACAGCGCCCTTGGCGCGGTTCCAGGTGAGTTTTACACGGTTGGAGATGCTCTGGGCCTGGAGGTTTGAAGGGCCGGGCACATATGCCATACGCAGGGTTGGATCGCCCATCAGCGCGATGTGGATGCCTTGTTGTGAATAGTTGAAGTTTCCGCTGAAATAAAAACTGCTGTTGTTCTGTGAAATCCTGGTCCCGAACCCAATATGTTTACCCAGTGCCATGTGGTGTACATACCACTTCGGGATTCCTCCCCAGAAACAGGCCAGCGCGCTGTTGGCCAGCGGAGCCCGCAGGAAGTTGTTGTTTACATCCCAGTCGCCGAAATAGCTGCCTGCCAGGATGGTAAAGATGTTCCGCAGCGAATCAGCCGCGAAATTATTAGTGTTTCCAATGCCGCTGCAGGAAGTGTAGGATCCGGCGCCGCAGCCATAGCTCCACAAATAGGCCCCGCTTTTTTGGGCCGTGAAATAATCGCGGTTGTCAAAAATGCTGTCGGTGCGGAAAAAGGTGGCGAAGTTGTGGTATCCGGTGGATGCCAGGTTCAGGCCGGTGAAGTTGTTGTCAATCAGGGCGCGGTTTACCGAGCGCAATTGACCGGTGCGCCACAGGTGGTTGCGGTTCAGGTATTTACGCACCAGCAGGGTGTCGTTTTTACTGAAGGAGGTCATGTCGAACAGATCCACGCGGCCTACTTCCAGATCCACGGCGCCGGGAACTTTGGTCTGGTCCATTTTGCCGTCGCCTGGAATATTGTGCAACCGCGGCGAGGAGCCTGTGGTGCGTGTCACTTCGCTGTCGAACCATTCGCCGTCAAGTTCCCCGTAATACAGGTCGGCGGGCCAGGCGCCGGTATGGTTTCCGGAGCCTTCCACGTGCCCGTCGGGTGGTGGAATGAACGATGAACTGTAATCGCCGGAATAGGGCACCGGCACATGCCCAATGATGTAAAGGGTGCTTACTTTACCACCACGGCGCTGGTATTCCGCCTGGATGCGGCTGCGCACGGCAGCGGGTTTTTCTTTTCTGCCTGCATACAACATGCTGGTGCTCCAGCCTTCAGACTGCAATTGTTGGTTCAAACGGTTGATTTCGTTGTTCAACGGCAGGCGGTAATTGCTGTCAATCAGCAGGATGATGCCGCCGTTCCCGGGTTGTTCTTCATAACGGTTTCCCGCCCAAACATAACCAAGTGCATCAGTCTGGTTGCTGGCATTCACCTTGGCCACCAAATACTCGTAGGCAAATCCTGCCTTGGCCGAGGCATCTTTCCAGCTGGCCGCATTTCCTGCTGCGGTGCCAACCGGCGCCGACCCCCAGTCTTCATTGTTCAGATCGCTGCGGCGGTAAATCTGCCAGCTTCCTGAATAGGATTCCTGCGGCCAGTAGATGGTGATGGTTCCGTCGGGATTGGCAATGGCGCCGGCCATCACCACCTGGGTTTTTGCTACCTGTGCCCGCGTTTCAAAGCAGTTAAGCAGAAAGCTGAAGAACAATGACAGGGTAATGATGCTTTTCATAAGCTGATGTTGTGTTGGCGAATCTAAAGAATCCTGTCCTTTATTTCTTCAAGCCTTAGCGGAGCATGCGCCGCCAATCAAAAATGCGTTCTGGATAAAAAACTATTCCCGCCAAACAAATCCGAACAAAATGAGGCTGAGGTAAATGAGCAGGGCATCGAGGGTGAGTACCACCATCAAGTCTTTATAGAATGCGGAGGGAAGAAAGGATTCCAGACACTTGCGGCTGGCGCTCATTCCGGCAAGCAATACCGGAATGATGACCGGCATGCTGAGCACAGGCGCAATAAGTCCGGCGTGGCGTGTTTTCGCAGAAATGGCTGATACCAGCGTGAGTACTGTGCTGATGCCCAATCCGGTCAGCCAAACGCTGAGCAGGTAAGGCCACCACTGAGGCGCATAAAAACCGAGGAAGAAGGAATACAGCAACAAGGTGCCCAGCATCAGAACCGTCATCACCAGGCTGTTATACATAATTTTTGCCAGGATGAGCGAACCCGGATCGCACAGCTGGTAGAGGTAGAGCCAGCGACCCGCAGGCACGGCTATAAAGTTCTTTACGATGCCCTGCATGGTTCCGGTAATCACCAGAATCCAGAACATGGCATTCCAAACGGCTGTTGGCATTACCTGTACGGCCAGATAACATACCAGCACCGTGGTGAATAACTGCAGCATCACACCGGCCAAAACTGCCTTTTGGCTTAAATCACTTTGCCATTCGGCGCGAATCAGTTGAAGAGTTTTGTGCCTGCTTGCCACCTTTTTAGTTATTTCGCAAAGTTATTTAGCGAATCCCAATGCTCGACCACATCCATCATTTGACCCAAGAAGAGAAAGATTTGGTGCTTCAGGCCCCTGTGTACGTGAGTTTGCTGATTGCAGGCGCCGACGGACATATCCAACAGGAAGAACAAAAACGCGTTCTGGAACTGGTGCATACCAAAACCTTCTCTGAACAATACGAACTGCGTGAACTTTACACCGCTCTGGATCACAACCTGGCCGAGCACCTCCGTCAGATGATGGCATCCCTCCCTGAAGATACGGAAGAGCGTCAGGCCATGCTTAGCGGACTGCTGAGCAGACTGAATGATATTTTCCCCCGCCTGGAGCAGTATTTCGCCCGTCAGCTGTATAAAAGTCTGCGTGAATTTGCACATTACATCGCACATGCCGATGGCGGTTTCTGGGGCATCTCTGCCGTAAGTGATGCCGAGCGCCAGTGGGTGAAACTGCCCATGTTGCACGAACCTTTTTCTGAAGAAGATTAACATCGCTGCACTTGAGCCTGTTTGAAAAAATCCTGGTTGCCAACCGCGGTGAAATTGCCATCAGGGTGATGCGCGCCTGCCGTGAAATGGGCATCCGAACCGTAGCAGTGTACAGTGAAGCCGACCGCAACGCGCTGCATGTTCGCTACGCCGACGAGGCCTTTTGCATTGGTCCCGGTCCGAGTAACCAAAGCTATTTGCGCGGCGATGCCATCATCGAGGTTTGCAAAACCACAGGAGCGCAGGCCGTGCATCCGGGCTATGGATTTCTTTCTGAGAATGCAGGTTTTGCCCGTGCACTGAAGGAAGCAGGCATAGTGCTGATAGGCCCTTCTCCCGAAGCCATGGAGGTGATGGGCAGTAAAATTGGCGCCAAGCAGGCCGTAGAAAAATTCGGCGTGCCTTTGGTACCAGGCATCAACGAAGCCATCAGCGATGCTGATGCCGCTTTACGCATTGCGCAGCAAATCGGTTTCCCCGTGTTGGTAAAGGCCAGTGCAGGCGGTGGAGGGAAGGGTATGCGTATCGTTGAACGTGCCGAAGATTTTGTGGACGAGCTGGGCAGGGCACAAAGTGAAGCCCGCAGCGCCTTCGGCGACGATTCCGTTTTTATCGAAAAATACGTGGGCGGGCCGCGACACATCGAATTTCAAATTATGGCCGACACCCACGGGAATATCTGCCACCTGTTTGAACGCGAATGTTCCATCCAGCGCCGCCACCAAAAGCTGGTGGAAGAGGCGCCCAGCCCGGCGGTAAATGAAGAGCTCCGCCAACGCATGGGAGCGGCCGCGGTAAACGTAGCCCGCGCATGCAATTACACCGGCGCCGGCACCGTAGAGTTCCTGGTGGGTAATGATGGCAACTTTTATTTTCTGGAGATGAATACCCGCCTGCAGGTGGAACATCCCGTTACAGAAATGATCACCGGCATTGACCTGGTGCGCGAACAGATCCGCGTAGCCGCCGGACTGCCGCTCAGCTTCACACAGGAAGACCTGCGCATCAACGGCCATGCCATTGAGTTACGCGTTTGTGCCGAAGATCCGGAAAACAATTTCCTGCCCGACATTGGAACCATTACCGAATACAGCACCCCGAAAGGTCCCGGAATTCGAGTGGATGACGCCATGGAAGCAGGCATGGAAATTCCAATCTTCTACGACAACATGATTGCCAAGCTGATCGTTTGGGGAAGTTCCCGCGAGGAAGCCATGAGCAGGATGCTGCGCGCCATTTCTGAATACAGATTGTCCGGAATTGCCACTACGCTTGCATTCGGTGCTTTTGTGATGAAGCACGAAGCCTTCACTTCAGGCCATTTTGACACAGGGTTCATCGGTCAGCATTTCAAGCCTGAATACCTGAACCACCACGCATTTGAGGGTGAAGAAGAAGCCGCTGCAGCCATGGCCGCAGCCTTCGCCTGGAAAAACAGAGCTGTTGCAGCATCCACGGCAGTGCAGGTGCCTGCTGAAAGCCAATGGAAACTGCGCCGGGAACGCAGAAGGTAATTCTGCTTCCGTTGCTCAACTCATGCAACTCGTTCTTCAAAGGCCGGATGAACTATTGGTTTGCGCAAGATAATTTCGAATTCAATAATCCGAATACAAGAACGGGCCCATGAACAAGATCCTCATCATAGACGACGTACATCCGCTGCTGATGGAAGCCCTGGAAGCCGCCGGCTTCGAGCTTGTTTATCGGCCGGATTGTGCGAAGGATGAAGTGCTGGTATTGGCTGCCGATTGTTCGGTACTGGTGCTGCGCAGCAAAATCACGGTCGATGAGGCGCTGCTCCGCTCGCTGCCACAACTTCAACTCATTGCCCGCGCGGGAGCCGGAACAGACAATATCCATGAAAAAGCATGCACTGATTCAGGTATTGGCCTGGTGCATGCGGGCGGTGCCAACAGTGATGCTGTTGGTGAACAAACGCTGGGCATGCTGCTTTGCCTCATGGCGAATATTTCCAAGGGCGATCGTGAAGTGCGCCGTGGTATTTGGAATCGGGAAGGTA
>JBIKKI010000090.1:0-8821 GCA_044360435.1 Bacteroidia bacterium
ACCTACCCCGACACCACTGAAGGCGGACAGCCCGTAATGATTGTGGAAGTACTGCCCAGAAGAGATGTGGTGGGTGAGGTTGAAAAACAAACCATCTGCGTGGGTGAACTCAACAACTTCATCGACAAGAGCGATACCATCTACAACAGCTACCTGTGGACGTTTGTAAACCGCAACACCAATCAGGTGGATACCATCACCACGATGAACGATACGCTGAAGCGGAGCTTTGCTACCAAAGGTGATTACTACGCCATCCTGAAGCCGAACTTCAGGCCAACCTCACCGTTCCCATGGTGCTCCAAGCCAGACGATACCCTTCAGTTTACCGTGCTTGGTGTTACTGCCGACTTCACCATCGACAGCACCAACATTCCAACCTTCTGCTTCGACCACACACCTTCTGTTGATGAAACCAAATACCGTTGGGGCTTCTACCACGACAGCGACATCACCGTAAAAGGTGGTCCATTCCTGGAAAACACCAACAAGCCTGACCAGATTGTATGTAACCAATACGACAGTGTGGGCTGCTGGTATGTATGTCTGATCGTAGAAAACGACAACGGCTGTAAAGACACGATATGTAAGTTGGTGTGCAATACCTTCTTCTCAAAAATTGAGATCCCGAACGTATTCACTCCGAACAAAACCAAAGACGGTGTAAACGACGTGTTTGATATTCCGATTAAAGGTCATGAAATGTACGACCTGAAAATCTTCAACCGTTGGGGCCAGCGCATGTTCGCATCAGAAGACCACAAGGTTGACTGGAACGGACGCGTGAACAATACCGGCGCAGAAGCCCCTGAAGGCACGTATTACTACGTACTCAAGTACAGGTTCAAGAACCAGGAAAAAGAGCAAGAAGTAAGCGGTGTCATCACCCTGATTCGCTGATCGAATCTCAAGAGTTCATTGCAACGAAAGCCCTCCCCGTGGAGGGCTTTCGTATTTTTGTACCATGGCCATGTATCACAGCGAAGACACCATCGTATCGCTTTCCAGTGCACAGGGCGCCGGAGCCATCGCCCTGGTTCGGCTTTCCGGACCGCAGGCCATCGCCACGGTTGCCTCGGTGTTCAGCAAGCCACTGCACGACAAACCCGGAAACAGCCTGCACTTCGGTCGCATTTATCAGGGAGCAGATATCCTCGATGAGGTGGTACTGGCCCTATTTCGTGCACCGCACAGCTATACCGGAGAAGATGTAGTAGAACTGAGCTGCCACGGCTCCTCGTACATCATCAGGGAACTCATCACACTGCTTTGTACCAAAGGCGCCCGACAAGCTGCTGCCGGTGAATTCACCCTGAGGGCTTACCTGAACGGGAAACTGGACCTGAGCGAGGCGGAAGCGGTAGCAGACCTGATTGCCAGCGACAGCAAAAGCAGTCATGAACTGGCCATCAAACAGATGCGCGGCGGATACAGCAAAGCCCTACAGGAGCTGCGTCAGTCGCTGATTGATTACGCCGCCCTGATTGAACTGGAACTCGACTTTTCTGAAGAAGATGTAGAATTTGCAAACCGTGGCATGTTGAAGAACCTGCTGCGGCAGCTGTTGACACAGGTTGGCGCCATGCGCGATTCTTTTCATGCAGGAAATGCGCTGAAACAAGGCATTCCTGTGGTTATTGCCGGAAGACCCAATGCCGGAAAAAGTACCCTGCTCAATGCCCTGTTGAAGGAAGAACGCGCCATTGTGAGCGACGTGGCAGGAACCACACGCGATACCATCGAGGAGCGCTTTGTACTGAATGGAACCACCTTCCGCTTTATAGATACAGCCGGGCTGCGCGAAAGCAGCGATGTCGTGGAACGTATAGGCATTGAACGCACCCACAAAGAACTGCGTCAGGCAGGTGTGGTATTGTACGTTTTTGATGGAAGCTCTACCAGGCCAGATGCCCTCAAATCCGAACTCGATACCCTGGAAACCGGCGCATCGATGGTGATTCCGGTTTGCAACAAAACGGACCGGATGGAACAACACCACAACCTGGTTTTCGGCCATATTCCAGGGGTAATCGGCGTTGCTGCAGCCACCGGGCACATCGAACATTTACTGGAATCGCTCAGCTCCATTCCCGATGCCCTGAAATCCAACCAGGGCAACATGCTGGTAAGCAATCTGCGTCACCATCAGGCACTTGCAGCAACTTTCGAGGCATTAGACACGGTATTAAACGGCTTAGAAACGGGATTGGGCGGTGAACTGCTGGCCTTTCACCTGCGGGAAGCCATCAGACACCTCGGGTCCATCACGGGCAGCATTGATGCCGATGAACTTCTTGGATCCATTTTTGGACGATTCTGCATCGGAAAGTAATTTCTTTCCGATCCATTAAACCCTGTAGAAACCAAGGGATATTACAGGCGACTGGCATACATACCATGTCACTTTGTTGTAAAAGAGGTACTTAGTCTATAAATTGCCTTGCTTAATCGAAAGTTGCATCATGCAAAGACTTTTACTTCGGGCCCTGTGCCTTTGCTTCATGTCCACAACAGCAGCTTCATTCGCCCAAAATGTGGGCATCAATGAAACAGGCGCATTGCCGGCGGGATCGGCCATGCTCGACGTGAGTGCTACCAATAAAGGATTGTTGATTCCACGACTCAGCAGGGCTCAAAAATTCCTAATCCCTACTCCGGCCAATGGATTATTCATATACCAAACTGACGACACCGTTGGTTTTTGGTATTATGAACAGAGCAAATGGGTTCCATTGATGCGATCCATCAACTTCGGCCCCAGCCTGAGTGGCGGATTTATTCAGGGAAAAGGAAGCGTTGATTTAAAAAAATCTGGCGTAATTGCCGGCACCTATGGAAATCCTTTGGAATTTCCTGTGGTTAGTGTAAACGACTACGGACAAGTTACCCTGGTGGGAACACAAAAAATCCTGGATAATGATACCACCAACGAACTCCAAACGCTGCGTTTGCAAAATGACACCCTGTACTTATCAAAAAACAACAGTTCGGTTCCTTTGAAAGGATTCTGGAATAACACAGGCAACAGCGGTCTGAATGCCAACAACAACTTCATAGGAACTACCGACAATATTGCCTTGCGCTTCCGCAGCAACAATCAGTGGTTCGGAGAATTAAACCCCACGAACAACAACATATCGTTTGGTTTAAGAACGAACGCCAATTCCTCCGGATCAGCGAATATCGCTATAGGCCGGAACGTAATGAATGGCAACAACGGTGGACTGAACAATACCGCCGTGGGTCATCAGGCCATGTTTGCCAACAACTCCGGATCCAACAACACCGCCATGGGTTATAATGCGCTGTACAGCAATGCCACCGGAGGCTATAATGTGGGCCTTGGCTATGAAGCTGTTGGAAGCAACACCTCTGGATATTACAATGTCGGCGCTGGTTACAGGGCATTATACTCAAACACCAATGGCAATTACAACGTAGGCGTTGGCATGTATGCCATGTTGTACAACATAGGAGGTTCCTTGAATGCCGGTATTGGCTATTATACGCTTGGGGCCAATACCTACGGATACTACAATACAGCTTATGGTTCCTACAGCATGCCCAGTAATTCAACCGGGTACGGTAATTCTTTCATCGGCTATGCTTCCGGGTATTATAATTCCACAGGCTATTACAACAGCGGCCTGGGCTACTATGCCGGATACCAAACAACCACCGGTTATTACAATACATCCATGGGGTATTTAGCCGGACCGAACAACGGAACCTTAAACAATACCACGGCCATCGGCAACGGTGCAAATACCACGGCAAACAATCAGGTGCGCGTTGGAAACGCTTCTGTTACTTCCATTGGAGGTCCGGTGGGCTGGACCAACCTGAGCGACGGACGGTACAAAACACAGGTGAAGGAAGACATTCAGGGGCTGCCATTCATCATGAAACTCAGACCGGTAAGTTACCTGCTGGACATCCGCAAGTTTCACCAGAACCACAACCTGCACGATTCTGTTTCCTGGAACGAAAAATACGAAGGTGAAGCAATGCGCCGCGCCGGGTTTATCGCTCAGGAAGTGGAACAGGTTGCCAAAGAACTGGGCTTCGAGTTCGGTGGTATCGACGCCCCGAAAAACGAAAAAGACGACTACGGACTGCGCTATGCAGACTTTGTGGTTCCTATGGTGAAAGCCATCCAGGAACAGCAGGCGCAAATTGACGCCCTGAAAAAGCAACAACAGGAGTTGATGGAACTGAACCGCAAGCTCCTGGAAGAACTTCAAAAGGCTGCTAACAAATAACCCCGTGCGTTATTTCTGGATGCTATTGGCAGGCCTGAGTTCACAGGCTTTCGCGCAGGGACTGGTGCAATCCGGGGCCCATATCGTGGTAACTGATGGCGCATTCCTTGTGGTTGCTCAGGCGCAGGGTGATTATACCGCCAGAGGCAATGCCAAAATCACCTTATCGGCAAACGCGCGATTCAGGATTTACGGCGACTGGAACAATAATGGTACTACGCCCGTATTTACCAACAATAATGGCCGCGTAGAACTGTGGGGAATCAACCAGAACATTGGCGGAAGCAACATGACCGCTTTCCCCGACTTGTCGCTGCTTGGTTTTGGTGCCAAAAGACTCACCCAGAACACGCTGGTTGGCGGCGGATACAACAAGGGCGGCTCCGGGATGCTGCGCCTGTTCGGAAACACCCTTGACTTGCAGGGAAATACGCTGATCATCAACAACAGAAACCCAACGGCCATCATGTTTACCGGTGCCGGTGGTATCATCTCCGAAAACCCTCCCGGTTCCGGTTACAGCAAGGTGCAGTGGAACATCCGCGACGGCGTTGGCGGGCCTGTGTTTACCGTTCCTTTTGTAACACGCACGGGCACACGGGTTCCTTTCGTGTTTACCTGCAACAGCCTGGGCGTGCAAACCGCAGCAGACTCCGGCTTCTTCAGGGTATGCACCTACCCTACGGCCAATGTTCCTGTACCGAACAACCGGCCCTTGCCCACCGGTGTGTTTCATTCAGAAAACGAATGTCAGGGTGAAAACAGCCAACGGCTGATTGACCGTTTCTGGGTTGTTGAAGATGAAGGTTATACCACAAAACCGGATGCCACACTTTCCTTTTCCTACGCCGCGGCCGAACTGACCGCGAGCAATAATACCATTACAGAATCCAGTGTGGGCGCCGTGAAATGGATGCCCGCCACCAACAGCTGGAACTATCCGCCCAAGGGAACGGTGAATACCACCAACAACCAGGTGGTGTATCGCGCAGGAACCGGATTCAGCGGAAACTGGACCATCAGCGACACTACGCCGTATCCCAAAGCTGCCTTCTCCATTACCGGAACTTGTGAATCAGACAGTATTCTGTTCAAAGACCAGTCTGGTATCGGCGCTACAGATAAAGTGGCTTCATGGCAATGGAACTTCGGAAACGGAAAACTGGGCAGTACACAAAATCCGGTTTCCTATTATTCCCCTTCAGGCGTTTATACGGCACGCCTGATCATTCGCTCGGAAAGTGGTTGTCAGGATACGGTTTATAAAAACCTGGTCATCATTCCCAAGCCTACCGCCAAATTTCTGGTGCGCGACACCTGCGAAAATGCCGAGGTGAAGTTCGAATCTCAAAGCTGGCCGGGCGCAGGGTTTATTACCGGAACGTATTGGGATTTCGGTATGGGCGGACCCAAGGTGAATGCAAAACAGGCTTCGTATTTCTACGGAGGCGTGGGCATTCCCACGGTTCGTCTGATTGTGTACAACAGCAATGGCTGCAAAGACACTGCCGAAAGAACCTTGTTTATCGCCCCTAAACCTTACGCACAGATTAACTTCGACAACGATTGTCAGTACTCGCCCATCAGTTTTAAAAATGGCTCTGCCGCCGGCGGCGGAAGTATCACTTCCTACAAATGGGACTTTGGCAACAAACGCTTCTCTACCAATCCCGACGAAACCGTAAGCTATGCCAAACACGGAGCATACCAGGTAACGATGTCCGTGCTAAACAGCTACGGCTGCGGCGATACCGTGGTGAAGCCGCTTACGGTTTATCCGCGTGCCATTGCCAAATTCGATTTTACGCCGGAAGAGCCGCGCATGCTGGAGCCCATTCAATTCCGCAATCTGTCGCAATACGACAGTTCCTGGTACTGGGATTTCGGAGACCTGTTTTTCGACAACGTTGAATCACCTACCCACGCGTACGACATGTATGGCAAATACACGGTTACGCTTGTTGCCAATACGCCGTATGGCTGCGACGATACCGCAACAGCCAGCCTGATTGCACGTTCCAAGCCCTTGTATTGGTTCCCGAATGTATTCACGCCGGGATCCAGCGCAGGCATGAACGACCTTTTTGGCCTGTACACGCCATCAGCCCTGCAAAACGCCATCAGCAACTACAACCTGATCATCTACAACCTGTGGGGTGAAATCGTATTCCAGTCGCGCGACCCGAAGAAACTCTGGGATGGCACCTCTGGCGGGAAGGTTTGTCCGCAGGGAGCCTATGTATATCGGTGCACCTTCAACAACCCGGAAAACGAAATCACCGCCTTCAGCGGAGATGTAACGCTGGTGCGCTGACAGAAATTTGCCGTCCTTGGGGCAACCAAGTAGGCTCCAGTTTGTTTTCAACTGGCAGCATGCATTCATTTCCCGCACATTATCCAGACATTCTTCAACTGCTGTCCGGGATCCAACCGCAGCAGTACGCCCGCACACGAAACTTCACCAACGGCGCCGTCACGCGCCTGTCTCCATACCTTTCGCGCGGGGTCATCAGTACACGCATGGTGATGAAATACCTGGCGGAAGCCGGCTACACTTATGCTGCGTGCGAAAAACTGTTGCAGGAACTGGCCTGGCGCGATTACTACCAGCGCGTGTGGCAAGTGCTTGGACCAAACATCAGCTCCGACATCCGCAGGCCTCAGGAACGGGTGCACACGAACCTGCTTCCCGCCGGCCTGGAGAGCGCTTCCACCGGCATTGAAGCCATCGATGCTGCCATCCGGGAATTGTACGACACCGGTTACATGCACAACCATTGTCGCATGTACACCGCAGCGCTGGCCTGCCATGCAGCTCAGGCACACTGGCTGCAGCCCGCCCGCTGGATGTATTACCATCTGCTGGACGGCGACTGGGCCAGCAACAGCCTCAGCTGGCAATGGGTGGCCGGAACCTTCAGCAACAAAATCTACATCGCCAACCAGGAAAACATCAACAACTATACTGGAAGCACACAGCGCGGAACCTTTCTGGATGTGCCTTACGAACAACTTCCACCGAAGGAAATTCCATCATCCCTGCAGCAGTGTATTCCTTTTGAAGGGAAAACCAAACTTCCCACCCAACAGTCCGAACTGAACATCAATCCGGATTTGCCCGTGTTGCTGTATGACTACTACAACATGGATCCGGCATGGCTTTCAGGCATGAAGGCGAACCGCGTGCTTCTGCTCGAACCCAAGGTTTTTGAAGCCTATCCCATAAGTGAACACTGCATGCAATTCCTGTTGCAGTTGACGCACAACCTGCCGCAGGTTCAGATCTTCTGCGGTTCATTTCAGGACCTGCAGGCAGCGGCCAAAGGTGCGGAACTGCACTACAAGGAACATCCGCTCACCGCACATTATCAGGGCACCATCCATCCCCGCGACTGGATGGTTCCCGAAGTGCAGGGCTTCCATCCTTCTTTCTTCGCTTATTGGAAAAAGATACAGGGCCGCATCCAATCGCAGTTCAGCAGCTGAAACCAAATGTATATTCGCGGTAGCGGAATGCTGTTCCGCAAATTGTATCCATGATTGCCCGTCTGTACAGAACATTGCTCCCTGCTGCTTTCAGGAAGCGCCTTTACGAAGCCTTTCTGGGCAAAATGCTCCACAGCCTGCGCCATTCCAAAGTACGGCTTCAGGGTTTATTCCAGGCGTTTACCGGACTGTTTCGCACCCTGAACGAGCGCCAGCAGGCCCTGGCCTTCATCGGCATTCATGGCATCACGTCGTATCCCGGAGCCTATGCGCTGAAATACAAGAAACAGGATGTTCCGGTTGAATGGGATGAAAACCTGGGTTTGCCTTGGGTGATGCACAACGGCAGAAAACTGTATTTCCCTGCCAACATGAAACCCGAACAGGTGGCGCGTTTGTACCGCAGCCTGATAACCGAACAGGATGACGCCGCAGCCCACAGATACGTGGCCGATTATGCATCTATGAAAGGTTATACCTTGCTGGATGTTGGCGCTGCTGAAGGCATTTTCAGTCTGGATGTGATTGAGCTCGTGGACAAGGTGTATCTGTTCGAATACGAACCGTATTGGCTGGCGCCCTTGCAGGCAACCTTTGCGCCCTGGAAACACAAAGTGGAAATCGTTCACCGCTATGTTGGCGACCACGACGATGCACAGTTTATCAAACTCGACACCCTTTTTGCCGATGCGCCCCCAACGCCTCTGTTCCTGAAAATGGATATAGAAGGCTGGGAACGCAGTGCCCTTGCAGGCGCAACATCATTACTGCACAAGAACATCAGCATGCGTGCTGCGGTGACGGTGTACCACCGTCCAGATGATCCGCAGGTGATTGGTAACATATTCCGCGAAGCAGGATTCAGCACCAGCTTCAACCCCGGCTATATTTACTGGGGAAAACGCCTCAGTACCGCCATCATCAGGGCGGAGAAAAAGCCATGATCCGCAGCCTCGCATCCAGGATTCCGGGAATCAGAACACTGCTGCGGCAAGCCGACCGCAACCGCTTCAACAAGACGTGGCGCCACCGCAATCCGCACAACGATACCGTACCAGGAGCGCGTCTGTTTC
>JBIKKI010000091.1:0-8790 GCA_044360435.1 Bacteroidia bacterium
ATGGTTGGCATTCAGGGGAATCAGTTTGTCGTAGTCGGAAACCAGCGTGATGCCTTTATTGGCGGCTTCCTCCAGAAACTGCCCCTTGTTGTTGAAGGAGAAAGAAAGGTCCAAGTGGCTGGTGATTGCCGGCTGGTAATGATTCAGCCCTTGCCTGCTTTTTGCACACAGGATGCGAAACGCGCGGGCTGCCACCTCAGAGCTGTCCACCAAACCGCTGTCCACGGCCGCTGTGATCAGGTCCAATGCCAATGGAACATTTTCCGGAAACAGCAGGATGTCGTTTCCCGCCATGAAGGCTTCGTATTCGGCATATCCCGGAGGGAAAAAACGTTTAACGCCTTTCATGTTCAGGGCGTCGGTGATGATCAGTCCTTCGAAGCCAAGTTCCCCGCGCAGCAGTTCCTGCACCACTTTGTGCGAAAGGCTGGCCGGGCGGTTTGGCGTGCTGTCCAGCGCAGGCACCTCCAGATGTCCAACCATGATGGAAGCCACATCCTGTGCAATGGCTGCGCGGAAAGGCGCGAGTTCCAGGCTGTCCAGGCGCTTTCTGTCGAAACCCAAAAACGGCAGGTCCTGGTGCGAATCTGTTTCGGTATCACCGTGTCCGGGGAAGTGTTTGGCGCAGGCCATCACGCCCTCGCTTTGCATGCCGCGGATTAAGGCATTCGCCAGCCTTTGAACCTGCGCAGCGCGTTCGCCAAAACTGCGGAATCCAATGATGGGATTTGAAGGGTTGGTATTGACATCTACCACCGGCGCGAAGTTGATATGCACGCCAATACGCCGGCATTCGCGCCCCATGGCTGCGCCGGTGCGGAATGCCAGCCCTTCACTGCCTGCCGCTCCCAGGGTCATGGCAAATGGATAGCGTTCTAAATCCTTGAGCCGCATGGCCAGACCCCATTCCCCGTCGATGCCGATGAGCATGGGGATTTTGCTGATTTGCTGGTAGTAGTTGGTGAGCCAAACTTGTTTTGCGGCGGTTCCCTGGAAGAAAATCAGCCCTCCGATGCGCTCGCGGTGAATCAGATCTTCAATTTGTGCTGTGTGCGCGTCGTCTTTATTGCTCCAAGCCGCCACCATCATCATCTGCGCAGCCATTTCGCGAAGGGAAAGCGTGCGCACAACAGAATCAGCCCAGATTTCATGATTGGTACGTAAATGCTGGGCTTCCATCTTCTCAGGAAGCAGCAGCCCGATCAGCAACAACAGGAACCAGTTTCGGCGCATCAGAATGATGCTGCAAATTACGCCCACCAAATCCGTTTTTATTCCCGTCAGAAAACCGTCAGGAACAAACCGACGATATGACGAATATCAGTTTTTGGACTGAAACAAGTATCTTCGTTGAACAAAAGGAGGAAGGAAGACGAGATGCAGACAGAGACTCCCCACAGTTCAGTGCCCTCAGCAGAACTCAGTTTAAATGCCATTTTTCACACCTTGGTTGATGCCATTATTGTGATTAATTCCAGAGGGATGATTGTGGAATGTAACCAGGCTACCTTAAACATGTTTGGATACGAAAGTGGCGCCTTGCATGGATTGAATGTACATGTGCTGATGCCTGAGCCAGATCATTCCAGGCACAATCAGTACATCAAGAATTACGAAGAAACCGGCGAGCGAAAAATTATAGGCATTGGCAGGGAAGTGGTAGGAAAACGCAAGGATGGCAGCCTGTTTCCGCTGCGTCTGGCAGTGAGCCACTTCGTAGAACACGGACAGCATTTCTATGTGGGGATCATCCATGACCTGACAGAAGAAGTGCAGTCGCGGGAACTGAAAGAGCATTACCATATTCGTTTGCACGAAGAAGTTGAAGCGCGTACAGAAGAGTTGAAAAGCACTTTGGAATTGCGTCGGAAGGCGGAAGAACAACTGCTGCAAAGCCAGAAAGTGTACACCACCATCGCGCGTAATTATCCCAACGGAACCATTACCATCCTTGATGCCGATTTTAATTATGTCTTTGTAGAAGGAAAGGGATTGAGTGATTTAGGGATTGATCCGCGCTTTCTTATCGGAACGAACTATCTGAAACGCCTCAGGCCTGAATTGCGTGAATTGGCCGAAAAACACCTCAATAGGGTGCTGCAGGGCGACCCTCGTTCCTTTGAGATTGAATTCTCCGATCATTGTTTTCTGATTGATGCTGTTCCCATCAAGGAACGCAACCTGGTGCAAAGCATCCTGATGATCGAAACCAACATAACACACCTCAAGCAGGCGGAGCAGGACATGCTCAAAGCGCTGCATAAAGAGAAGGAACTGGGTGAGTTAAAAACCCGTTTTGTGAGCATGGCCTCGCACGAATTCAGAACACCGCTCAGTACCATCAACAGTTCTGCCGACCTCATCAGCCGTTATAACGAAAACGGCAATACGGGGAAAGTGCAGGATCATGTTCATAAAATTCGCAAGAACATCACACACCTCAACCAAATCCTGAACGATTTCCTTTCCCTCGGAAAATTGGAAGAAGGCCTGATTCGGAATAAGCCGGTGCGATCCAATGTGGCTGCGCTTCTTGACGAATTATACGAAGATGCCCAACTCAACCTGAAATCCGGACAAAAGCTGTTGAAAAAGTACCCTGAAAACTTGAACATGCACCTTGATCCCGATTTGTTCCGGAATGTGCTGGTGAATTTGTTGAGCAATGGCATCAAATATTCGGATGCAGAAAAAGGGGTGGTTGTACTCGAGGCTTCGCAGGCAGAAGGCGGACTAAAGGTTTTCGTGCGCGACAACGGTTTGGGTATTCCCGAAGAAGATCAGAAAAATCTGTTCTCCCGGTTTTTCAGGGCCCGCAATGTGACCAATATTGATGGAACCGGCCTGGGGCTGCATATCGTGAAACAGTATCTTGAACTAATGGGCGGACACATCAACTTTGCCAGCAGCCCGGATACCGGAACTACATTCGAAGTTTTTATACCTTTGAGCGCCGATGAAGAAGAAAATTCTGGTCATTGAAGACAATGCGGATGTTCGCGAGAACACAGCCGAGATACTGGAACTTGCGGGTTATGAAGTAGTGGTGGCTGAAGATGGCAGGAAAGGGGTTGACCTGAGTTTAAATGAACGCCCGGACCTGATCATCTGCGATATCATGATGCCAGGTCTCGACGGCTATGGTGTGCTGCATATTCTGAGTCAAAGGCCTGAAACCGCAGGCATTCCCTTTGTGTTTCTTACCGCCAAAACCGAAAAAGCAGATGTGCGTTTCGGGATGAGTTTAGGCGCCGATGACTACATCACCAAGCCATTCGAAGAAACGGATTTGCTGCGCACCCTCGAAAATCGTCTGAAAAAATCCGATGCCCTCAAGGAGCGTTTGATGGGTCAGGCCAACAATCAGGCTGCTTCCAGCCGCGAAATACAAACCCACCAGCGTCATTATTCCCGCAAGGACACCGTTTACCACGAAGGCGATCCGAGTATCTACGTGTATAAGTTGCTGAAAGGAACCGTGCGCCTGTATTGCTACAATCAGGACGGAAAAGAATATACCACCGAACTGGTGGGCTCCGGAGGGTTCTTTGGCTATGTAAGCAGCATGGGCGGCAAACCCCGTGAGGAAAGTGCCGAGGCGCTGGAGGACTGCGAAATCGAACTGTATCAGTCAGATGATTTCCTCCGATACATCACCGGCGATACCGCAACCATGGTTCATTTTGTGAAGCTGCTCAGCAACAACATTGCGGCCAAAGAAAAAGAACTGCTCAAACTCGCTTACGATACCGTGCGCAAACGGGTTGCTGAAGCTCTGGTGAAGCTGTTTGAAACGGTCAGCGACAGCGACAGCCGCTACGGCGTGGCTGTTTCCCGGGAACTGCTGGCAAGCATGGCCGGAACCAGCACAGAGTCAGCCATCAGGGTGCTCAGCGGCTTCAAGGCCGATGGCATCTTGGAAATCAGTGGATCGCACATCAAACTGCTCTACCCCGATAAACTCAAAGCACTGAAGTGGTAATTCACCCTTCAGTTTTTTGCCAAACGCCGCGCCTTTTGACCTTTATCAGTCATTCGTGTGACTGCCGTCATGTGGCTCCTTAAGTTGCTTGTTGAACTTTGCCTGCATCAATCACTAATTATTTTACGTTTATGTCACTGGCAAGAAGAAGCAGCATTTTAGACAATTGGGTGGACGATTTATTCGCAACCCCATTTATTGAGTTACCCAGGTTTTTCAAAAGCAACGGCGATGTTCCGGCAGTAAATGTCCGCGAAACAGCAGATCATTACATTCTGGAAGCCGCAGTGCCTGGATTTGAAAAGGATGAAATTGAAGTGAGTCTGAAAAACGGCCAGCTCACCATCCGCGGTGAAAAGAAATCGCAGCAAAACGGCAAAGACAATGAGCGTCTTACCCGCAGCGAATTCAGTTACCAGATGTTCAGCCGATCATTTTCATTGCCTGAAGATGTCCTGGAAGGCCAGATCCATGCGCGCTATAAAGAAGGCGTACTTACTCTGGAACTGAACAGGAACAAGCAGATGGCTGAAGCTGAAAAAAAGAAACAAATACCAATAGAATAACAAGGATTCAAACCGGGCCACCGGTGTAGGAATCGTTCAGGGGGATGATTGCAGTACTGCCAATTGATATTATTCGCAAAACCGATTTGGTTGAGCCCATTTTTGAGGCTCTTGGCAACCGCATCAGCACCCTTGTAATTACAAGCTTTTCACAACTGTCTTCCACCGGACAGGCCGTTATGCTTGATCTGCAGGATGTATTCAGACAAAGCATACAGCAGGAAGTATGCCGGGCACGCGCACTGTTGCAGGCCCGGTATCCTTCCATGAATATTGAAGTGGATAAAGGGCTTTGGAGTGAATCGCTCGATGTTCAAAAAATGCCCAACACACTGGGACGAATCGTCCTGCTGTTGCATGACAGCGAGGTAGAAACGCCGCTGCAGTGGCTGCGTGAACGTGGCCTCAAGGGCAACCCCAATTTGTGGCTGCTGTCTTGGCGCTGCCCGCTGGAGCTGTTCAAAGGCAAGAAATTGCTCGAATATGCACGCATCGAAGTGCGGAAAAACAATCCGCCTTTCGACTTTAAAAACGAAGAATCGACCCTGAAGAAACTCCTTCCCAGCCACATCTTACAGGCCGCCGGCGAAAAACATGCCGACTTCGGATTGTTGTGCTGGAAATTTAATGGAGCATTGGCTTCTTCGCTGGAAAAAGTACTCCGCGAAACCCTGAATGCAGCCCCATTGGTGATTACGCACCTGCTGCCCGATATCAGGCAGTGAATTGACTCAGGTCATGATGCATTCCTGACCATCCCTTCAATTTTGAAGCAGGGATGAACAAGGAGTTTACAGCCGTAGAAAGTGCCTGCCATCATTGCGGTTCAGACGCATCCGGCTACCCCATTTCTGCCGACGGACTTCAGTTTTGCTGCAGGGGCTGTGAAACCGTGTATCACATCCTCAAAGACAATAACCTCTGTGCGTATTATCAGTTTGAAGCGCATCCCGGCTTAAAAAAAGGTCAAGACAGCCTGCCCTCGGATGATGAACTGATGGTGCTTGGTTCTGAATTCACTACCTACCGCGATGCACAAAGGCAACATTGCACCCTGGAAATTCCGGAAATGCACTGCGCCAGCTGTGTTTGGCTGCTGGAGAAGCTGCCTACCGTGCTTCCCGGCGTGTACAGTGCCCGAGTTGATTTTGTAAAGAAGAAACTCGAGGTAGCCTTTAACCCGGAAGTTACAGGTTTTCCTGCCGTGGTTCGCCTCCTCGACAGCCTTGGATATACACCTGCCTTGATTCCGGATGCTCAGCCCGACACCCAAAGAGGTCAGGGGAAAACCATCCTGAAGCTGGCAGTAGCCGGATTCGCCTTTGGCAACATTATGTTGTTCAGCTTCCCGGAATACCTGGGACTTTCCGAGGCCAGTTTCCAACAACTGTTCTCCTGGCTGAATGTGGCACTCTCTGTTCCGGTACTGTTTTTCGCCGCCGGTCATTATTTCAGTAAAAGTTTCAAAACACTCAAAGCCAGGGAGATTTCTGTAGATGTGCCTTTGGCCATCGGCCTGGCTGCACTTTGGCTGCGCAGCGTTTATGAAGTGGCTACCGGAATAGGCCCGGGGTATTTCGACAGCCTCAGCGGCCTGGTCTTTTTTCTGTTGATTGGAACCTGGTTGCAGGAACGAACTTGGGAAGCCATCCGCTTCGACCGCAGTGCAGAACGCTTCTTTCCTTTATCGGCACTGGTGCTGAAGGATGGGAAAACGCAGGCAGTACGCGTGTTTGATTTGGTGCCCGGCGATAGGGTTCAGGTGCGCAATGGAACGCTGATTCCCGGCGATGGCATCCTCATGTCGCACAGCGCATTGATTGATTACAGCTATGTAACCGGTGAATCTGCACCGGTGTATAAAGTGGCGGGTGAACTGCTGTATGCCGGCGGACGCAGTGTTCAGGGTATGCTGGAGTTGGAAGTGGTTCGCCCATTTACCGAAAGCAGGCTGCAGCAGATGTGGAGCAACGCCAGCCAGAAAGGCAGACCTGTTTCCCGCATTGGACGCTTCGCCCAACGGGTGAGCATTTGGTTCACCCTGGGAACATTGGCACTGGCAGCCGGTGCATTTCTGGCCTGGTGGCCCGTGGATCTTGCCAAAGCCTTGTTTGCAGCAACCGCCGTGCTCATGGTAGCCTGTCCTTGTGCCCTGGCCATCGCAACACCATTTGCTTACAGCAACGCAACCCGCATCCTGGGGAAAAACGGGTTTTACCTGCGCAGTCCCGAAGTGGTGGAAACACTGGCCAGCGTTGATCATCTGGTTTTTGACAAAACCGGAACCCTTACCGATCCCAAAGAGGCTGAACTGGAATGGACCAGCCCGGTGCCCGATGCAGCGCTTAAAAGTCTGATTTTGACCGCTGCAACAGCATCAACGCATCCGGTAAGCCGCGTGCTCGCCGAAGCCTGTGCCGATGCCGTTCCCGTTAAACCCGATTTCTATGAAGAACAAAGCGGACGCGGACTGCGCATGCAGCACGGCGGCCATGAACTGCGCATCGGAAGGGAAAGCTGGGCATTGCCCAACAGCAGCAACCCGGGTGAACACCTCCATGATGGCGCGGAAACCTACATCTCTTTAGACGGAAAACCTGTGGCCACCTTCATCACCCACCACCGACTCAGGAATGGCGTGGCCCAGATGATGCAACTACTGCATGAACGCTACAACATGCGTTTGCTTTCCGGCGACAGCCAAAAAGATGAAGCCTATATCGAAACGCAAATTCCAGGAGTGTTTCAAGATATGCAGTTTAGGCAGGATCCTTCCATGAAGGTTGCTGCCCTGCAGGAACTGGAATCAGGCGGTGCAACCGTGTTGATGCTGGGCGATGGACTCAACGATGCCGGTGCACTCAAAGCCGGTCATGCCGGAATCGTGCTTGCCCAGGACATGACGCAGTTCACACCCGCATCATCAGGCATATTGCTTCATGATTCCCTGGAAAAATTAAATGTCTTTATGCGCTTTGCACGAAATACAGCCCGGGCAGGCAGAGAAAGTTTCTACTTGAGTCTGGGATACAATGCCGTTGGACTCTATTTCGCTGCTACTGCTCAGTTGTCGCCGTTGTTCGCTGCCGTATTGATGCCTGTCAGCAGCATCTCGGTAGCGCTTTTTGCCGTATGGCGCACCCGTCGTTTTGCATCAAGGGAGGGTTTGATATGAACATCCTGCCACTGCTGATTCTGTGCAGCCTGTCGCTGGGTCTGATATTCCTCGCGGTGTTTTTCTGGTGGGTGAAATCAGGGCAGCATGAAGACCTGGTTACTCCGGGCATGAGGGTGTTGTTTGACGATATGCCTCATGAAACAATGAACGAACAAACGAAAGAAATGACTTCTATAGAACCTAAATCACAAACTACTACCCATGAATAAAGAAACATTCTTTTACGACAACCGGATTGTACGGGCCTTTGCCTGGGCAACCCTCTTGTGGGGCGTGGTGGGTATGCTGGTAGGATTAATTGTATCCATGCAATTATTTCTGCCCGAACTCAACCTCACCCCCTGGCTATCTTTTGGACGTATTCGTCCACTGCATACCAATGCGGTCATTTTCGCCTTTGTGGGCAATGCCATTTTTACCGGTGTGTACTATTCCCTGCAGCGTTTGCTGAAGGCACGCATGTTCAGCGATATGTTGAGCAGGGTGCATTTCTGGGGCTGGCAGCTCATCATCGTTTCTGCAGCGCTCACCTTGCCTTTAGGCTTCAGCACTTCCAAGGAATATGCGGAATTGGAATGGCCAATTGATATTGCCATTACGCTGATTTGGGTGGTGTTTGGGTTGAATATGTTCGGAACCATTCTGAAGCGTCGTGAGAAGCACATTTATGTAGGTATTTGGTTTTACATCGCGACCTGGGTAACGGTGGCCATGCTGCACATCGTAAACTCTTTCGAGTTGCCCGTGGGCTTCCTGAAGAGTTACAGCGTCTATGCCGGCGTGCAGGATGCCTTGGTGCAATGGTGGTACGGACATAATGCCGTGGCGTTCTTCCTCACTACTCCTTTCCTCGGGCTGATGTATTACTTCATGCCCAAAATGGCCAACAGGCCGGTTTATTCCTATAAACTATCCATCATCCACTTCTGGTCGCTCATATTCATTTATATCTGGGCCGGCCCGCACCACTTGCTGTACAGCTCGCTTCCCGATTGGGCACAAACACTGGGTGTGGTGTTCAGCATCATGCTGATTGCACCCTCCTGGGGCGGTATGCTGAACGG
>JBIKKI010000015.1:0-27249 GCA_044360435.1 Bacteroidia bacterium
GGCTGCTCCGTGGTCAAATGCCAGATCCTGAAGGTGACATTCACCCGCCTGATCGCAAATGGGGCAATCCAGCGGATGATTGATGAGCAGAAATTCCACAACTCCTTTTCTGGCTTCCAATGTTCTTGGAGAAGTAGTATTTTTCACTTCCATGCCATCCATCACGGGTGTGGAGCAACTGGCTACCAGTTTTGGCATCGGGCGTGGATCCTTTTCACTTCCTTTGCTCACTTCAACCAAGCAAGTTCTGCATTTACCACCACTGCCTTTGAGTGAGCTGTAGTAGCACATTGCCGGAGGAACAATAGATCCACCAATCATGCGGGCTGCATTCAGGATGGTTGTGCCGTCCGGAACCTCAATGGTATGACCATCTATAGTTACTTTAGCCATTAGCTTTAAATCTTTTGTAAATCAAGCTGTTACGTTAGTATAGTTCTTTTCGGCAACCCTTCCGTAATTGCGTTGCATGGCCAACTTGGGTTCCCGCACATGCCATTCGAATTCTTCGCGGAAGTGGCGGATGGCGCTGGCAACAGGCCAGGCGGCTGCATCACCTAAAGGACAAATGGTATTGCCTTCTATTTTCGCCTGAATATCCCACAGCAAATCAATGTCTTCCTGTTTGCCATGTCCATATTCCAGTCGGTGCAGTACTTTTTCCATCCAGCCGGTTCCTTCCCTGCACGGGCTGCATTGTCCGCAGCTTTCGTGATGGTAGAAACGAGTGAAATTCCATGTATTTCTCACAATGCACTGATCTTCATCGTACACAATGAAACCACCAGAACCAAGCATGGATCCGGTTTGAAAACCTCCATCGGATAAGCTTTCATAGGTCATGAGGCGATCTTCGCCGGCCGCCGTTTTGGTCACCAGGAAATGCGGAAGGATTGGAACAGAAGAACCTCCGGGAACACAGGCTTTCAACTGCTTGCCGCCTTTGACTCCGCCGCAGTATTCATCGCTGTATAAAAATTCTTCCACTGATAATCCCAGTTCAATTTCGTACACACCGGGATTATTGATATTTCCGCAGGCCGAAATCAGCTTCGTTCCTGTAGAACGGCCAATACCAATTTTTGCATATTCGTCGCCACCGTCGTTGACGATAGGAACCACGGCTGCTATGGTTTCCACATTATTAACCACCGTGGGGCATCCCCAAAGGCCTTTAACCGCCGGAAACGGAGGTTTAATCCTTGGATTACCGCGTTTTCCTTCCAGACTCTCGATGAGTGCTGTTTCTTCTCCGCAGATATAAGCACCTGCACCCGGATTCACATACAGGTCGAGGTTGTATCCGGAACCCTGAATGTTCTTTCCGAGCCACCCTGCCTGATAGGCTTCAGCGATGGCTTTTTCCAGAATATGCAGAATCCACATGTATTCTCCTCTAATGTAGATATACGATGTATTTGCACCCAGTGCGTAACTGGAAACAATCATCCCTTCAATCAGCAGATGTGGGATGTGCTCCATGAGGTAACGATCCTTGAAGGTTCCGGGTTCGCTTTCATCGGCGTTGCACAGCAAATAGCGGGGAACGCCTTCGGGTTTGGCAAGGAAACTCCATTTCATTCCCGTAGGAAATCCGGCTCCGCCACGTCCGCGTAAACCCGATTTTTTCACTTCTTCGACAACGTCTTCGGGAGACATTGATTTCAAAGCTTTCTCAACGGCCCTGTAGCCTCCTTCCCTTCGGTACACTTCGTAAGAAGCAATCCCGGGAACACCGGCTTTATCAATCAGCAGCTTGCGTTTCATCGTGTGTCGGATTATTTTTTCAAACCGAAGCCAACATCGTTCACTTTACCGGAACGGGTATCAACCATCAGCATCACACCTTTCCCGGCATAAATCAATCCTTTACCCATTAAGTCTTCCCATGTTACCGCTGGAGTCTTTGCCTTCACTTCAGCAATGCTGAGCGAAGCGGTAATCTGAGCATCTGCAATCAGCAAGGTGCCGGAATATGGTTTCAGAGGTTCACTGGCGCGAATGGCATTTCCCAGGAAAACACGAATGCTGTTGTTGCCTTCGGCATCAGCTTCTACCACCAGCCCCAGGCTGTCGAACACATACTGCGTGCGGTTTGGGTTTGAAAGTTGGCGATTGGCGCCTCCCAGCGCACTCAGTATTTCAGTAGTTTTAGATTTAGCCGTGAATACGGTTCCGTTTAAAGTCCAGGATTTAGCCACCGGATTGAGCGCAATGGACATCTGGGCATTTGCGGTTGCAGCAGTGAGCAAATATGCGGAAACACCTAAGAGTGTTAAGTAAAGACGGTTTTTCATCGGTTAGCGGCGATTAATTGATCAATTTTTTCCTCTGTGAGGTGTTCGTGGTAATGTTCACCTAACTGCAACATGGGAGCATAACCACAGGCGCCCAAGCATTCTACTGTTTTCAAGGTAAAGCGGCCATCGGCGGTTGTTTCGCCGTCTTTGATGCCCAATTTTTGTTCGATGTAGGCTACAATTCTTTCTGCGCCTTCGATCATACAAGGTCCTGTGCGACAAACTTCCAATTTCACGGCACCCACTGGTTTGGTGTCGTACATGGAATAGAAAGTTGCGACTTCATAAACTTCAACAGGCTGAATATGCAGGATTCTGGCCACGTAATCCATTACTGGAACCGACAACCATCCAAACTCTGCCTGTGCTAAATGAAGTACGCGCAACAAGGCACTTTTCTGTTTTCCTTCAGGATATTGGGCTGTAATGGTCGCAATCAGCTTGAGTGTTTCCGGGCTGAATTGCGGTTGCGTTTCGGTATTCATAGCTTGATCAGGCATCTAGTTCTCCTGCAATTACATTCATGCTGCTCATGGTCAATACGGCATCGCTTAACAGACTGCCCTGAATCATTTCTGGATAAGCCTGATAATAGATGAAACAAGGCCTGCGGAAGTGTAAGCGGTAAGGCGTTCTTCCGCCGTCGCTGATGAGGTAGTAACCCAATTCACCATTGCCGCCTTCCACCGCATGGTATACTTCGCCAGCGGGAATTGGTGTTTCGCCCATCACGATTTTGAAATGATAGATGAGCGCTTCCATGCTCTTGTACACCTCGTCTTTTGGCGGCAGGTAATAATCGGGAACTTCTGTATAGTGTTTGCCAGCAGGCATATTGTCCAGCGCCTGGCGAATGATGCTCAGGCTTTCGCGGATTTCGTGCTGGCGCACCATGAAACGGTCATAAGTATCGCCGTCTTTACCCACGGGAATGATGAAGTCAAAATCCTGATAGCTGCTGTATGGATTCATCACGCGTACATCGTAATCCACACCGGCTGCGCGAAGGTTTGGACCTGTAAAACCGTAATTCAGTGCACGTTCTGCCGTGATAGGCCCGGCTTTGATAACCCGATCCATGAAAATCCGGTTGCGGGTAATAAGGCTGTCGAATTCATCGAAGCGCTTTGGGAAGGTTATCAGGAAATCATTCAGCTTATGCTTGAAATCATCCGTGAAATCGCGTTCAAATCCGCCAATGCGTCCAATGTTTGTGGTAAGACGCGCGCCACAAACAGCTTCGAACATTTCGTAAATGCGTTCGCGCTCTTGGAACATGTAGGTAAAGCCGGTGAGCGCACCTGTATCCACCCCGATTACGCTGTTGCATACCAAGTGATCTGCAATCCGGGCAAGTTCCATGATGATCACGCGCATGTAATCAACCCTTTTGGAAACTTCAATGCCGGCCAGCTTCTCAACAGTCATGTGCCATCCCATGTTGTTGATGGGCGAAGAACAATAGTTGAGGCGATCTGTAATGGGCGTAATCTGATTGTAGGGTCTTCGCTCCGCCAGCTTTTCGAAAGCGCGGTGGATGTAGCCTATCGTTGGTTCAGCTTCCAAAATTCGTTCGCCGTCAACCTTCAGTACATTTTGAAAAACCCCGTGTGTGGCCGGGTGTGTTGGTCCAAGATTCAGGATGGCAATTTCACCATCTATGGTTTCTGAGCTGACCAGCTGGCCTCCGTTGCGTATGTTCAGTTCACTCATCTTCCGAAAAAGCGATCGTCTTTATCATTTCTTGTTTCGTCTTCCAGGGCATATTCTTTCCGCAGCGGGAAGTAATCCATGGAATCCATGTTGAGGATGCGGCGCAAGTCGGGATGGTTTAGAAACTTCACGCCATAAAAGTCGTAGGTTTCACGTTCCATCCAGTTGGCAGCGCTGTAAATGGCAGTAGCTGAAGCTATTTCCGGCTTTTCGATGGGCAGGAACGCCTTCAGGCGCAAACGGATATTGTGCACCATGCTGTGCAGGTGATACACCACGGCAATTTCCCGTCCGGCATCCTCCGGATAGTGCACTGCACACAAATCGGTGAGGAAGTTCAGCTGCAGTTCAGTGTGTTTGTTGAGGAACTCGAGCACCTCAATAATCCTTGAGGGGTTTACTTCAAGGGTAAGCAATCCGTAAGGCTCAGATGCGGCAAGCACATCGGCGTCAAACGACTTCCTGAGGGCTTCGAGCACCTGTTGGTTTCCAATATTGCTCATGCGATCAGGTAAGATTATAACTTTCCAGCATGCGTTTGTATTCTTCGGAATGGCGCCTTCTCAGGCTCTCGTTTTTCGCCAATTCCTGGATTTTCATCACACCTTCAATGATTTGTTCGGGTCTGGGCGGACAACCAGGCACGTACACATCCACGGGGATGATTCTGTCGATGCCCTGAAGCACGCTGTAGGTGTCGAAAATGCCACCGCTGGAAGCACAAGCGCCTACAGACAGAACCCATTTAGGTTCTGCCATTTGGTCATAAACCTGCTTCAATACCGGACCCATTTTTTTCGCTATGGTTCCCATTACCATCAGCAGGTCGGCCTGACGGGGCGAAAAGCTCAGTCGTTCACTTCCGAAGCGTGCGAGGTCATAGTTGGAACCCATGGTGGCCATAAATTCAATTCCACAGCATGAAGTAGCAAAAGGCAAAGGCCACAATGAATTGGCCCTTGCCAAACCAATAACCTTGTCGAGGCTGGTAGCAAAGAAGCCCTGTCCTTCCAAACCTTCCGGTTTTTCTCCGATTTTTACCATAATGATGTTTTTGCTTTAGAAATGCTGCACAATCACTTTTCCCATTCCAGAGCACCACGTTTTTTTACGTAGAAGAATCCTACGAGGAAGAAGGCCACGAACATAAGCACGGCCCAAAAACCTTCCCAACCCATTTCCTTCATGTTTACGGCATAAGGATAGAAGAAAATCACCTCAACGTCGAACAACACGAATAAAATGGCGGTAAGGAAATACTTCACCGAAACGGGAAAACGTGCGTTCCCGGTTGATTCGATACCACACTCGAAATTCTCCTGTTTTGCTGCGGTTTTTCTTGATGGCCCAATCAGATGGGTCAGCACAAGTACCAGCACCACAAAACCTAAGGCTGCGGCTAATTGCAAAACGACGGGCAGGTAACTGGATGGATTCATGATTTGCGGCGAAAATAATACAAGCCAAGTGCACAAATGGTTTTCCTTGAGAATATTTGTTTGTCCTTTTTTGGTGACAGGAATCACCCTGAGGAAGAATAGAAAAAATTTGTATCTGCCTGCCTTAGTTTTGTGTTCCGAAAATATAAGGCCTATGATTCAAAAACTTTTACTCAGTTTATTCTGTGCTGGTGCGGCTGTACTGTTCATGAACAGTTCGAATGGTGCAGGTGCTTCACAAAATGCCGACCGCACCGGGAGTCCCGTTTCTAGCGGAAATTGCAACAATTGCCATTCAGGTGGCACAGTAACGCCCAATTTAACTGTTGGCCTATTCGATGGTTTGATTCCTGTAACGGTTTACACCCCGGGGAAGAACTACACATTGCGCATTTCAATACTTGGCCTCGGATACAGCCGCTATGGGTTTCAATCCGTGGCCCTTGGCACCGGAAATGTGAATGCAGGGAGTCTGACCGCCGGCGGAACCAATACCCGTGTACTTACCTTGAATAATCGGGTTTATGGTGAACATACCAGCCCAAGCAATACCGGACTTTTTGAATTGAACTGGAAAGCGCCCGAGCCTGGTGCCGGCACCGTAACCTTCTACACCGCCGGTTTAGGCGCTGCAAATCCGGTTGGCGATAATGGCGATAAAGCCACAACGAAAAATTTCAGCGTGCTTGAAGGCGCCAGTATGTCTGCCTCAACTCCAGAACTGCCAAGCATCAAATTTGGCCCCAATCCCGTAGACAACGTATTGCATTTCAACGGCGCAACATTGCAGAATATCAGCATTTATAACCTCCAAGGTCAGTTTCAGATGATGTTCCGCGGAGTCTATGAATACCTCAATCTGAAAGAACTGGCTACCGGTATTTATCTGCTGCAGGGTCAGGATGAATCGGGCAAGTTGCATCGCCTCCGTTTCATGAAAGCTTAATTTCCCTGAAAGCGCTCTTTCAAGAAAGCCCGTCGATACGCGACGGGCTTTCTTATTTGTACATATTTTTTTTATTTCGAAATCATGGAAAGGAAAGGACGTTTTATTTTATGCAATTTGGCAGAGTTTTCAAACTGGTTAACCGGGTCGAGGATTGCAAGGAGCATCAGGCTCATTCAAAATCACCATACCTATATACCGAACTACAGCCACTTTAAAGGGAATAACCATTTTGCGATGCTGCAGGGAATGGAATACAGTCATCTGCAAAGGGGATTCAACGAAATAGCTCAGAATTTAACCACCTTTCCAGATGGTATGGTGGCGATCTGCAGAAGCTTTGAGAAAATCCCGGCGGGCATCAAAGGCGCCAATCAGGCAGGAATATGCATTGAACATGTTGGAAATTTCGACACAGGCGGAGACAACATGCGCCAGGAGCATCGGGATACTATTCTTCGGGTAAATGCACTGTTACTGGAGAAATTCTCACTTCAGGCAAATACCAACACGGTTGTTTACCACCATTGGTGGGACTTAAACAGCGGACTTCGGAGCAACGGAAGTGGTTCAACCAAATCATGCCCCGGCACCAATTTCTTCGGAGGAAATTCCGTTGAAGCAGCGGAAAAATATTTTATATCTGAAATTGATGCATTGTTGAAGGACGTGAGTAAAGCCCCTCCATTCATTAGGGAATGTGAAGTCACCGCAGGAACCCTCAACGTACGTAATTCACCTTCCATTTCAGGTTCCCGATTGAAACAACTGAAACAGGGCATAAAGGTGATGGTGTATGAAGACCGTGCGGAGTGGTGCCGGATTCATCCAACGCAACAGCATTGGGTCTCCGGCAGGTATCTGCGCGCATCATTGGGAGGATAATTCCCTTTTCCGCAAGGCCACATTTCTGTAATGCTCCTCTGCACCTTCAGAAAATCTGTGAAAACCACTTCCATCGCCTTTGGCCACGAAGAACAAGTATTGATGATTGTCCGGTTTCAATACACTCTCAATTGACTGAACCGAGCTCACACAAATGGGCCCGGGAGGTAAACCGTAATTTTGGTAAGTATTGTAAGGCGATTCCACTTCAAGATCCTTGAAATACAAGGCACGCCATTCTCCGATGGCAAAGTTGACGGTAGGATCTGCCTGGAGCTTCATGCCTTTCTTGAGGCGATTCAGGTACACCCCGGCAATGATGGGGCGTTCTGCACCCTGCTGCGATTCTTTCTCCACAATGGAAGCCAGCGTATAAACGCGCAGCGCTGAATCAGATGAAATACCACGCGACTTCCAAAAACTCAAGGACTTCGCCGCAAAACGCTTCAACATTTCTTCGGCTGTGCCGGCATAGTACATATTATAGGTATCGGGAATGAACAGCGACAACAGCCCATGTTCATCTACCGAAAAGCTATCCAACAGCGAAGTGCTCTGAAACACCTTGGCCCAATCTTCTTTTTCAGGTTCCAGTTTCGAAGCCAGGTAATTGATCAGTTGTTCCTTCGACCAACCTGAACGGATTACCACGTTCACGGTTTGTCGTTTGTTCTTGTTGAGCAGGCGCACCAGGTCAAAAATGCTCATGCCTTTTTCTAACTGAATTTTCACGGCATTCGGCTTGCGATAACCCATAACGTAAGCAGCGCCTTTAAAGAACCATCGGTGTTTCATCCCGAAATTGCGATGAAGCAACTCTGCTACTTTATCAGTATTGCTTCCTCTGGAGATATGTAAGGATCCTGATGCAGTACATTGGGGCGAAAAGAAGAAATACGCCGCGGCCCCCATGAACAGTAAGAGCAACAAAGCCGACCATCTGATCCACTTAAATGAACCTTTCACAGGCTTCAAAGAAACACATAATTCAGCAGGCTTTGTATTTTAGATTTGCCTCATGAAACTGGCATTGATTGGCTATGGAAAGATGGGAAAAGCCATTGAGGCGATTGCATTGTCTCGAGGCCATGACATTTGTGTGCGTTACGACAGTGCTCACCCCCTTACTGAAGCAAGTCTGGCCAAAGCCGATGTAGCCATTGAATTCAGCACCCCTGAATTGGCCACCAAACACATGCGTATTTGTCTGGAGGGAGGCGTGCCGGTGGTTACCGGTACCACCGGCTGGTACGCTGCCTTCCCGGAAATGAAGGCTTTATCGGAAGCCAGCGGCACCGGTTTGTTTACCGCCAGCAACTTCAGTCTTGGAGTGAATATATTTTTCGCCATCAATGAACAACTGGCGCGCATGATGTCGCAACACCCGGATTATCGCGTTGCCATTTCGGAAACACATCATGTGCATAAAAAGGATGCACCCAGCGGAACGGCGATCAGTCTTGCCGCGCAAATCCTCGAACACATGCCACACCTTAAATCATGGAGCCTGGGTACGCCTGAACAGGTTTCTTCATCAACATTACCTATTGAGAGCATCAGAACGGACGAGGTGCCCGGCACGCACGATGTGGTTTATCATTCGGCCGTTGATACCATTTCCATCAAGCACACTGCACACAATCGCACCGGCTTCGCACTTGGCGCGGTTTTGGCGGCCGAATTCCTTCAAGGAAAACATGGCGTTTACGGAATGAAAGATTTGCTGCAATTTTGAAACAGCATGGAAGTACAAAATCTTGACCTTTTTATTTCGATTGCGGTGGTCTTATATGGCCTTAGCAGAACGGGTTTATTTTTTCTTTTTAAAAAAGCTGGTGTTCAAGGTTGGTTGGCCTTTGTACCTGTGCTTAGCTGGTGGCATTGGCTGAAAATCGTAAACCGACCCTGGTATTATTTGATTTACCTGATGATTCCGGCGGTGAATGTGATCGCAGGATTCACCATCAGCATTGACCTGATGCGCAGCTTCGGCCAGTTTAAGTTTTGGCAGCAGTGTCTTGGTGTTTTGTTTCCCTTCTTATACTGGCCCTATATTGGCAGCAGGAAGGAACTAGTATATCTGGGCGCCAGCCACAGCGAAGCTTTCAAACAGAAATACATGCCTGCCAAGAACGGCCCCATGCGTGAATGGGCTGATGCATTATTTTTTGCCGTATATGTGGCTGGGATGATACGCGGCTTGTACGTGGAAGCTTATAAAATCCCCACGCCCAGTATGGAAGGCAACCTGATGGTTGGTGATTTCCTTTTTGTGAGCCGAATGGATTATGGCGTGCGTATTCCTATGACTCCGGTAGCCATTCCATTGGCGCACCAGGATTTGCTTGGAATGAAGGCTTACAGCACCATCGTACAGCTGCCTTACATGCGTTTGCCCGGTTGGAGAACCGTGAAAAACAATGATCCGGTGGTGTTCAACTATCCGATGGACGAGGAACACCCCATCGACAAACAACAGAATTACATCAAGCGCTGCCTCGGAATTCCCGGCGACAGTCTGCAAATCATCAAACGTCAGGTTTGGATTAATGGTAAAGTGCTTCCCTCATCTGAAAAAAATCAATACAGCTATTTCTTCAGGCTGAAAGAGCCTTTAACGCAGCAGCTGGTGGATGCATACACACTTTATGATATTTACCCGAATACAGACAGGCCACAAGGCTTTGAATACGTGTTTCATTTGAACAGCGCACAATATGAGCGGTTTAAAAACGACCCGGTGGTAGACACCTGCTTCATGCAACCCAAAGTGGGCAGTGTAGATCTATTCCCACAAAAGCCAGAACTGTTCAGCTGGACTCTGGATGATTTTGGCCCAATATTTATTCCGAAGAAAGGCGTAAGCATCCCGCTTACACCGCGGAACTTCTACCTGTATGAGCGCGTGATTCGCGTGTACGAACAACATCCGGAATACGAATTGAGTCCAGATGGCAGTAAAGTGTTGGTCAATGGCAGCGAAGAAGCGAAATCATACACATTTGAGCAGAACTATTACTGGATGATGGGCGACAACCGTCACAATTCGCTTGACAGTCGCTACTGGGGTTTTGTGCCTGAAACGAATATTGTTGGCCCTCCCCTGTTTGTATTCTTCAGCATCAAGGAGCGCCGTATCCTGAATCCCGAAGCACGGACTTTTGATGAATGGCTGATGAGCGGGTTTGGCGGCATACGCTGGAACCGCATGCTGATGCCTATCAAGTAAAATGCCTTAACGGATGGTATCGCGCTGCACCTGATAGCCTGAGCAGATGCCCAGTCCGTTTTTTACGTTCGAAAACACAAAAACGGGTTCCTGAAACAAGGTTGAACCGGCATTTTGGTACCTGTTCAAACTGGTTACATATTGGTAATAGTCATTGGAAAGATGTTCCTTGAGCACCATGAATTTCGGCGAATCCTGTCCATAGCCAAAAGGTGTTTTGAAGAACACATCCCTCCTGTTGCCATTGAACGTAGCGTCGCTAAAAACCACGCCTCCATCAATGTTACGGGCAAACTGATTCACCAGCGGATCTTCTGAATCAACGGGCAACTCAACAAAGTCATCCAGAACGCGCTCGTAGTAAAACAGTTTGATACGGTAAAAGTTCTCCATCGTACCATCGTCAAGGATACGCACGGTAATTTGCCCCAGCGGAAATCCTGCGGTATCAACGTATACAGAATCTTTAAAAACAGAAGCGCCAAAGCTGCCCGGGGCAGGAAGTTTGGCTTCTGCTTCTACAGAAACATAGCCTGGCGCTTCAACCAATATTCGGTATAATTTTCCTGCCTGAGGAACCAGTGAGGCTGCGTAATTCTTGTTAAATCCATTGTAGTTGAGCGGAGCTTGCAAAACCCCGTCAACAAACAGGCTCACTTTGGCATTTTCAATAACCTGAGGACTGCCCGACGAGGCAAATGGCACACTGGCGCTCACCGAAACGGTCAGTTGTTCCTGATTATTCAGCAAGGCATTGACCACCAGTTTGGGGTTATAGCTGTTGAATTCAAACTGAAGGTCGCGTTCACAGGAAGTGAAGCAGTACAACATCAGCAGCAGAAATGAAATGCGGTTACTCATGTCAGAATTTATAGGAATAGCTTAACACCGGAAGTAAACGGAAAAATGCAATACCCACCACCTTGGGTGGCTGGGAGGTATTGTCGATATCCACGAAAAACGGGTTGAAACGATTGTACACGTTATACACGCTGAAATTCCAGTACTGTTTGGTTTTTGAAAAGCGATTTTCCGGATTAATTAATTTGTTTACACCCACATCCAGCCTGTGATACAATGGCATGCGCTGTGCATTTTTCGCCACGTAATCGTTCACCATGGTGCCATCGGCCGCGAAATATCTTCCCTGTGGAAGGGTAATTGCGTTGCCGCTCTGTAACACAAAAGTGGAAGAAAGCTCCCAGGCTTTATTGATCTTGTAAATGCAAACGGCAGTGGCATGGTGTCTTCTGTCCCATCGGAAGAAATAGCGTTGCCCGAAATTCACTTCAGGAATCTGACGCTCTGACCAGCTCAGGGTATAAGCCATCCAGCCATTGAGCTTGCCGGTTCTTTTCTGAAGCAACAACTCTGTTCCGTACATCCAGCCTTTGCCGGTGCGCACTTTATCTTCCCAGTTTACCTGAACATCAAACAAATCAGTTCCTTCGGCATAATCAACGGTGTAATTCATCCATTTATAATAGCCTTCCCAACTGAATTCTATGCCGTATTTCCAGGGTTGGTTGATGCCGAATGCAATCTGTTGAGCCCTTTGGGGGCGAATTCTTGAAGTTGCCGGAAACCAAAGATCCCAAGGCAGACCGCCTGTGCTGTTGGTAAGCAGGTGAATGGGTTGGTTCATCATCGCGTAGGATAATTTCACGGCGAGGTTATTCACCATGAGTTGCCTGAGCGACAATCTGGGCTCGGGCAAGAATCGAAATTTTGAGCCGGCCAGGTAATTCGCCAGCCGGAGGCCGGTATTCAGACTTAACCCTCTGGAAATAGTTCGTTCGTGCTCTCCATAGATTGCAGCTTCCAGCGCATTGTAATTTCCTGAAGGGCTGATGCTGGTATCCACGGGTGGGAATCCGGTTCCACTCAGGTTGAATTTAAATGTTCCAGGCTGAAACCTGTGCTGGATAACCTCCAGGCCTCCGCGGAATACAGAGGTTCCTGATGCGGTGTATTGGAAGTCGCTTCTCCATGCCAAATCGCGAATTCCGGCACCATAAGACACATTCAGATTCAAACTTTGGAAACTGGTATCGGTGCGAAAAGCGCCTTCATACTTCAAGCCATTTCTATACCTGTAGGCCGTATAACTCAGGGTATGATTCACAAAACTGCGGGATCCGATCACTCTGTTCCAGCGCAAGGCGCCCAACATGTTCCCCCAGGAAAGCATGGCTTCCGTGCGTTCACGGGATACATTATTCCCACTGCCGCTGCTATTTTCCATACCGGTAAAAAATTTGTCGCGCCCGGAATAAAATGATGCATACACGCGATTTCGCTCATCGATGCGGTGGCATAGCTTGGCATTCAGATCATAGAAATTGTATAACAGGCTATTGCCATTGGCGCCTGCACCACGAAGCAAAAGGTCAAACAAAGAACGACGATAAGAAACAGCATAGGTTGTTTTCCCATTTGCCGACAAAGGCCCATTCAGCGACAATTTCGCCGCAATTGGAGAAATACTTCCTTCGCCCTGATGTTTATTGGTATTGCCTTCTTTCATGGATATATCCAGAACTGAGCTCAGTCGCCCTCCAAAACGCGCAGGGAAGCCACCTTTGTAAAGCTGAATACTGTTGATGGCATCGGCGTTAAACACCGAAAAAAAGCCGAACATGTGCTGGATGTTGTAAAGTGGAACCCCATCAAGCAAGATGAGGTTTTGATCTGGTCCACCACCGCGCACGTACAAACCCGAAGAACCCTCATTTCCGCCTTTTACGCCCGGCAACAGCTGGATGGCCTTCACAACATCTACTTCTCCAAGCAGGGCCGGAATCTTTTTAATTTGCTGTACCGGCATGTCCAGCATGCTCATCTGCACCTTTTGGGCCTCCGTATTTCTCGGTTTTGACTTAATCACCAGCTGATCCATGGTGGCGATTGGGCGCAATTGCAGGTTTAAGGTAATGGACGTGTTGAGGAAGGTATCGACCAACAACTCTTCGTAGCCAGGATAGCTAAACAATAGAGTTCTTTGACCCTGGTTCAGCGACAATGCGTACAAACCGTAATTATTGGAGCTGGTTCCGAAATTGCTTTTCACATCGATGATTCCCGCGCCAATCAGCACTTCACCATGATCAGCACCGGTAAGCCTGCCTTGTACAACCACTTGTGCCTGCAGTTGATCCAAACAACCTATGACCACAAACAGCAATAAATTCCTCAAATTCATGTGCTTCAAAAGTAAATACCACATAAGGGCTTTTTTTACTGCGGCAAAAAATCAAGCTTTCCAACGCAGGATTACCCCCGCAGATTGGGCCTGAAACGCGCTGATCGGCAAATTTGGCTTTTCAATCATCACCTCAATCTGTTGCGGGTATCCGGCAGCGGCTTCTGCACGAACATCCGCTAAAATTTGCTGTGCCAGGGTTTCCAATAGCTCATGTGGCTCCTTAACACGTTCGTTTACGATTTGATGCAACAGTTCATAGTTCAGCCAGTGCTCTTTTTCTTCATCATCGGGCTTGTTCATGGTTACAGAAACAGAGATGAGGATTTCGTTTCCACATAGCTTTTCGCCGGCATAAAGGCCCAGCGGCAAATGGTATCTAAGCTTCTCGAGAAATACGGTTGTGGACAGCATGATAGGAGTGCCGTCAAATTTATACTTTTGCAAACGGATGATGCACGAACAAACACTAGAGGAACTGTATGCCGCCAACCGCGGTAAGGATCGTTATGAACCTGCAGACTTTTATGGAATCGATGAGTTGTTGACTGAAGAACAAAAACTCGTCAGGGACAGCGTTCGGGATTGGGTGAAACGCGATTTATCACCCATCATTGAATACTATGCCCAGAGGTCAGAATTTCCGCACAGCATCATTAAAGGCTTGGCAGAAGCCGGAGCCTTTGGCCCTCAATTGCCTGCAGAATATGGCTGCGGTGGCATGGACTATACCACCTACGGACTGATCATGCAGGAGTTGGAACGCTGCGACAGCGGCGTACGCAGTACTGCCAGTGTTCAGGGTTCTTTGGTGATGTATCCGATTTATAAGTTTGGCAGCGAAGAACAACGCAGAAAATACTTGCCCGGACTGGCCAACGGAACCCTGATGGGTTGTTTTGGACTTACCGAGCCCGACCATGGCAGCAATCCAGGTGGCATGGTTACCCATTACAAAGATGCCGGAGACCACGTCATCCTGAATGGTGCGAAAATGTGGATTTCCAATGCACCATTTGCCGATGTTGCTGTGGTTTGGGCCAAGAACGAAGAAGGTAAAATCAAGGGCTTAATCGTTGAGCGTGGCATGGAAGGTTTCAGCACGCCCGAAACACACAATAAATGGAGCTTGCGTGCATCGGCCACCGGAGAATTGGTGTTCAATGATGTTCGCGTTCCAAAAGAGAACATTCTGCCCGGTGTTGAAGGCTTGAAAGGGCCCCTCACCTGCCTGAATTCCGCCCGTTACGGTATTTCATGGGGTGCCATTGGTGCGGCTTTGGATTGCTACGATACGGCGCGTCGCTACAGCCTGCAAAGGGAACAATTTGGCAAGCCCATTGGTGGATTTCAGCTCCAGCAAAAGAAATTGGCTGAAATGCTTACAGAAATCACCAAAGCCCAAGTGCTCAACTGGCGTTTGGGACGCCTGATGGATCAAGGAAAAGCGACGCCCGCCCAAATCAGCCTGGCGAAAAGAAACAATGTGCAGATGGCGTTGGAAATTGCACGTGAAGCACGCCAAATGCTTGGTGGCATGGGCATTACCGGCGAATATCCCATCATGCGCCACATGATGAATCTTGAAAGCGTGATCACCTATGAAGGCACGCACGACATCCACCTGTTGATTCTGGGTATGGAAATCACAGGGCTGAATGCTTTTGTATGATTGGCTTCCGCGGCTTCCTGTTCATGCTTGCCCTGAGTTACGGGGCTGCGCTGCGCGCGTACACAGAAGTACCTGTGCTGCTGCATCTGGACATCAGCAAGCAACAAGACACCTTCGGCTTCAACCTGACAGCAAAACTTCCGGCGTTTTTGTACAGCCTGATAGAACAGGAACAAATCACGCTCTGGGACTCACCAAAGAAGAAGGTTAAAATCACCAAGGAATCCCTCGCTGCCATTGAAAAAGGTTCCGGAACTGAAATGTCCAGAACCCACCACTTATTCCTGTACGAATTATGGTCCACCTCCAGAACCAGAACCAGCTTCGTGGTTCTGGGCTTTGGCTTTGTGAATGAATCCAGGGGAGGTAAAATTTCGTACGGGTTCGTAGATGCTCAGGAAGCATTTCCTTTTCTGGTGAAATCTATGATTGATGTAAACGTGAATGGACCGGCAAAACTGAGTTTCTGGCAGGCAATAACCAGCAGAAGGTACCATTTCAACCTGGTGCAGTTTGGCAATAAGAACTTCGCTTCGGAATCAGAAAAATCCTTTCAAATCCGGGATCGCGCTTTTAATAAGAAAAAAGAAATCATAGGCTCCTACCAGGTTCCCAACAACAAAAACATCCAGTATTTCATAGAACCCGATCCCAATGACTCCCTGGAAATTGGCAATGTTTTCTTTCAGGAAATCCAGCGTTACCTGAACAGCAACAGGGAAATTCTGCTGAACATCGGAGGATCGCGCTATTACGATTACCGCTATCGCAGCGAAGTGGTCGTTACACGAATTGAAGTGAATGAAACCTGGACAAAAACGCCCTACGGCTTCGTTCAATACGACATTCAGGGCATCACCATTTTTGTAAACAACAAAAAGCTGGATCCCATCAGCCTTGACTTATTAATGGGTTTTGGCATATTGTATCAGTACAAAACGGCTGAAGATGTGCTGAAAGACAAGAAATTCAAATACGTTCTGAGCCGGATGAACAGCACGCTGATTTCAGAACTGGATTCCGAAAAATACCTGAAAGCCCTTGCAAAATATAGCTGGTCGCAGGTGAGCAACTACGTTAAATTCTTCAATTGAATCTACTGAAATGTATCAAATAAAATTTGGCACCGACGGCTGGCGAGACATCATCGCAGAAACCTTCACCACAGAAAATGTGATGCGTGTGGCCGAAGGCACCGCATTACATCTGAAGCAACTTTATGAGTCACCTGTATGCGTTGTTGGCTACGACTGTCGTTTTGGCGGTGCACTGTTTGCCTCTTTAACCGCCAGGATATTTGCTGCTCATGGCATCAAAACCTTCCTTTCCGATGGTTTTGTTTCAACGCCCATGGTTAGTTTGGCAACAAATAAACTTACGGCCCATTTAGGCATCATTATTACTGCAAGCCACAACCCTCCATCGTATAATGGCTATAAAATTAAGGCGGCTTATGGCGGCCCTGCTGTACCAGGTGATGTGGCCAAAGTTGAGGCATTGATACCCAACCATGTTCCTGCGCAACCAAAGCCGCTGGAGGAACTCCTTGACCAAGGAATCATCCAATATTTGGACATGGAAGCCATGTATTTGGAACATGTGCGGGCGTCGTTCAACATGGGGCTTTTATCCTCCTTTGGACCAAAGCTGGCTTACGATGCCATGTACGGCGCGGGTCAAAAGGTCATCAGGCAACTGATGCCGGAAGCGTCACTACTGCATTGTGATTATAACCCTGGCTTCATGGGTCGTGCACCGGAGCCTATTTTGAAGAATTTGCCGGAACTATCGGCCTTGTTGCGTGACAATGATCAGTTGTCGTGCGGATTGGCTACCGATGGTGATGCCGACCGCATTGGGTTTTTTGATGCCGATGGTTCGTTTGTGGACAGCCACCACATTATTTTGCTGCTCATCAAATACCTCACCGAATACAAAGGATTGAGCGGAACCGTGGTGAAAAGCTTCAGCGTGAGCGATAAAGTAGACGTATTATGTCGCTTGAAAGGCCTGGAAAGCATCACCACGAAAATTGGCTTCAAGTATATCTGTGAATACATGGTTCACGGAGATGTACTCATTGGGGCCGAAGAAAGTGGAGGAATTGCCGTAAAAGGTCATATTCCGGAACGCGATGGTGTTTGGATAGGACTGGTGTTGATGGAATATATGGCTCTTACCGGAAAAAGCATCCGTGAACTGATTCAGGATGTGTATGCTGAAACCGGAAGTTTTGCCGTAGAACGTTACGATTTGCACCTGAACAATGAGCAGAAAAACACCATTGTTACAGCTTGCGCTCAACGCACCTTTACCCAATTCGGGCCTTATGAGGTTACCGCCGTAGAAGATATGGACGGATATAAATTCAGACTGAATAACGGATCATGGGTGATGATTCGTCCTTCGGGTACCGAGCCTGTGCTCAGGGTTTATGCCGAAGCCCCGGACAGCGCCGAGGCATTTAACATTCTTGAAGCTACCAGAAGTCAGATACTTCAATGAGGTACGCGTTGCTGTTACTCCTGCTGAATTCTGAGCCATTATTTTCAGCAAGTGTTGACAGCAGCCAACTTTATCGCAAAAGAACGCTGATTGTACACAGCGCAGTCATTGGAGGAACAGCAGCCGTATATTCAGGTTTGTATGGGCTTTGGTATGCAGGTTATCCCATGCAAAAATTTCATTGGCACAATGATGCCCGGGAATGGCGGGGCATGGATAAATGTGGTCATGCCTTTTCCGCTTTTCAACTTTCCAATCAAACATATCGCTGGTATCGCTGGAGCGGTTATGCGCAAAAGAAAAGCGCTGGTCTGAGCGCCATCAGTGCATTGTGTTTTCAAAACCCTCTGGAAATCTTGGATGGATTCAGCAGCGGCTGGGGTGCTAGCAAGGCTGATTTAACAGCCAATGCCTTCGGCGCTTTGCTTTCTGGAGCACAGCTGTATCGTTGGGGCGAAAATAAAATCCTGCTGAAGTTTAGCTATGCACCAACAAACTATGCCGCGCTCAGGCCTGCGGTATTGGGGGCAAATCCAGCCGAACGCCTGATGAAGGATTATAACGGGCAAACGTATTGGTTATCAGCAGGATTAAAAGACCTCCTTGGCCCTGGTTCTAAATTTCCGGGCTGGCTGAATCTGGCTTTGGGTTATGGTGCAAATGGAATGTTGGGCGGCTACCGCAACAGCTGGACAGACCAACAAGGCATGCTCCAAAACCGCATGGACATTGCACGCAGCAGCCAGTGGTATTTGTCTCCTGACATTCGGTTCAGCAGAATTCCTGTACGTAGAAAGGGGATGAAAGAATTCTTCAGTTTGTTGGATATGATTAAAATCCCGCTTCCCGGTTTGATGTTGCAAGAGGGAAATATCCGCGTTTTGCCTTTGAGTTTTTAGCAGGCCTTGGGTGTGGTGCCCTTTGAATGCTTCAGTTTCATCTGAAAATCTTAATTTCGCGGCCCTGTTCAAACAGAACTTCTATCATGAAAGATACCATACTCTACCTCGTACCCGCTTTGGGTGTCATCGGACTCATTGTGATGGCACTCAAAAGTTCCTGGGTAAGCCGTCAGGATGCGGGTGATGAAAAAATGCAAAATCTTGCAGGAAAAATTGCTCGTGGTGCTATGGCGTTCCTCCGCGCCGAATGGAAAGTACTGAGCTACTTCGCAATTGTTGCTGCCGCCTTATTGGCATACAGCGGAACAGTTAAAGAAGTCAACGGAATTAAAATCCATTCACATTGGATCATTTCCATCGCATTCCTGATCGGAGCATTCCTTTCTGCACTTGCCGGTTATTTCGGAATGCGCATTGCCACCAAAGCCAACGTACGTACCACCCAGGCTGCGAAAACCAGCCTTGCAAAAGCCTTACAGGTTTCCTTTAATGGTGGAACCGTGATGGGATTGGGTGTAGCCGGTCTTGCCGTTTTGGGTCTTGGAGGGTTGTTCATTGCCTTTTATAACATGTTCTACGTAGGCACCGATGCTGCTTTGCAGGGCGATGCCATGAAAACAGTCATTGAAGTATTGACCGGGTTTTCCCTGGGTGCCGAATCAATCGCTTTGTTTGCACGTGTTGGCGGTGGTATTTATACCAAGGCTGCGGACGTTGGTGCCGACCTGGTTGGTAAAGTAGAAGCCGGAATTCCTGAAGATGATCCACGCAACCCTGCGACCATCGCTGATAACGTTGGTGACAACGTTGGCGACGTAGCCGGTATGGGCGCTGACCTGTTCGGCAGCTATGTAGCTACCATCCTTGCCACTATGGTTCTTGGTCAGGAAATCAATGCATCCGCTGATAATTACGGCGGCCTCTCTCCCATTCTGCTTCCAATGGTCATTGCAGGTATGGGCTTGATATTCTCCATTATTGGTACCTTTTTCGTCCGCATCAAGAACGACCAAGGCAATGTGCAACAGGCGCTGAATCTGGGAAATTGGTCCAGCATCATCCTGACCATTGCCGCCAGCTATTTTGCCGTAACTATGTTGCTGCCGGCTGAACTGGAACTTCGTGGTGTTAAGTTCAGCAGCATGGATGTTTATTATGCCATCATCACCGGTTTGGTGGTTGGTGCCATCATGAGCTGGATCACTGAATTTTATACAGCCATGGGTAAGCGCCCGGTAAACTCCATCGTCCAAAAATCAGGCACCGGACATGCAACCAACATTATTGGCGGTTTGTCTGTAGGCATGGAATCTACCGTTATTCCAATCATCACCCTGGCTGCAGGCATTTATATCTCTTATGCCTTTGCAGGATTGTATGGTGTTGCGATTGCTGCTGCCGGCATGATGGCAACAACAGCAATGCAATTGGCCATTGATGCTTTTGGTCCGATCGCCGATAATGCAGGAGGAATTGCTGAAATGAGCGATCTTCCGGAAGAAGTTCGTGGACGTACAGATATTTTGGACGCTGTGGGTAATACTACCGCTGCAACAGGCAAAGGTTTTGCCATTGCTTCAGCGGCGCTTACTTCTTTGGCCCTGTTCGCTGCCTTTGTAGGTGTAGCCGGAATCACCGGTATCGACATTTACAAAGCACCTGTTCTTGCTGCCTTGTTTGTAGGTGGTATGATTCCTTTCATCTTCTCAGCACTGGCCATTGCCGCCGTGGGAAATGCAGCCATGGATATGGTAAAGGAAGTGCGCAGGCAGTTCCGCGAGATTCCAGGTATCATGGAATATAAAGCCGAACCCGAATACGAAAAGTGTGTGGAAATCAGCACCAAGGCTTCTATCCGTCAAATGATGCTTCCCGGTGCCATTGCATTGATTTCTCCGGTCATCGTAGGTTTCCTTTTCGGTCCTGAAGTATTGGGCGGATTGCTGGCAGGTATTACGGTAAGCGGTGTATTGATGGGCATCTTCCAGAACAACGCCGGTGGCGCATGGGACAATGCCAAGAAATCATTTGAAAAAGGTGTGGTAATTGATGGTGTTACGCATTACAAAAAATCCGAACCACACAAAGCGTCGGTAACCGGTGATACCGTTGGTGACCCATTCAAAGACACCAGTGGTCCGAGCATGAACATCCTGATTAAGCTTACCAGCATCGTTTCTCTGATCATTGCTCCATACATCGCAGAGCCAGGAGGAAACAAAACCGGGGCAACTTGTGAAACCAAGAAAACAGAATGTTGCGATACAAAAGCGGGCGCCGCAAAAGGTTGCGATATGAGCTTATGTGCCACTATGAGCAAGGAAGAATGTGCACGTTACTGCGACAGCATGCAGTGTGATTCAGCTTCAAAGGCGCGTTGCATGAGCCAATATGGTGCCGACGGCAAATTCAAAGCTTGCGGAGGTGCTGGCAGCGCTCCGAAAAAGGATTGCTGCAAAGACGATGCGAAATCAGAAGCACAAGCTTCACCGACTGCAGGGAAGAAAGCCTGTTGTTCGGGAGACGAAAAACACTAAATAAAAAAAAGCCGCTGCACAAAAACAGCGGCTTTTTTATGGCATCCTGCTGAACGGGTATTCCATTCAGCAGGATGCCTGCTTATTTTTGCCAACTTTACGACATCGCGCAGCGAAGCATGAATATCAAGATTACGTTTCCGGATGGTGCTGTCAGGGAATATCCGCAAGGAATCACTGCCCTGGACATCGCCAAGAGCATCAGCGAAGGGCTGGCACGCAACGTGCTGGCGGCAAAAGTGAATGATCAGGTGGTGGATGCCACGCGCAGCATCGAATCTGATTCCACGCTTGCCCTGCTCACCTGGAATGATCCGGAAGGCAAAGCTGCATTTTGGCACAGCAGTGCTCACTTGTTGGCCGAAGCACTCGAAGCAGCATTTCCCGGCATTAAGTTGGGCATTGGGCCGCCCATTGAACGCGGCTTTTACTACGATATCGATTTCGGAGACAAGCGCTTCAGTTCAGAAGAGTTCGAAGCCATAGAGAAAAAAATGCTCGAACTGGCCCGTCAGGCCAATCCCTACATCAGAAAAGAAATATCTAAGGCGGATGCGGTGGCATACTTCACCGAAAAAAATGATCCGTATAAACTGGAATTGCTCGAAGGCCTGGAAGACGGAAACATCACCTTCTATGAACAAGGCAACTTCGTTGATTTATGCCGAGGACCACATATTCCTGATACCGGTCATATCAAAGCAGTAAAACTGCTCAATACCGCAGGAGCATATTGGAGGGGGAACGAAAAGAACAAACAACTCACCAGGATTTACGCCATTACCTTTCCTAAAAAATCAGAACTGGATCAATACCTGCTGATGTTGGAAGAAGCAAAAAAGCGTGACCACCGCAGATTGGGTAAGGAGATGGGCTTGTTCACTTTCAGTCAGCGAGTTGGTCAGGGACTTCCCTTGTGGCTTCCCAAGGGTGCGGCCATGCGTGATCGTCTGGAACAGTTTCTCCGAAAGAAACAACGCGACCTGGGATATCAGCAAGTGATTACGCCTCATATTGCATCCAAAGAACTGTATGTAACCAGCGGACACTTCGCTAAATATGGTAAGGATAGCTTCCAGCCCATACATACGCCTGACGAAAACGAGGAGTTCCTGCTCAAGCCCATGAATTGCCCGCACCACTGTGAAATTTACAACAGTGAGCCGCGCAGCTATAAAGACCTCCCCTTGCGTTTTGCCGAATTTGGAACAGTCTATCGCTACGAACAAAGCGGAGAACTGCACGGATTAACCAGGGTTCGTGGTTTCACCCAGGACGACGCGCATATTTTCTGCCAGCCGGATCAGGTAAAAGAAGAATTTAAAATCGTGATTGATCTGGTGTTGTATGTGCTGCGCGTGCTTGACTTTAAACAATACACTGCACAGGTAAGTCTGCGAGACCCCAACAATCCGGAAAAATACATTGGTTCAGAAGAAAATTGGAACCGCGCTGAGGCGGCCATCATTGAAGCCACTCAGGAAATGGGAATGGTTACAACCGTCGCTTACGGAGAAGCAGCGTTTTACGGCCCAAAGCTCGACTTCATGGTTCAGGATGCATTGGGCAGAGAATGGCAATTGGGCACCATTCAGGTAGATTATAATTTACCCGAGCGCTTTCAATTAAACTATACCGGCTCTGATGGACAAAAGCACCGTCCGGTAATGATCCACAGGGCTCCCTTCGGAAGCATGGAACGTTTCGTTGCGGTTTTATTGGAACATACAGGTGGAAATTTACCCTTATGGTTGGTTCCGGACCAGGTTGCCGTATTGCCCATCAGTGAAAAGCATATAGAATATGCACAAAGCGTTTTGCAATTACTTAAAAAGTCCGATATTCGCGGACTTATTGACGAAAGGTCTGAAAAAGCGGGTAAGAAAATCCGTGACGCAGAAATGAGCAAGATTCCTTACATGTTGGTGGTTGGTGAGAAGGAAGCCGATACACAAACGGTAAGTGTTCGAAAGCATGGAGGCGCAGATTTGGGGTCAATGAGCCTTGCGGAATTTTCCGCAATCATTACAAAAGAAACGACCTTTTAAAGGAACAGGACTTGCAAAAATTCAACAGAAGGGAAAAAGAGCCCCTGCACAAAATCAACAATGCCATTACCGCCGAGCAGGTTCGCGTGGTTGGTGACGACATTGAACAGGGTTTATATCCTTTAGCCAAGGCTATAGAATTGGCTTTCAAAGCGGGTTTGGATCTGGTAGAAATATCTCCAAACGCAGATCCGCCGGTATGTAAAATTGTTGATTACAAGAAGTTCCTCTACGAGCAAAAAAAGAAACAGAAGGAAATCAAAGCAAATACCGTCAAGCAGGTCATTAAAGAAATCCGTTTCGGACCAAATACTGACGACCATGACATCGCCTTTAAACTGAATCATGCCCGCCACTTCCTGCAAGAAGGCAACAAGGTTCGGTGTTATGTATTCTTCCGTGGCCGTACCATTATGTACAAGGAACGCGGAGAAGAGCTGTTGATGAAATTTGCGAATACCCTTCAGGATGAGGGCATGGCCAAAATGGAAATGGCACCCAAAGTTGAAGGTAAGAAGATGGCTATCTTATTAGCCCCCAAAGGAAAAAAAGGATAAACGAACTTTAACGAATCAATTATATGCCCAAACAGAAGACCAACTCGAGCGCTAAAAAACGCTTTAAGGTAACAGGCTCAGGGAAAATTGTGCGCAATAAGGCGTTCAAAAACCATATCCTCACCAAGAAAACCACCAAACAAAAGCGGGCACTCGGTCATGATACCGTGATCAGCCCTGCTGATGAGCGGAATGTGAAATTCATGCTCCGTTTGGGAAAATAAACCGAAACCTTTGACCGTAGCTTTAAAGTCCCTGTGAACTCGGGGCGCTTAGGTCAGTAAACTAAACAAATATGCCAAGATCAGTCAACAATGTAGCTTCCCGCGCACGCCGGAAGAAGGTCATGAGGTTAGCCAAAGGCTACTTCGGACGCAGGAAAAACGTATGGACCGTTGCCAAAAACGCGGTCGAAAAAGGCCTCACCTATGCTTACCGCGACCGTCGCGCAAAAAAGCGTGAATTTAGAGCACTCTGGATTCAGCGTATCAATGCTGCGGCTCGTGAGGAAGGTCTGTCTTACAGCCAATTCATGCACCTTGCTTCAACCAAGGGTATTGAATTAAACCGTAAAGTTCTTGCGGATTTGGCCATGAATAATCCAGAAGCATTCAAAGCCATTGTTGCACAGGTTAAATCCTGAATCAATCGGCCTCAAGCATAAAAAAGCCCCTGTTCAGGGGCTTTTTTATTTTATGCACTTTGGGTTTTAACTCTTTTGATATACAATGGTGTACAAACGAAGATGATGTGCTTCGTCGGGTGTGAGCTTTGCCTTGGGTATCATCGACTGTAAAATCCGTTCCCATGCAACCGCGTCATATTTTTTGGCATCTTTCCAACCGTGACATTTGGTGCAGGCACCGTAATAAATGGATTTGCCCGTGGCCAATTGCTGCATGGTAGCACTATTGTCCATATCCTTGGCCACATCCAGCCATTCCGGTTTGATATCAATAGAACTGGTGCTGGATGCATTCTGTGCATTTCCTGTATTGGGTGCTACAGGCTTGGGCGCCTTACAAGCCAATAACAGGATGCTGGCCGCAGCGAAACTGTAAAAAATGCTTTTCGTCATTGCTCAAAATTAAAAAGTCTTTAAGGAATTACAACACTTCTACAAGCGCTTCCATAGCAACACCCCTGCTGCCCTTCACCAAAACCGCCGCTCCTTGCAGGGGATGATCCAAAAGATGTTGTTTTAAATTCCCCACCTGCAGAAATGTGTGGACACCTGAGCCCGGTGCTATAAGGCGATGAAAATATGATCCAACCAGAAATACTTCCTTAAATCCGAGATTCTGGGCCAGGTTGCCAATGGACAAATGCTCTTCATCAGCGGCAGCACCCAATTCAAACATATCCCCCAACATCAACACTTTATGCGGGTGTTCCCATAATGAAAAACTCTCCATGGCAGCCTGCATGCTGCTTGGATTAGCGTTATAGGCATCAAGCCAAATCAGATTATGGGCCGTTTGAATCCACTGGGATCTGTTGTTTGCCGGTTTGTATGCTTCAACAGCCGCCGCCGATTCGCTGTACGTTACTCCATAGTGATCAGCAATGGTCATGGCTGCCAGGATATTGGTCAGATTGTGCGCACCCGCCAGAGCCGAACTAAAACTGATGCTTCCTTCATGGGTATTCAGGCGTACCTTCAACTCAGGAAACCAACTGTTTACTTCCACAGAAAGCCCGGCAGCACTGTGCTTAAAACCATATTGAATGGTTTGCTTCAGGCGTGATGCCATACGCATCAACCATTCATCATCGGCATTGACAAAAGCCAGTCCTTCATTCAATTGTAAATAACGATAAAGCTCGCTCTCTTCTTTGGCCACACCTTCCAGGCTTCCAAAGCCTTCCAAATGTTCTTTGCCAATATTTGTAATGACGCCGGCATCGGGTTGGGCAATCTGGCATAAAGCAGCAATTTCACCAGGTGAATTGGTTCCCAATTCCACGACCGCCATTTCCGTTTCCGGCCGCAGACGCAGCAATGTGAGTGGAACACCTATGTGGTTATTGAGGTTGCCCTGAGTAGCCACGGTGTTAAAACGCTTGGACAAAACCGCAGCAGTAAGCTCTTTGGTGGTGGTTTTGCCGTTACTTCCCCCGATTCCAATGATGGTGGCATTCATTTTCTGTCGGTGTAACCTCGCCAGATCCTGAAGGGCCAGTAAGGTATCAGGCACGTAATGAATGCGCAATCCGTCGCAGTAGGCAAAGTCTGATGCCAGCGCATAGGAACATCCACCTTCCACCGCAGATTTCGCAAACGCATTCGCGTCAAAATTGGCGCCTTTCAGGCAGATAAATAAAGAACCTGCCTTCAGGTTTCGTGTATCTGTGCATACGTTGTAAGCGCATTCCTCGTATAACTTATAAATGTCTTCAGTGTTCATGCTTTTTTCTTTTTTGCTCCGAATGCCAATTGTGCCATGACAACAGAACCATTTTTGCCGGCTCAAAGTTATTTTCGTGAAAGATGTTTCGGATGCGTTTAACCATGTTTTTATGCTCAGTGCTTGTTGTTTATGTCCCTGCCTTCGGACAAAAACCTGATTTCACCTATGCACTGAGCAACCAGATTCCAGTACGTGCTGATGGAATACCATTGCACAATGCCTGGGCCGGTGGAATGAACAACGTTCAGTTCAGCAACATGGACCTCAATTCTGACGGCCTGAACGACCTGTTGGTATTTGACCGCACCGGAGACAAATTGTTGCCATTTGTCAATATTGGAAGTCCGGGCAGCGCAAAATTTGCATACCGTGCGGAATACGAGTTATACCTGCCACAGGGCCTGGCCATTTACCTTACCGCCGACTATAATCTTGATGGTAAAATGGACATCTTCACCCGTGATATTGACCGAAGGCTCAGGATTTACAAGAATGTGAGCCAAGGTCCTATTCCGGAATTTCAGGATCTGGGAGATATCTTCAGGGAAGTTATTGCCAATCCTCCGTTCAACATGCAGCCGTTCCTGCTGGATCCCGGAGATATTCCTTCCTTTACAGACTTAGATCGCGACGGTGACCTTGATGCTGTATTTTACCAAAGCACTTACGGTGGTTATGCCATGTGCAGGAATGAACAGGTGGAATTTGGACTTGCTGCAGACAGCTTCCGGTTTCGTTTGGTAGATTTTTGTCATGGTTATTTCCGTGAATCACCTTTTGCCAATGAAGTTTTTTTGGGTGAATGCACACAGCCATTTAAGTGGCGCCATGCCGGAGGCAGCAGCTGTTTGTTGTGGGATACCGATGATGATGGCGATCAGGACATGATTATTGGCAATGTGG
>JBIKKI010000092.1:0-8656 GCA_044360435.1 Bacteroidia bacterium
AACGCGCCAGGCCAGGTCTTTGGTTTGGTTGGTATTGAAGAAGGCGCGTTGTGTGGCGACGATATGTTCCATTGGCTGTTGAGGTTGCTGCCCAAGCCGAAGCCCGACGGGCATTCAAAGATGCGGCTTTGGGTGGAGCTGGGCAATGGGGAGGGTGAAGTTGAATCTTTAATAACTCTGACACAGTAAATGAAACACTTCCGTATTTAGTGAAACTTCGCTTTAATTCATTGATAATGAATGAGTTAGACAGTGTTTTAACGTTTTATTATTTTTTTAAGTTGTTCCTCCAACCGACTGCGCTTATGGCAAACAGTGATGTCATTCGGCTCCTACAAGTAGGAGCAGGCAGGCAATGGTGTCATTCAACTCCTACAAGTAGGAGCAGGCAAGCAATGGTGTCATTCAACTCCTACAAGTAGGAGCAGGCACGCTCATGATGTCATTCGACAGGCTCATGATGACAGGGGTATTGGATGTCGTTTGATTCCTTAAAGCAGGAGCAGGCAAGCAATGATGTCATTCGACAGGCTCCCCTACCAGCCTGCTGCCCAGTTCGATAGGGGCAGGCACCATGTCCCTCGGCAAGCTCGGGATGACAGACAAGAAGCCCGGGACTCCCTGCGGTTCCCGGGACTCCCTACGGTCGCATGATGACAGAGGGTTCGTTTCATCAAACTCCATTTGCTTATTTTCGAAACTTCTTTTAAAGGGGAACTTCCGTATGAACTCACAACAGGTGGCTTTCAACAAAAATCAGCATCCTGAATTCTTCCAGGTTTTAACACGCCGGGTAAATGATTATTTCACACAAAATGGCATAGACCGTCATGCAAATACCGCGATGAAATGGAAAACCTTCATCATCGTGGTGATGTACCTTACCCCTCTTTGTTGGCTGATGAGCGGCCAAATCGGTTCCCTATGGCTGCATTACGCACTTTGGTCGCTGATGGGTCTGGGCATGGTGGGCATCGGACTGGCCATCATGCACGATGCCAACCACGGCGCCTATTCTGCGAAAAAATGGGTGAACGATGCTATGGGAAACCTGCTCAATCTGGTGGGTGCGTACCACATCAACTGGAAAATACAGCATAACGTATTTCACCACACATATACCAATATTGTGGGGCATGATGAAGATATCCGCAAAACCATCATTCGCTTTTCACCCCGCCACCCGCATCATTTCATGCACCGCTTCCAGGCCTTTTATGTAGTGCTGCTTTACATGATTTATCCATTCGTCTGGATTCTCAGCAAGGACTTTGAGCAATATACGCGTTACCGTAAGCTGGACATTTATCCCCGGATGGGTCGCAGCAATCGGAGGGCCTTGTTGGAAATCATTGTACTTAAGCTGATTTACTGGCCTGTTACCTTCTTCTTGCCTTTGTGGATGTCGCCATTCGGCATCTGGCATACCGTGCTCGGTTTCCTCCTGCACCACTGCATCAGTGGAATCATCCTCGCTTTGGCTACCCAGCCGGCACATGTGGGCGAAGACATGGAGTTTTACAGCGCAGAGGACCATAACGGAAGCATGGAAAACAGCTGGGCCATACACCAGTTAAAAACTACGGCAAACTTCGCGGAGCGCAGCCGGGTGCTGGCCTGGTTCATCGGCGGACTAAACTTCCAAATTGAACACCATCTGTTCCCTACCGTTTGCCACGTGCATTACAAAAATATTGCACCCATCGTCAGACAAACCGCCAAAGAATTCAATCTGGAATACCATGCTCATCCTACTTTTTTGGATGCTTTAAGAAGCCATTTCAGCCATTTAAACACGTTGGCTAAACCGGCAATTTCCTGAACCTGCTTCTTATTCCTTAACAAATACCCGCTTCACCCGTTGGGATACGGCGGTGAGTATTTCGTAGGGAATGGTATCGCAGGCTGCTGCCATGGATTGCACATCAGGATCCTGGCCGAAGATGACTACTTCATCACCCGCCCGCACATCCATTCCGGTAACATCGGCCATACACATGTCCATGCACACGCTGCCTGCTATGGGCGCCAGATACCTGCCAATGCGGACATGCCAGTGCCCGTTGCCCAGTTCCCTGCGCAATCCGTCGGCGTAGCCAACGGCTATCACGGCTATGCTCCGTGGTTCATTGCTCATCGCCTTTCTTCCATATCCTACACTTTCACCCGGTTCCAGTTGCTGAACTTGAGACACGATGCTGCGGAAGGTGGCCACGGGCTTCAACTGCTTCTGAATATGTTCTGAGGGGTCGATACCATAGAGTCCGATGCCCAGCCGCACCATATCAAAACGCGCGTCAGGGAAACGCAGAATGCCGGCGGTATTCAGGATATGACGCATGAATTCCTGCCCGGTATGCCTGTGGATGCTGTGGCTCATGCGCTCAAAACGATCTATCTGCAACCGGGTAAAATCATCGTGTTCAATAGCTTCGGAAGCCGACAGGTGCGAGAATACCGAAGCAATGCGCAGATTTGGGTGCTTTTCCAGCGCCTTTAGCAGTGCTGTCAGTGCTGCTTCCTGAAAACCCAGTCGGTGCATGCCGCTGTCGATTTCCAGATGCATGGGCAACTCGAAAGCCGCGGGATGACGACCCAGCGCCTCGAGTAATTCCACGCTGTACACCACCGGCTCCAGCGCGTGTTCCGCCATCTGGTCGAGGGTTTCGGGGCGGGTGTTCAGCACCATGATGGGCTTGTGCACGCCGGCGAGGCGCAGTTCCACACCTTCATCCGGATACGCCACCGCGAAATAATCCACGCCCTGATTTTGCAGCAGCAGCGCCACTTCCTGTCCGCCGCTCCCGTAGGCAAAGGCTTTCACCATCGCCATCAGGCGGCAATCGGATCCAATATGTTTGCGGTACACGCCGTAATTGTGGCGCAGGGCATCAAGGCTTACTTCCAGCCGCGTGCTGTGCGACTTCTGCTCCAGCAGCTTCACCAGCCGTTCAAAGCGAAAACGCCGGGCACCCTTCACCAGAATGGCCTCTTTGTGGAATTGCAGGGTGGGAACTGCGGCCAATAGTGCTTCGGTATCGGGGAAAAAAAGTACCTGTAGCCCGTGAAAGCAATCGGCAGCGGCTGCCAGCGCCGGACCCACGGCCAGCACCCGGCGAATGCGGTGCGCGGTCAACATGCCGGCCAACGTTCCATAGACCTGCCGATTGTTGGCCTCAGCATCGGCAAAGTCGCTGATGATCAACGCTTTAGAACGGCTTCCACTTTGCTGGTCGAGGAACTGCAAGGCCACCTTCAGGGCATCAAGGTCGCTGGAATAGCTGTCGTTCACCAGGCGGCAATCGTTCCAGGCTTCCAGCACTTCCAGCCGCATGGAAACGGGCTGCAAACGTTTGAAGCGTTCGATGTGCTCCGGATCCAGACGTTCCAGGGCATAGAGCACGCAGAAACAGGTAAGGGCATTTTCTATGGAAGCCTGATCGGAAAACGGGATGCTGCATTCCAGGATGGAGCCGCGGTGTTTGATCTTTAGCAGCGTGAACGGACCCTGTGTTTCGGCGGCTACGAGCTGAAACTTGGCACCTTCCCTGCTTCCCCAGGTGATGAGCTGCATGAGTGGCTGTCGGGAGCGCAGGGCTGAAGCTGCCTCGCGCACTTCCGGCTGATCGGTGCCGCAGACCAGCACATCGCAATCTGCAAAAAGGCGGAATTTTTCTTCAAGTTTGGCTTTCAGGCTGGGGAATCCACTTTGGTGCGCCGGACCGAGGTGGGTGAAGATGCCAAGGTTGGGTTTGATGATGTTGGCCAGCGGCTGCATCTCCCCTTCCCGGCTGATGCCGGCTTCAAACAGCCCGAGCTGGTCGTTCTGTTTCAGGGTGAGCACGCTGATGGGCACGCCAATCTGAGAGTTGAAGCTGCCGGGACTGCGGGCTGTGCGAAAATCATCCGAGAGCAGCTGATACAGCCATTCCTTCACAATGGTTTTCCCGTTGCTGCCGGTAATTCCTGCGATGGGAATACGAAAGGAGCTGCGGTGAACTGCAGCCAGTCGTTGCAGCGCGGCGGTGGTATCATCCACACAGATCCAGGCGGTATCCGGAGGCAAGTCCTGCGGCAGCGAGGAAACCAGAAACACACGCACGCCGGCATCGAGCGCCTGCGGGATGTATAGATGGCCGTCGTTGCGTTCGGTTTTAAGCGCGACAAAAAGGGCGTCGCGGGCATCGACAAGGCGGCGGGTATCAAAGGCCACGCGCACCACGGATTGCATGGAACTTCCGGACAGCGTTCCGCCACACAAGGCTGCGAGGGCTTCGGGGCGGTAGTTCATGTCAGCTCAGCTTGATTTCTGCGCTGTCGCCCAGGTTCAGGCTTTGCACGGCACCCACGAGGGTGGCATCGCTGCCCACGAGCGAATCTTCCATGATGGCGTTGAGCAGTTCGGCATACGGACCAATGATGGAATTTCTGATGATGGAGCGGGAAATGATGGCATCATCACCGATGCTCACGTGCGGGCCGATGATGCTGTCTTTGATCTGTACATTTTTCCCGATGAACACAGGTTCAACGATGATGGTTCCGGAAAACGGCGGACTGTGCAGGTTGGTGCCATCCATGCGGTCCAGCAGCATGCGGTTGGTTTGAAGGATGATGTCCTTCTTGCCGCAGTCGAACCATTGTTCCACCGGGAACGTCCGGATTTTGATTCCGCGGCTGATCATGCACATCAGCGCATCGGTAAGGTGGAACTCGTTCTGGGTTCGGATTTCGTTGTCGATGAGGTATTGAATGCATTCCAGCAGGGCGCGGCTTTCCTTGATTTTGTAAAGCCCCACCAGCGCCAGGTTGCTTTTGGGAATTTTGGGTTTTTCAACCAGCTTGGTGATGTAGTTGTCATCGCTGACTTCGGCCACGCCAAAAAAACGAGGGTCTTCCACCTTCTTCACGCCCAGGGTGGAGCATTCCGACTGCAGCACGGTGCGCAGGTCTGCTTCAAAGATGGTATCGCCGAGCACGATGAACAGTTCTTCATCAGGTTCGATGAATTCGCGGGCCAGCCAGATGGCATGACCGGTGCCTTTGCCGAGGGTTTGAATCACGAAGGTGCAGCGGCAATCGGGATATTCCCGGCTGATGTATTGTTCAATCTTATCGCCCATGTAGCCGATGATCAGGATGAAATCTTTGATACCGGCCTTGGTGAGGCTATCCATGATGTGGCCGAGGATGGGTTTTCCCGCCACCGGAATCAGTGATTTGGGCTGGGTGTGGGTATGTGGCTTGAGCCTGCTTCCAATACCCGCTACAGGAATAACCGCCTTCATAGGATGGCGAAGATAAGAAAGGAGCTCGGATAGCGACACCTCCATTCGTTGAAAAACCAACAGCACTGCCTGCCTGCGGAATATCTTTGCGACATGAGTGAACAGGAAGCGAACCACCAACGGACCGAAATCAGCAGCCTCGGCGAATTTCGCCTCATCGATCATCTGGCTGCGGCCTTCCCTGCACCTCAATTGCCTGTGCATACCGGGATTGGCGATGATGCTGCGGTTCTGGAACGCAACGACACGCATTTCAGCTTGTTGAGCACCGATATGCTGCTGGAAGGTGTGCATTTCGACCTGGCCTACATGCCACTCAAGCACCTTGGCTACAAAAGTGTGGTGGTAAACCTGAGCGATATCTGCGCCATGAACGGCGTACCCGAAGCCATTACGGTGAGCATCGGGCTGAGCAATCGCTTTTCTTTGGAAGCTGTAGAGGAACTATACGCTGGCATCCGCATGGCCTGTACCCATTATGGCGTGCAACTGGTTGGTGGCGACACCACATCCTCCAGGCAGGGACTGATCCTGAGCATCAGCGCCACCGGCAGTGTGGCCCATGAAGATCTGGTGCTGCGCAAAGGTGCCAAACCCGGCGATATTGTTTGTGTGAGCGGCGATTTGGGACGTGCCTTCGTTGGGCTCCAACTGCTGGAACGTGAGAAGCGCGTTTTTCTGGAACATCCCAACATGCAACCGGACCTCAGCCAGCACGCGCGCATCATCGAAAAACAGCTGAAACCGGAAGCGCGGCTGGACATTGTCAAGGCCCTGCGCAATGCCGGCATTCGTCCCACCAGCATGATTGACATCAGCGACGGACTTTCCTCAGAACTGTTTCACCTGAGCAAGCACAGCGGATGCGGCTTCACCATCATGGAAGAACGGCTGCCCATCAGCGAAGATGTGTTCCATCAGGCACTGGCTTTTCAAATGGATCCGACAGTCTGTGCTTTGCAGGGTGGGGAAGATTACGAGCTGCTGTTTACCATTGCTCAGGAAGACCATAAACTGATTGAAACCTTGGAAGACGTGGTGATGATTGGCTATGCCACAGAATCCGACCTGGGTTTGCATCTGATCAGCAAGAGCGGAAATCGACACGCATTGAAGGCACAGGGCTGGACGGCGTTTTAGGATGTAGTTGGGAGTAGTTGGGAGTTGGTAGTTTCTAGTTGGTAGCGACTAACAACTAGAAACTACCAACTCCCAACTACCCACTCCTACACAAATTCTTCATACCTTAGACCCCATGAGTAACCGTGCAAAAATCATCTTATACAGCTTGCTGGCCATTGGTGTCTTTGCGATTGTGGTTGTAGTTTTTACGAGGAATAGCCGCATCCTTGAAGGCGAGCGAAACAATCTGGAGCAAAAAATCCGGCAGTTGAGCAGTGAACTGGATGCGCTGAGGAAATCCGAGCGGCGTTTTGTGTTCAAAAGCGACAGCCTGGGCAGGGTGCTTGACCCTATGATGCAGTACGAAGCGCTGATCAAAGCCAACCAACACCGTGACGAAGCGTATCTGGCCATGCCCTGGCGCTATGGGGATCAGGTGATGGTATTGCCAGATTCCATTTCAGGCATTGTGAGCGAAGTTGTTTTAGGTGGCAATCCCTGGAACTACTATGTGCGTTACAAGGTATTGCTCAAAGGCGGTAAATCATTAGAAGTATATCCCAACCAACTCAGCGCACCGAAATGAAATCGACCTTCAAATCCTTCATCAGCCTTTTGCTGCTTACAGTCTTTTCCGACTTAGTGCTATCCGCGCAGGATGAAGAAACGTATGCGTTTCAGAAAGGGAATCTGTACCTCAGTATTGGCGCCGGTGTTCCCAATCAGAACAGCCTCATCCTCAAACCCATCATAAACGAGCAGGATTTCAGCTATCAGGGACGCGGTCCGTTTCACTTCAAGGCCGAATACGCCCTGCTGAAAAACCTTGGCATTGGCATCAGCGTAAACCGGGTGGCCTTTGATGCGCGGTTCAAGGTGAAAAACCCTCAGCTGGCGCAGTACTTTGATTATCGGCTGCGTTATGCCAGCAGCAGTTTCCTGTTGCGCCTGAACGGACAGGTTACTCTGGGCAGAACCACCAGCATCTACGGAGGTGCAGGCATTGGATTTAAAACCGGAAGACCGAAACTGGAAAGTGAAGACCCCATGATGAAGGACTTTTCGTTCCCGTTTATGTTTCCCGTGGGATTGGAACTTACAGCCGGATTTCGATGGATGCCCATACCTTACCTCGGGCTCTATGTAGAAACAGGGATGGCCAAGAGTTTCATCCAAACCGGATTGAGTTTCAGTGTGGTTCCCAAACCCTGAACGCTACAGTTTTATACAAATTCCTGTGCAGCACCTTTCCCGGTTGCTCAGGCTGTACACGTACGTTCCCACAGGAAGTTCCGATACATCCAGCTGCTGCTGATCGCTTACGTCCCATGACCGCAACAGCCTGCCGCTCAGGTCTTTCAGCATAAGTTGTGCGGAGGCCGCGCCCGGACAGCGTATCTGTATGAAGTTGCCCATGGGATTTGGAAAGATGTTGCATGTCGGAAGCGAATCGGGCGCTGAGATTCCGCTGATTTCGCGGTCATTGTTGTCTGGCGGCGTGGAAGCGGCAAGCTGGGCCACCGCCAGATAATGATACCCTGCAGTTCGGGCGGTTCCAAGTGTGCCGGCGCTGCTCAGCCATCCGTTGCTGACGCCCGCAGATGATTTCTGTACCCAACATTGCTGCAGGCTGTCCCAACGCGCCATCCGCGCCATTGTGCCAACAAATGGAACACCACTTTCGCCCAGGTGGTAACGCGTACTGCTGTGTTCGTAGTTGTTGTTCAGGAACCAATAACCGGCACTGGCCAAAGAATCCAGCGGGGATTTTAGGCAGCTTGCCCGGGGAGCAGACGCTGGACTGGCGCGGTAGTATTCTGCGATCCAGGTGCGCGTGTTGCCCACAGAGGCTGGATGGGTGATGCGCAAGGGCCGGTAGAAGCTGTCTTTGCCGATGGGGAACAACACGTTCAGGTTGTCGTTGCCGGAGTTCAGCAACATGAGGCGGCCATGCAGAAAGGATGTTGCGCTGCCGCCCGACAGGAGCCCTGAAGCGGTTTGTAACATCTTCGCGCTGCGGAGGATGCCACCTTTGAATTCCAGCCGCGACAAAGGCGCAGCGCTATCGCGCAGGTTTACCGTGCCGCTGCTTTTTTGCAGGATGATGCCGCGAGCCAATTCGCCCGGCAAGGGGTTGCGCACCCACTGATTGCGTGCGCCGATGAAGCAGAGCGGCGCACCTCCCGGGTTGCTGCCTGTGGTTCTGAACGAGGTGTAATCGCCTTCCAGGAACAACATGCCTCCGC
>JBIKKI010000016.1:0-26941 GCA_044360435.1 Bacteroidia bacterium
ATTCAAGAACGAATTGCGCTGCGCTAACTGCATATGAAAGCTCTAATCATCATTTTCATCGGGGCCATTGTGCTGCTTTTTGCGGGCCTTGGAAAATCCGAACGCAGGTTAACTCCTCTGGTTTGGTTGATTTTTACATTGTCGCTGTTGATCAATGTCCTGGAATACAACGGCTGGGAATTGCCTTGGGAACAGCAGTGGGTTTCCATGCTTCAGTTTGACAAATTCTCTTTGGCCTTTAATACGTTGCTCATTTTACTCGGATTCATGGGGTCCATTTTGTTTGTTCCCAGAAAAGAGGATAAAGGAGCTGATGTATATGCGCTGATTTTGTTCAGTCTTTGTGGCGGATTAATCATGACCTCTTTCAACAGTTTTTTTATGTTGTTTCTTGGTCTTGAAATCCTTTCTATTCCTCTTTATGTTCTGGCTGGTTCCAGAAAAGAAGATCTGCGCAGTAATGAGGCGGCCCTGAAATACTACCTCATGGGTTCATTTGCCACGGGTATCTTGCTGTTTGGTGTGGCCATGGTTTATGGCACCACCGGCAGTTTCGATATTTATGAAATCGGACTCAGGTACACTGGAGCAGCTTTACTCACCGGTTTGACACCGATGGCTAAAATAGGAATCCTTATGGTTTTATTCGGGATGTTGTTCAAAATTGCCGCAGCACCATTTCATTTCTGGGCTCCGGATGTGTATACAGGTAGCCCGGGAAGAATTACAGCATTTATGGCCACGGTAGTAAAAACTGCCGGTATAGTGGCAATGTTCCGAATCTTCTCTGTTTCTTTTACCGCTGCGCACGAATTCTGGACACCAACACTGTCCGTTTTAGCAGCATTGACAATGGTTATAGGAAACTTGAGTGCACTCATGCAAAAGTCTCTGAAAAGAATGCTGGCGTATTCCTCTGTTGCACATGCAGGGTATCTTTTGCTGGCCATTCTTACGCATAACTCAGAAGCTTCGAAAGCTTTATTGCTGTACATGGCAGGCTATGGACTTGCTGCTCTGGTGGCCTTCGCACTGATTCATAAAATGAAATCCGAATCAGGTAATGAACATGCGGAATCGCTGAATGGATGGGCGAGAAAATATCCTTTGGAATCCTTCGCGCTGCTCATCAGCATGTTGTCTATGACAGGAATTCCTGGTACCGCCGGGTTTGCCGGTAAATATGCTTTGTTTTCAGCGGCATTCACTTCCTACACATGGCTGATTGTTGTAGCCCTCGTGTTGTCCGCCGTAAGCGTGGCCTATTACTTCAGGGCCATCATAGCCATGTATTTCAGGGATTCAGAGGAAACAACGGCGCCCGTGCAAACTGCTTTATCCGTGCGCGTTGCCTTAGTGCTGTGCACATTGCTCAACCTTGGCGTTGGCATTGCACCCTTGCTGATTACTTCAAGGATTTAAAACACGAATCCCATTCTAAGGATGGGACTGGCTATGGGATAGTCGGGATTCAAGGCCCACATTCCCATGACATACAATCCTCTTCCCGGCATATAACCACCGCCAACCAAAGGGCTCTGGTACCATGATCTACCGTTGATGTCCGGAAAACTGATGGCGCTGTATTCTCCCTGGAGAAAAAGCGCATCCAAAACCTGATATCGGGTAAATAAATTTCCGCCATAAATCGCCCACTCTTCGGCAGGGCCTGAAGTTCGCTCCCTGATATAGGTGCATTCTCCGCCAACGCCAGCGCTGAATTTATCCGTAAATCGGTAGCCAATAAAAGGTGAAGCCTGGATGAATGTGGTTGTACCAAGCCACAAGCCAACGTTTCCACCCTTAATGATACGGTCGGATTGAAATTTCCCGGTCTTTTTTACCGGTTCAGGATCTTCCGTTTGTCCCAGAACTGGAGCACCTGTTGTAAGCGCAATTGCCAACATTGGCAATAATGTGAAAAGCTTCATCGTGTTGTGGGTTAAAAGTATTGGATAAGGACAAATATCATTCTAAACTTGCGACGTATTTCTAAAGGAATCATGACCAAAGTACATAATTTTTCCGCAGGCCCTTCAATTTTGGCGCCAGAAGCATTCGACAAAGCCGTTGAAGCCATCAGGAATTTCGCCGGAACAGGTTTGTCCATTCTGGAAATTTCTCACCGCAGCAAGGAGTTTGAGCAGGTAATGGATGATGCTCGTGCGATTGTAAAGTCACTGCTTCAGGTTCCTGATGATTACGATATCCTGTTTTTACATGGTGGGGCAAGTACTCAATTCTACATGATTCCTCACAACTTGTTGGAGCATAAAGCTGCGTACATAAATACAGGTGTTTGGGCATCCGCTGCCATAAAAGAGGCAAGGTTGTATGGAACTACAGATGTTATAGCTTCTTCCGAAGAATCTAATTTCTCTTATATTCCAAAAGAATACAGCATTCCCAGTGATGTCGACTACTTCCATTGCACCAGTAACAATACCATTTACGGTACGCAGATGAAGTCTTTTCCGGAGAGTCCTGTGCCGATGATCTGCGATATGAGTTCCGACATTTTCAGCCGCCCGGTTGATGTATCGAAGTTCAGCCTCATTTACGCCGGTGCCCAAAAAAATATGGGCCCAGCAGGCGTAACGCTGGTAATCGCTAAAAAAGGCATCTTCGGCAAAGTGAAACGAAGTATACCCACCATGATGGATTATCGGGTTCATGCCGATAAGGGAAGTATGTACAATACACCTCCGGTGTTTCCGATTCTGGTTTCTCTGTATAACCTTATGTGGGTTCAACACGAAGGTGGTGTTGAAGCCATGGAAAAACGAGCTCAGGAGCGCGCTGATTTGCTTTACGGTGAAGTGGATAAGAACCCTTATTTCCGAGGAACCTGTGCGGTGGAAGACCGTTCACACATGAACGCATGTTTTGTGATGAACGAAGAACATGCTTCCCTTGAATCAAAGTTCCTTGCCGCCTGCAAAGAAGCGGGTATCAGCGGAATTAAAGGTCATAGATCTGTCGGAGGCTTCAGGGCCTCTATGTATAATGCACTTCCCCTGGAAAGTGTGCAGGCGCTTGTGCAAGTAATGCAAACCTTCAATTAAGAAAAATCCATGTCCAAATACAGAGTTCTGGCAAATGATGGCATTGATGCCATTGGAAAGTCAATGCTGCTTGAAGCCGGTTTTGAAGTCATCACCGACAAAATTCCTCAGGATGAACTTCCTGGAAAAATTGGTGAATATGATGTGCTAATTGTGCGCAGTGCAACTAAGGTGAATGCTGCTGTGATTGATGCAGGAATCAACCTCAAGCTGATTGCCAGAGCCGGAGTAGGCTTGGATAACATCGACCTCAGGCACGCCGGTATCAAGAACATCCCTGTGGTGAATACGCCCGCTGCAAGCTCACGTTCTGTGGCTGAATTGGTATTTGCGCATCTGTTTACAACATCCAGATACCTGCAGCTCACCAACCGCATCATGCCCGCAGAAGGGAAGGAGCGATTCAATGAACTAAAGAAAATTGGTTCCAATGGTTTGGAACTTGCAGGAAAAACTCTTGGCATTATTGGATTTGGTCGTATTGGTCAGGAAGTGGCTCGTATGGCCATAGGCCTGGGAATGGATGTGATTGTGTATGACTACAAGGAACGTTCATTTGAATTGGTAATCACATTCAATCGCAAATACGCGATTAACAATTTCAAGGTGAATCTTCAAGGCCAAAAAATGCATGATGTGCTTTCAAAAAGTGATTTCATCAGTCTTCATGTGCCTGGCGGCGAATCAGAAATCATTGGTGCTGCAGAGCTGCAAATGATGAAGAAAGGTGCCATCTTGATCAACTGCGCAAGGGGAGGTGTGGTAAACGAACCAGCCCTGCTTCAAGCACTCGAATCCGGTCATATTGCCTTCGCGGGAATTGATGTTTTTGAACAAGAACCTCCGGTTTACACCGATATACTGAAATCTGATAAAGTTTCTTTATCACCCCATATCGGTGCTTCTACCAAAGAGGCCCAGGAGCGGGTTGGTGTAGAACTCGCCGAACGAATCATCGGTTTTTTTAAGTAAAAACCATGCCTCAAATTCATCCACTTAAAATTATTCGTCCGGATTTTTCCTTTGCTTCTCAGGTTTCCGCAAGAATTTCAGGATCCGAAACGCAGGATGAATTAACCCAAATTCTCGAGGATAATCCTTTTTCATACCTGCATGTAGTAAAACCATACCTGCATTTTGCCGATCCTGAGCACCAGGAAAGACATTTTGGTTTTGGAAGAAACTATTTCAGGCAGCTTCAGGATCAAAAGGTACTGATTGAAGAACCAAATCGGCAAATCATGATTTACCGACAGACAGATCCGGCACAAGGGGGGTGTTATGAAGGAATCATTGCCGGCGTAGCCGTGGCAGATTACCTCAATGGATCTGTAAAGAAGCACGAACATACGCGAACGCAAAAAGAACTCAAACTGGTAAAGCACATGGAAGTGACACACGCTGTTGGTGAACCAGTGTTGATTTGTTACGAGTCGGATCAAATCGAGGCTCCGTTTGAAGATTGGAAAGGGGATGTTTTCTGTGACTTTGTTTGTGAGTCAGGCTTACAACATCAGGTCTGGAGCGTTCCTTCTTCCCTTCACCAAAACGTACAGGAGTTCTTTGCAGCAATTCCCGCATTTTATATTGCCGATGGCCACCATCGCATCGCTGCCACTACCCGTTATTTTCAGGGAACAGAACACCGTGTTAACAGCCAGGAAGATCAAACCTTCATGTCCATGATACTTCCAGCAAACCAAATGACCATTAAGCCTTTTCATCGCTTCATTCATTGGCCGCTTATTTTCGACGCAGAGGTTTTGCTTGAAAAGCTATCCACCAAATTCACTTGTGTAAAGTCAATTACAGAAGTGAAACCAAGCGCCCGTGGTGTTTTTGGGATGTGTATCAACCAGACTGATTGGTATCAACTTACCTTAAAGGAGCAATATCGCCCTGCCCAAATACCGCAAGGACTGGATGTTTCATGCCTTGAACAATTCGTTTTTCAGGAAATACTCAATATTTCTGACAGTAAAACCGACGAGCGCCTAACCTTTTCTCGTGGTGATCTTTTTGGAGCTTCACTCAGTGATTTGATGCATGCCAATCAGGCAAATCTCACATTCACGCTATACCACAATACGTTTGCAGAAGTTAAGCAGGTTGCAGATGAACATGGCGTGATGCCTCCCAAAAGTACCTGGATTGAGCCTAAAATGCGCACTGGCATGGTCATACAGCGTTTCTAAAGGCTCGCGTGAAGGGTACTCATTCTGCCCCATAATCTGCTTATAGCGTCTTATTAAGCGCTGCATCAGCATAGAGAAAAACATCATATGTATCAGTAAGCACCTCAAGCAGGTGCTTTTTTGTGTTGATTCTTATCCGAGCCTGAAGGCTCAGTGGATTTTGCGTTCGGATCATAAACATGCATCCTTACGGTCTGCGCTGCGGAAGCTGCCAGGTTGATATTTTACAATTTACGTTTGTAATTAGCGGGAGTGCGGTGATAAAATTGCCTTATGTGTCGTTTTTAGACTCTACGAAAACGATTTACGTGGTTTCTCAATTGATTGATTTTCAATGTTTTAACAACTATTAGCTACTGTATTCATTCAGCAATGCTGACAATGCCCAGATTGCGCATTGAGGTTGATAATGTGGGGCTTCGACAAACGCTGAAGTTGCGCCTATCTAAGAAATTACTTATGTAACAATAGCTGTATTCCTTATGTAAAGTTTATGTAGTTTACATTTGTATCATGAATGAAATGGCCACACGGATTTTCAAAATCTTAAATGAAAAAGGAATGAACAGGGGCGTCTTTGCACAAAAAGCGCACATTTCACCAGCCGTTTTAAGTCACATAGCATCGGGCCGAAATGCACCTTCTTTAGATCTCATATTGGCCATCCTGCGGCTGTTTCCCGATGTGGATATGCAATGGCTGCTTCTAGGAAAAGGAGATATGTATCAAACGGAAAGAATGGAAGCAGAAATCATCCATGCAACAAAAACGCCACCGAACGATGGTCCAGTGCAACCGGAATTGTTTCAGGCCAAGCCTGAAGTTAACAGTCAACAACCACCGAAGATCCGACAAGAACGTACGCCGGACTTTCAATTGCTCACCCGAAAAATTGAAGAATTGAAATTTTTGGTTCAACTTCATACCAAAAATACTGCGGACAGCATTTCACAGTTAGAAGCTGAAATTGAAAGAATGAAAGGGGAAGACTAGCGCTTCAAAACGCCATGTTCAGAATAGAGTCGCCTGAACGGGTTTGGATTTTGGGAAAAACAGTTCTCCCATTACCGAATGCATCGATTTTAGTACATCTTTATTCACAGAATAAATCATAGATGTCCGGAAGCCCCTGCCTTCTATAATGCCTGCCTGTTTCAATTCTGCAAGATGTTGAGAAACGGTACTTTGCGATAAAGGCATGTTAGAAACGATATCCTTACAGTTCAGTGAACCGCTGGCAAGCAGCATTTTAACAATCTTAATGCGTGCTGGGTGACCGAGTGCCTTTGCCAAGGAACCTAATTCCAAATCTGGAGAGTCAAATTGTTCCGCCTTCCTGCGAGCCATATCATGGCAATTATACGATTACAGGTGCGATATCCACAATTTTTTCCACAATATTTTTTATTGAGGTAATTGGACCAATTTCTCAAGCCTTGTGTAAGGCCTCATTTGGGGCCTGATTCGCTCTTTGATGCTTCCATCGCTTGTGGCTCCACAGCCAGTTCTCAGGTTGCTCCAGGATATCCCTTTCCATAAGCGATGCCATGTACCGCGTGATGTACCCTTCTTCTGTTTTTGAGGCATCATCACAGAGATCCGTCATGGATACAATATATTTTCCACGTCCGTTGCGCTTCATGCTCATATAAATCACGGCATAGCCCAATTTACGGGCAATTTTCTCCGTGCCGGTAAAAAACAGCGTATCTTGATTCAGAAACTTCAACCATACGCCACTGCTCAAGTTAGAAGGAGTTTGATCGGCAATAAATGCTGTAGCTGTAAGTTCACCTTGACGTTGTTGTTCCATCATTACTTTGAGGGAACGATCCATGGGAATCACTCCCGATCCAAAGCGTGTGCGCGTTTGTTTAAAGAATTCATCAAAGGCTTTATTACTGAGTGGTTTGTACAAGCCTTGGCTGAATTGAGGAGCAATAAGTGCTGCCAATGGTGGGATCCATTCCCAATTTCCGGTATGGGCCATAATCACCACCACGCTTCTGTGATTGAGGTAGTGCCTATGCAGCAGTTCCGGATTTTCATAACGGATGCTTCCAAGCAACTGTGCCCTGCTCATGGAACTCGACTTTATCACTTCAACCATTACATCACACAAATGCCTGTAAAAGGCTTTCTCTGTGGATATTATCCATGCATCATCTTGATTGGGAAATGAGTTACGTAGATTGGTTCGAACCACTGATTTGCGGTAGGAAACCACATAATATAAAAGCACATACAGGCCGTTTGCCGATAAATAAAGCAGGCCCATCGGCAGCCTGGAAAGCAATCGAATAATACCGATGAAGAAAATTCTATTAAGCCAGTACACCCTTATTCGATTACTTGATGTACCTGAAATCCTGGTCGGCTTCTAAGCTAATCACGCTTTCGTACAACAAATCAATGACTGCCGACACATCAGACACCGAAACCGTTTCTACGGTGGTATGCATGTATTTAAGGGGAAGAGATACCAGGGCACTTGCAACTCCTTCCGAAGAATAGGCAAATGAATCGGTATCGGTTCCTGTGCTTCGGGAAACAGCTGCACGTTGAAAGCTGATTTCTGCTTTCTCTGCTGCCGCAATCACATGTTTGAGCAGGTTATTTTGAACCGCAGGTCCGTAGGTGAGCACCGGGCCTCTGCCACATTTGATGTCGCCTGAACGCTTCTTATTGTAGAGCGGTGCATGCGTATCATGTGTTACATCTGTACAAATCGCCACATCTGGCCGTATTTTACGACTGATCATTTCGGCACCCCTGAGTCCAATTTCCTCCTGAACGGCATTTACAACATATAGGCTGAAAGGAAGCTTTTTCTTCTTCTCAGCAATCCTGCGAACCACTTCGGCAATCATAAAGCCACCAATTCTGTTGTCCAAGGCTCTTCCTACAATGTACTGATCATTCAGAATCATCATTTCATCGTCAAAAACCGCTACACTTCCTACATGAACTCCCAACGCTTCAACCTCTTCGCGCTTACTGCAGCCGATGTCAATAAACACATTGTCTTGATTGGTTACAGGTTCTTTGCCCGGTTCACGCACGTGAATGGCTGGCCAACCAAAAATCCCCATAACGATGCCTTTTTCTGTGAAAATATTCACCCTCTTGGAAGGAGCAATCATGTAATCTGAGCCACCGTTCCGTGTTACATACAAATAACCGTCTTCAGTGATGTAATTCACGAACCAGGATATTTCATCTGCATGTGCTTCAATAACTACTTTATAAGGCTGACCAGGATTGATTATTCCTGCAACAGAACCATATACATCAGTGATATAATCGTCAATATACGGTCGAATATAGTTCAACCATATTTCCTGTCCTGGTTTTTCAAATCCGGTGGGAGAGGCGTTGTTCAAATAGGCTTCAAGGAATTTCTTGCTTTCTTTACGCATCATGATACAAACTTATAACAGTGTTTCTGATTCTTACCTGTGAAGCATGAGGTACATTTCTGATATTTGAAACAAATTATCAGCGATGGAACCAGGAACTGACGTACTAGAGAGATTTCTCCAATATGTGAAAATCGACACACAAAGCGACCCTGCTTCAGAGTCCTTTCCCAGTACAGAAAAGCAAAAAAATCTGGCTCATGTTCTGGTTCAGGAACTGAAACAAATGGGCATCCAGGATGCAGCTGTGAACCAGCACGGTATTGTTTATGCGACTATACCGTCAAATACCGATAAAGAAAATTTGCCAGTAATTTTCTTTTGTGCACATATGGATACTTCACCCGACTACAGCGGTTCTGATGTTCATCCAATGCTGCACCCAGATTATCAGGGTGGCCCGATATCCTTACCACATAACAACATCACTATTGATCCCCAGGACCACCCTGATCTGAAACAGCAAATAGGAAATACCATCATCACTGCCGACGGACGCACATTGCTTGGGGCCGATAATAAAGCAGGGGTTGCCGAAATTATGGCTGCGGCCGCGTACCTGATGAAGCATCCGGAACTAAAACATGGAACTGTTCGCCTGTTATTTACGCCCGACGAAGAAATTGGCAGAGGCGTTGATAAGTTAGATACCACAATCCTGGCAGCTGATTTTGGTTACACCGTTGATGGAGAATCACGTGGTCATTTGGAAGCTGAAACATTTAGTGCCGATGCTGCAACGCTTGTTTTCACAGGTATTCCGGCACATCCTGGATTTGCCAAAGGCCGTATGCAAAATGCGGTAAAAATCGCCTCCGATTTTGTTTCCGCGCTCCCGAAACACTTGCTGAGTCCCGAATCAACAGAAGGCATGCAGGGTTTTGTGCATCCAACGCAAATCAGTGGAAGTATGGAATCCGCACGCGTGGACCTCATTTTGCGCGATTTCAATGAATCCGGGTTGGATTCCCAGGCCGAATTATTACGCAATACTGCAAGTCAGGTTTGTGCTGCATATCCCGGAAGTAGTTGGGAAATTCAGTTAAAAGAACAGTACCGTAACATGAAAACCATTCTGGATCAACATCCTCATGTGCTGAATCTTGCAACGGAAGCCATTCGACGTGCAGGTATGGAACCGGTAATCAGCAGTGTGCGTGGCGGAACAGATGGATCTCGTATGTCATTTATGGGTTTGCCTTGTCCAAACTTATTCGCCGGTGAGCATGCATTTCATTCACCATACGAATGGGTTTCTTTGGAAGACATGCAATTGGCCGTGAAAACCATTATTCATATATGCTTACTCGTTGAGGAGCATGGTTAAGCTGATGCTTTGAGAATCATTTGATCTGAGGCTGCGGAAGGCTCTTTTTCTAGAAAATTAATTCAGTCCGATAATTTATATTATGTTAAGTTGTGGCAGAAAAGAAGAACCGGGATGGTTCCCGGTTCCACTGCAAGGCTAAGGCTTTTGTATTACTTCCCTTCCAATTCCTGAATGGAATTGAACATAGCCGCACTTTTTTCTTTCTCGCCCAGATTGTCGTAAATACGTTTTAGCGATTTGCTCAGCGATAATTTCTCAACAGCACTGTAGGCATCATTGCTCAGCGCTTTTTCCAGATACGGTTTCGCTTCCTGATAAAAAGCTTTCATCTTGGGGTCAATTGACGCCTTGGTAACACCACCGATGCCGATGGTTTTGTACAAGTCGTTCGCTTCATTGACCAACAAAGCACCCAGGTTCCAATTGGCATCGTAATTGTCAGGGTTCAGTTCAAGTGCTTTGGTGTAGCTGAGCTTTGCAGAATCGTTTTTCTTGAGCTGTTCATACAAGCTACCTCTGATGTAGTAATACTGGCTATTGTCAACATTCTCAGGATCACTGGCAATAACGGCATTGATCTCAGCCATCAGCAAGGATGTTTCGTTTCTGGAGATGTAGTAATTGATTTTTTCCCTAATCAAGTTCTGGTCCCCAGGACGTATTTCCAAACCCTGGTTGATGATTTTCATGGCTTCCTCAGAACGGTCCTGATCCAGGTATAGTCGGGCCAAGGTGCTGTACAATTTAGGATCGGGATAATTCATGGAAATCAGCTCTAAAAGGAATTTCTCCTGCAGCGCTGAATCTCCTTTTGAATATGCAGCGGCATACATGGCGTAGGTCATCTTTCCCGCCGTGAGGTTATTCTGTTCGAGCAATTTTTGATCGTCAAATGGCAATAAAGCCTTTAATGTAAGCAAATTACGAATGGCGTCATCGTATTTTTCTTCATTGAGCAAGCGGATATGGTCATTATAAACATCTACTGCGCTTTGAAGAAAAGCGGATTTGGCATCTTCCAGTTCGAAAGCTTTCTTTTTGATCGGGCTGTTGAAGTAATCAAGGAATGAAGCAGCGCTGATGTACGCCGCATCGTTGCTCAATTCCTTCACCTGTGCAACCGGTGAATTGTAAATCCGCTGGTACACCTTCCCTTTCACCAAGTACATGTATGGTGAAGTTTTGGTTGTTTCAAATGCCGCCGCCTGATCAATGGCTGCCTTAGCATCAATCAAGTCCAATTCATTTGAAGTCAGCTTCATTTCGGCCGTGCTTATTTTGTCTTTTTGTGCCTTCAATGGTAAGGCGATAACAAGCACGATTGCCGGAACCATCAGTTTCCTGAAACCGTTTAAAAGGGTGTTATTCATGATTTTCTGCGTTAGATTCATTGGTTAAGTTATCTGGATTTGATTCCTGTTCTTCTTCTTCATCGTCGCGGGGAACCTTGGCCATTCCTGCAATTTCGTCGTTGTTTCTGATGTTGATGAGGCGCACGCCCTGGGTAGCACGACCAACCACACGCAATGAGTCAATGGCCATTCGGATGCTCAATCCACTGCGGTTAATAATCATCAATCCATCTTCGTCATGAACATCAAGGATACCAACAAGCGCGCCGGTCTTATCCGTTACTTGAATGGTTTTTACACCCTTTCCACCACGACCTGTAACCCTATAGTCGGCCAGATCACTGCGTTTGCCATATCCTTTTTCGCTTACAACCAAGATTGAGGTATCGCTTGATTCAGGATCAACACATATCATGCCAACCACTTCATCATGTGCGCCTTCCAGCGTTACGCCTCTTACGCCAGATGCTGTTCTGCCCATCGGGCGCACGGTTTTTTCCGGGAATCTGATGGCTTTACCGCTTTTCTTGGCAAGAATTACCTCATTGTTTCCATTGGTCAATTTTGCCTGCAGCAACTCATCCCCTTCGCGCACATTGATTGCATTGATACCATTACTGCGCGGACGTGAATAGGCTTCCAGAGATGTTTTTTTGATGACACCCAAGCGTGTGCACATGATGATGAAGTTCTGGTTCAGGTAATCTTCATCTTTCAGATTCTTCACGTTTACATATGCCTTGACCTTATCACCCGGCTCAATATTGATGAGGTTTTGGATTGGTCGGCCTTTCGTGGTTTTTGCACCCTCAGGAATTTCGTACACCTTGAGCCAGAAGCAACGTCCTTTCTCAGTGAACAACAGCAAATAGTTGTGGTTTGTAGCCACAAAAAGGTGTTCCACGAAATCTTCATCGCGATGCCCCACGCCTTTGTTTCCTTTACCACCGCGCTTCTGTTCCTTATACTCCATCAGAGAAGTGCGCTTGATGTAGCCCATGTGTGAAATGGTTACCACTACTTCCTCATCGGGAATGAGGTCTTCGATATTGATCTCATTGGCATTGGGTTCAATTCTGGTACGGCGCTCATCTCCATATTTCTCCATCACTTCGCGCAATTCATCTTTGATGATGGTCATGCGTAAACCTTCATCCGCGAGGATGCTCTCCAGGTAGGTGATTTCCTGCAATACCGCTGCGTGTTCTTCTCGGATTTTATCACGTTCCAATCCTGTAAGCCTGTGCAAACGGAGGTCTGTAACTGCTTTGGACTGAATTTCTGACAAGCCAAAACGCTCCATCAGTTTTGCTTCTGCCTGTTCCCGGTTGGGCGCCAACTTGATGATTTCAATAACTTCATCAATATTGTCGATGGCAATCAACAAACCTTCCAGAATGTGGATTCGCTTTTTAGCTTCAGCAAGAAGGTATTGCGTGCGCCTTACCACAACTTCATGACGATGGTGCACGAAGTGCTTGATTAAGCCTCTCAGGTTAAGCAGTTCAGGTTTTCCATTCACCAATGCGATGTTGTTGACTGAAAAACTGCTTTGCAGCGGGGTAAACTTAAATAACTGGTTTAAAACGATGTTGGGAATTGCATCGCGCTTGAGTTCAAACACAATGCGCATTCCTTGACGACCACTTTCATCGCGAAGTGCAGAAATTCCTTCTATCACCTTCTCGTTGATGAGTTCAACGGTCTTCACAATGATCTGCGATGGAGTAACCTGGTAAGGCACTTCATGAACCACGATCATATCCTTTCCAGTGGCGGTGGTTTCAAATTCAGCTTTTCCTCTGATGACCACACGCCCACGACCGGTATTGATGGCGTCGCGAATACCTTCCATTCCATAGATCACGCCTCCTGTCGGGAAATCAGGACCCTTGATGTACTGCATCAACTCGGCTTCTGTAATCTCCTGATTATCAACATAAGCAATAATGCCTTCGCATACTTCCCTTAAATTGTGGGGAGGCATGTTTGTGGCCATACCAACCGCAATGCCGGCTGCTCCGTTTACCAGCAAGTTTGGAATTTTTGCAGGCATCACCGAAGGCTCTTCGAGGCTGTCGTCAAAGTTGGGGCGGAAGTCAACGGTGTCTTTTTCCAAATCCACCATCATATCTTCAGCCAATCGCTTCAAACGCGCTTCCGTATAACGCATGGCTGCAGGTGGATCACCGTCAATGGATCCAAAGTTACCCTGTCCGTCAACCATGGTATAGCGCAAACTCCAATCCTGGGCCATTCGCACCATGGTATCATAGACTGAGGAATCACCATGAGGATGGTATTTACCCAACACTTCACCCACGATACGAGCGGATTTTTTGTAAGGTCTATTTGGCGCCAGTCCTAATTCACTCATTCCATAGAGCACCCTTCTGTGTACGGGTTTCAGGCCATCGCGGACATCCGGAAGCGCCCTGCTCACAATCACCGACATTGAATAATCAATGTAGGCGGTCTTCATCTCATCTTCAATGTTGATGGGAATGATTTTTTCGTTCAATGCGTCACTCATGGAGTACTTAGTTCAAATCCTCCGCAAGATAAGCATGGTTTTCTCCAGTGCTGACAGGCCATTACGCACAGATTGTGGACATTTAGATGAACGAAAATATGCCACTCCCCCGGCCTCAATCCCTTTTATAAGAAAAAAGATGAAACAGCCTATTCTAAGTCAATGTTTATCAATCAGTTGCTTAATCTCGTTAAGCTTGAAAAGCGCTTCTACCGGCGACAGCGTATTGATATCCAGCATACGCAGCTTTTCACGAACGTCCATCAGCACAGGATCATCAATGCTGAACATCTGCAACTGGGAATAAGCTTTGGGCGTTAAACGCTTTGCAGTTTCCCTTCCTGTTGCGGCACTCCTGTCTTGCTCCAAGCGTCCAAGCACTTCCTCCGCTCTTTGGGTAACTTCTACCGGAATACCAGCCATTTTCGCCACATGAATTCCGAAGCTGTGCTCACTTCCACCGGATTTCATTTTCCTCAGGAATACCACGTGCTGATCGTATTCCTTGATGCTAATGTGGAAATTACGTACACCGTTAATCTTTGATTCCAGTTCGTTGAGTTCATGGTAATGTGTAGCGAACAAGGTTTTGGGTTTTTCGGGGTGTTGCGCTAAGAATTCAGCAATACTCCATGCCAATGAAATGCCATCGTATGTGCTTGTTCCCCGGCCAATTTCATCCAAAATTACCAGACTCCTGCTGCTGATGTTGTTAAGGATACTGGCTGTTTCTATCATCTCAACCATGAAGGTGCTTTCTCCCAGGCTGATATTATCGCTGGCACCAACTCGGGTATAAACCTTGTCAATTAAGCCGATGTGCGCACTGCTGCACGGTACAAAACAACCAATTTGCGCCATCAGTACCGCCAGTGCTGTTTGTCTAAGAACAGCGCTTTTACCACTCATATTTGGCCCTGTGAGGATGATCATGCGCTGCTCCTCGCTGTCCAAATGAATATCATTGGGAACATAATCAGTTCCTGCAGGTAATTGTTTTTCTATTACAGGATGTCTTAAGTCTTTGATTTCCAATACTTTATCATCGGTCACCTGTGGTTTTACATAGGAATTTACGCTGCTTACATATGCAAAGGTTGACAAGCAATCCAGTTTTGCAAGAATGGCTGCGTTCACCTGCATGGGTGCTACATATTCAGACATACGCTGAACAAACTCCTGCCAGTATTGCATTTCCAATTCAAAAATGCGGTCTTCTGCATTCAGAATTTTCTCTTCATAAACTTTGAGTTCAGGCGTAATGTAGCGTTCTGCATTGGTAAGTGTTTGCTTGCGAATCCAGGTTTCTGGAACCTTATCCTTGTGTGCGTGGGTCACTTCAATATAGTATCCAAATACATTGTTGAAGGCCACCTTAAGCGAGGTAATACCTGTTTCTGCAGCTTCTCTGCGTTGCAAGGCAGCCAGATATTCCTTTCCGCTGCTGGCAAGTTGCCTCAATTCATCCAATTCCGGCAGCACACCATCCTTGAGGATTCCTCCTTTATTGGGCACCACAGGAGCGTCTTCTGAAATGGTTTGTGCAATGAGGTTACAGGCTGCTTCACATGGATTTATCTGATCGGCCAGCTGTTTAATTGCCGTTTGATCGCTTTCCAGCAATAAATTTCTGAGCCTTGTTGAAATACGCAGGGAATGGGCAAGCTGAACCAGTTCCCGCGGATTCACACGGGCCAGGGCCACTTTTCCTGTGAGGCGCTGCAGGTCGCCAACCTGAAATAACAATTCCCTTGCTTCTCGCAGCGGTTCTTCATGCGCCGCGAACCAGGAAACACATTCATGGCGCTCAACGATGGGGCCATGTGTTTTTAACGGAAGGACGATCCAATTCCGCAGCAGCCTTGCGCCCATAGGCGTTTTGGTATGATCGAGGATATCCAGCAGGCTTTTGGCACCGGGAACCAAGGGCTGGATTAATTCCAGGTTTCTGATGGTAAATCCGTCCAGCCACAAGTATTTTTCCTGGTCTATCCTGCTGATGGAACGAATATGTCCGGGCTGCTGGTGCCTGGTTTGTTCCAGATAGTGCAAAACCGCGCCTGAAGCGATGCAGCCCAGCTTCCAGTCTGAAATCCCAAACCCCTTCAACGAGCTTACCTGAAATTGCCGCATCAGCTTTTCTTCGGCATAAGAAGTTGCAAACACCCAGTCATCTATGAGCTGAGTCAGCCATTTATCGCCAAAAAACGTTTGAAATGCGCTAGATTGGTTCCTTGGCACTAAAACCTCACTGGGCCGGAAACTCTGCAGCAATTTGAGGATGTAGTCGAGGTCGCCTTCGGCTGTTAAGAACTCTCCTGTACTGATATCAAGAAAAGATAATCCGTGCTTCTGGTCCAGATAAAACCAGGATGCCAGATAATTGCTGCTTCTCGATTCAAGCACCTTGTCGTTTAACGACACACCGGGTGTTACAAGCTCTGTAACGCCTCTTTTGACAATGGTTTTGGTTTGCTTCGGATCTTCAAGCTGATCACAAATGGCCACGCGGTATCCGGCACGAACCAGTTTGGGAAGGTAGTTATCCAGGGAATGATGCGGAAACCCGGCCAATTCCATCTCTGAAGCCGCGCCATTGGCTCTTTTGGTAAGTACGATTCCCAAAACACTGCTGGCAATGCGTGCATCTTCACCGAATGTTTCGTAAAAATCCCCAACCCTGAACAGCAAAACAGCACCCGGGTATTCAGCCTTGATGCTGTTGTATTGCTTCATAAGTGGGGTTTCTTTATCAGTCCCCTTGGCCATTTTCCCCGCAATTTAGGAGCAGAACCATGGTTTAAATGAACATCTTTTCCCATGAGTCGTATAGGTTGATTGGTTGTGGCTTTAGACGAATGAGTAGATTTGCATCATGCCTGAAAAGCTGCACGTTTCAGAATTGAATCGATTGAGCATCAACTCGTTCAAAGAGGCTGAGAAAAGGCCGGTCGACCTTATCCTGAACAATATTCGAAGCGCCGCCAATGCTGGCTCCATGTTTCGTTCTGCAGACGCCTTCAGAATTCGTAAAATCTGGCTTTGCGGCATAACCCCTCAACCGCCCGACAGAGCGCTGGCAAAAACCGCGCTGGGTGCCGATAAAAGCATGGATTGGGAATACCGCCAAGATGCTCTTGCATTGCTCGGGGAGCTGAAATCCCAAAATTACCGAATTGTAGCCGTGGAGCATACCACTGAATCCACCCCACTGAACCAACTGAAGCATGATGACCACAACATTGCTTTCATAGTTGGCAATGAAGTTTTTGGTATTGAAGATGCATTGCTGCAGCGTTCAGATTGTTGCGTAGAAATTCCTCAATTTGGCACCAAGCACTCCTTGAATGTATCAGTATGTGCAGGCATCGTGCTCTGGCATTACACACAACATTGGCTTTGAATAAAAAACGGAATGAACATTGGTACAATTCCATGCATCTGAACATGAATAAAAGCTTTTGGCTGACCTTACTCCTGCTGCCTTTACTTCATTCCTACGCGGCAAATCCTGAAAATGGGCTTCAGGCTTTACGACAGGAACAATCACGGATTGACCTGATTGATGGCACGGAAGACCGGAATGTGCGATTCACCAGCGCAACAATGACCCAAAGGGCAAAATACCTGTATTTCGACCTTATTGACCGAATTGCAGCGAACATGGTTCAGCGCAGCCAGGGCGAACAGGAAGCATACCTGAATATTCTTGCGCAGGATTTGGCGGGCATCAACCGCACCAATTATCAGTATCTGAGCAGTTATGAGCAGTATTTTGATTTATTGAACCAATTGTTCCAAAATGAAGGCGAGGCCAAGGAGTTAGAGTTGGTTCAAAACAGGGTGCTCACCGGACTCAAAATGATTCCATACATCATGAACCGTACTTGGTTCAGAAACTTTCTGAAATATGCGGCAGGTGTATATCCCTATGAAGTGCTGCGGGTGTATCAGGATTTCAGCAATGAATTTTACGCTTTGGAAATTCTGGAATTGGTGGCCATCAATGACCCCAATGCCATCAAACAGTATTTAGGAACATACCATCCGGTGAATATGTTGATTCAAACAAGCAACGACCCGGTAGTTCAGTCACTTTTGGAAATTCACGCCGGTCAGGGTTCGAGGGCGCGCGCATACACGTTTATTGACTGGATTTATGGTGGCAAAATAAGCCTGGAAGCTGCGGAAAACTTGTGCAATACGCCAGAAGCATACTTCGGCAAGCTGGTAGAATTGCGAAAAAAGAAGAACATCCTGGGCGCCTATTCAGTGGATCAGGAACTTGGCGCGTTAGCCTTAGATAAAATCCGCAGGTTGAACCTGTTGCATGATGAATCAGATGCAGTGCGCTTTGAATCTGTAAAATACAACACGGCAGAAGAGCTTTATTCCCTCATGGTTTATGGGCAGGAAGAGATTTTTACCTCTACGTTCAACGGCCTGTACAAGCGTTTTATGGAACGCAGACCGGACTCCTCCGGATTTGGATTCCTGAAGCGTATGGGCATGAACAAGTTCAGAACCTTTATAAAAATGTGTGCCGGCTACAATACCCTGCAAAGCTTTCTCAATACCATGGAACCGTTTGAACGTGGCGTGCTGATTGATGAAGTGGTAAAAGGTATAGACAGAACCGGCGGGAACCTTGCTCCTGCTGTTGAAGTGGCTGATATTTTCGGAAGTATCACCGATCCTCAGCTGAAAGAAAAGTTTATCGGCAGATTGAAGCTGGAGCTTGAATCCAATGTCGCGCAAGGACATGATTACGGTATCCGTTTATTTGGTTTGCTTTATAAACTGGCAGGAAGAGATCCGGTATCCATCACCGGAAATGCATTTTCGTTCGATATACCGGATCTGGTGAATATTGAAAGGAGTTTACTTTTCCCTGGTGAAAAACACGTGCAACTTCATGTTTTCTACAACGATGATGATGGCGCTTCATCACACCAATCATTTATTCAATCGTATTTAACAGATAAAACAAATTGGCAAGTCACCGCCCATGCTGCGTACTCAGAAATTACGGCCAAAACAGGCAAACAGGTAGTCATTTATGCCAACAAACCACAAGAGCACGAAACGGCTATTCCACTGCTCATGGGCATGTTTGAACAATCGCAGCATTTACCCGATTTAGTAGTTCACCGCGGCCACAGTTATCACTTGAGCGGTACGATTGAATTACTGAACAGCAGCACCCGTGTAGCCATTCTTGGGAGCTGTGGTGGTTATCAGAACATCAGCAGGGTTTTAGACCAGGCTGCCGATGCGCAGATTGTTTCCTCCAAACAAATTGGAACTTTCACGGTCAATAATGTGTTGCTGAAAGACCTGAGCGACATGCTGAGAGAAGGAAAGAATTTGAACTGGCAGGAGTTGTGGGTTCAGTTGGATAAAAAACTGTCGGCAAATGCCCGATGGGCCGATTATATCCCGCCATATAAGAACCTTGGTATGCGGTTTATCAAGGCGTTCCAGCAAATATGAACAGGATTGCCCTTGGGAGTTTGTTGCTTCTCTTTTGCGTGTTGTATTTGGCAGGCAATACGCTTCGTGGCCTGTTGACTCCGCCAGAAAACTACGAATTGAACGTTTTTGATGAAAAGGCAAACACAAAGCCCACATTGGTCTTTTGGATAAGCGGAACCTGTCCGTTGAGCCGTAAATATGCGCCCGAACTTCACCGTATTTTCGACACAGCGCATGCCTGGAAATGGAATACCGTGGTTGTTTCTGTTCAGGAAAAAATGTGTGATCCTTTGTTTCAGGCGCTGCAACCCGTTGCACAATGGAATGATCCCGAAGGAACCCTGTCCCGGTGGTTTAACATTTCTATGGTTCCTACGGTCACGCTCTATGAATCCCTACCAGATGTAAAAGCTCCCACAAATGGTATTTTGTATCAGGGGGCCATTGATAACTGGGCCTGGGAAACCGGTCAATTGAGAAAAAACATCAGCCAGCGTTTTCTATTGGATGCCATGAAGCTGCATCGTCAGGGAAAAGCAGTGCAACTGAGTAATACTAAACCCATAGGCTGTTTTATCGAATTTAACCTATGAAGCACCATCAACATCAGTTATTTACCCTCATACTCGTCCCTGGTTTACTTCTTTCTGCCTGCGGAAATATTGGGAAAAACGGATATGGTAAGGATCAGCCAACCTATCACGGTGATGTAGCGTCGATTATTCAAACACATTGCGTGCCTTGTCATCGGCAGGGCGGCGGTGGTCCCTTTCCTCTGGAAGAATACCAGCAAGTAAAGCAAAAAGCCCGTACCATCGCAAAAGTGATCGCTTCCGGGTTTATGCCACCCTGGCCCGCTGACCCTGAGTATATGCACTTTCTGAACGAACGTGTGTTGAACGACAGCCAAAAACACATGATTTTTCAATGGGTGAAACAAGGATGTCCGGAAGGTAATCCTATTGATGGAACAGCGTCCAAAGTAGCAGATTATGGCTCGGATTTGGGTAAGCCTGACTTGGTTCTGGAGTTGGAACCCGTGCGTTTGAAAGGAGACCGTAAGGATCGATTTTTCCTGAGTAAGGTATGCGGAACCATTCCTCGTGATACTTGGGTACGCGCCATTGAATTTGTACCTGGTGCCCCGGGCTTGGTGCATCATTTCAACGGGCACATCCTCAATTATACCAGCAGGCGTGCGGATCATGAACGAGGATTGCGTTTAAAGGAAGTTGTTTCTGGCAGTTATGATGCCGTTTTTCCTGAACTGGAACTGTTTAACGACGACGGCAGTATTCCCGAACGGATTCACAGCGCGGTAAACTACCTTCCAGGAATGAGTGGGCACATGCTTCCGGAAGGTTTGGGTACATTAAGGCTGAGCAAACGTTTTGCCATTATTGGCAATGACTTGCACTACGGCCCCGCGGAACGCGACACCACCGACCGCAGCAGAATAAACCTATTTTTCAGTAAAACCCCTCCACAAAGGCCGGTTTTTGAACTCATGCTGGGCACCAATGGTGTCGCGAAGCCACAACCACCGCTGTTTATTCCTGCGGGAAAAAGCACCATCCATTATTGCAGGTTTCGAGTAAACCAAGACATCAGTTTGATTTCTGTTAACCCACACATGCACCTGCTTGGAAAGAGTATTAAGGCTTATGCGCTGAAGCCCAACGGCGATACGGTGCGCATCATCAACATTCCGAAATGGGATTTTCGCTGGCAATACATGTACACTTTCAGGCATTTATTGAGGGTTCCGCTTGGAAGTGAACTTGTGGTGGAAGCTGTATTTGACAATTCTGCACAAAACCCAAACAACCCGAACCACCCGCCTCAGGATGTGGCAGAACGTTTGGAATTTGGAGGTGCAAGTATGCGCGCCAGTGATGAAATGCTGCAATGCATCATCAACTGGACTCCTTACCAAAAAGGAGACGAACAGTTTAGCCTCGCTGTGAAAAAGCCATAAAAAAACCCCGGAATTACCGGGGTTTTGGTTCTTTGCCTTATCAGGAACGCCTTTCTTTGATGCGCGCTGCTTTGCCAATGCTCTTGCGCAGGTAGAAAATCCTTGCGCGACGCACTTTACCGCGACGGTTCACCTCAATCTTGTCGATAAAGGGGCTGTGCAATGGGAAAATACGCTCAACGCCTACACCGTTAGAAATTTTACGCACGGTAAAGGTTTCGGTTACACCAGAATTGCGGCGTTGGATTACATCGCCCTGGAACAACTGAATACGCTCTTTATTTCCTTCTTTAATCTTGTAGTGAACAGTTACTCGGTCACCGGCTTTGAATTCAGGTACTTCCTGACGCAGGTATTCGGCACTGATGGCTTTAACTATCGGATTCATCGTAGTGGTGAATGGGGCTGCAAATGTAGGAATTGTTTCCACAAAATCAAAGCCTTTATTGCAGATGAACGTTACATGCTTCCAGCCGTTATTTTTGTTCCATGTCTTACCGTTGGCGGAATACTGCTTATTTGTTCAGCCTAACCCCTGCCATTCTGGTTATTTATGGCAACATGACCGGAGGTTGGGCAAGCTGGTTGAACCTTTGTTATTCTCTGATATTTCTGGGGATTGTGGAATTACTTTCCGGCAGTAGCTCTGGTAATGAGCACAGCGCTGCCGACGATCCATTTCCCGAGTTTATTCTCTTTGCACATATCATCACACACAGTATTTGTTTGTGGAGCTTTTTTCGGGGTATTCAGGCAGAAACCCTCAAAGGAATGTCGTTGTTGGGCGCCATTTTAAGTACAGGTGCTGCTGCAGGTTCTTCAGGAATCATTGTGGCCCATGAACTGATTCACAAGGCAAGCCGAATGAAGCGTTTTCTTGGAAAGTACTTATTGGCCAGCACTGGAAATTTCTACTTTTATGTGCATCACCTGAGGGTTCACCACCGATATGTGGCGACCAGTCAGGACGCTGCTACTGCCCGATTTGGAGAACCTTTGTACGCTTTTTTTCTGCGTTCTGTTCAGGAACAAATTGCCCAATCGGCAGCCAGTGAACATAAAAGGCTGGGCGGAAGGTGGTTCAGCTGGTCTAATGAGCTGACCAAAGCCATCGTTTGGATCATGGTTCTTGCTGTTTTGGTATTCATGTTTGCCGGATTTCAGGGTTTGCTGAGCTGGTTCGGGGTATGCCTTTTTGCGAATTTCCTTCTGGAATATGTAAACTACATCGAACATTATGGACTGACCCGAAGGCCTGAAACCAAAGTTAATGAGTGGCACAGTTGGAGCTGCAATAAGCATATCAGCCGTTTTTTGCTCATTGACCTGAGCAGGCACGCCGACCACCATAGCAAAGCCTCCAAGCCATACCACACCCTCGATTCATACAGCCAGGGGCCAATGCTTCCGGGTGGATATGCCAGCCTGATTCTTCCGGCGCTGCTCCCCTTTTGGTGGTACCGTTTAACACATCCCATCCTTGAAAAAATACATCAGGATCAAGAAATCACCCATTAAACTTCTTTCAAATTCGGGCATCCATAAGTGAAAATAATTCTTCTTTTTGGCGCCTATACACGAGCATACAGACGACCTTACCCTCCTTCGGTACATGGCCACCGATCAAGGGTTGAAAGAACATGCTTATGTATTCTTGGTCAAACGCTACAAACAAAGGGTTTACCAGCTTACCCGAAGCATCTTGCACAACCATGAAGATGCGAATGATGCCACTCAGAATACCTTTATCAAGCTTTGGGAAAAGCACCATAGCTTCAAAGGGAACTCCGGATTGTTCACTTGGCTTTACCGCGTTGCCAGCAATGAATCTCTTGCCATTCTAAGAAAGGCCAAACGATTGCCATTTTTGTTTACTGATATGCCGCCTGCCGATACCGCCGGAACCTTATTCCTGAATACCAAGCCAGGCAGTGCGGAACAAAAACTGGAACAAGCCATTAAATGCCTGCCCGACCGACAGCGAATGATTTTTTGCCTGAGGTATTTTTCAGACCTCAGCTATGCAGAAATTTCAGCATACCTGAACATCAGCGAAAGTGCATTGAAATCCAGTTACCACTTCGCACTGAAAAAAATAGAACTTCAATTGTCAAATACCGATTTTTAAACCCAACCCAGCATATTGCATCTTAAGTAAACCACGATGAATCTGGAAGATTTTAAATCAAAAGCACATTTTAAAGCCCCTGAAGGCTATTTCGACAACTTCGAACAGAATTTGCTGCAACGCATCCAACAAAAGAATTCCCTAGCCCGGAATAATCATGTTTACCACATCGTTCATCGCATGATTGCGGCTGCTCTGGCCCTGCTCCTGTTGTTTGGCGCCTATAATCTTAGGTTGCTGATGAATGAAGCTGCGCAAACCCCTGAATTGGTGATGTCATGGGAAACCGACTCTTTAAATTTCATCCATGAACCTTTGCTCAGCGATGCCGAACTGGTAGAAATCATGATACAACCTAAGCCAGTGAAGCAGAATGAAAAACACATTCAGCTTCAAGAAAAAAGCAACCAAGACCAATCCTTCATCAACGATGAAACGCTGATGGAAGCAGGTTTAATAGAATTCAACGACCCTGCACTATACGAATTTGGCATCCTGTAATATGAAACCCATGAACTATTTGAAACTAAGCATAAGTACCCTGCTGTTGGCTTGGGGTTTGATTCCTACAATTTCTGCACAGACACAACCGGATCCCAGAAAGCAGGCATTGGAACAATTGCGACAACTTAGAAAACAACTGTTGATAGAAAAACTGGCATTAAGCGATGAAGAACAGCGCAACTTTCTTCCGGTTTATGAAGCCTATAAAGAAGAAGACCGACTGCTCGTTTCAGCTTTCAAGAAGAAATATCCTAAGAATGCCGTGATTTACATGACAGAGGAACAGGCTAAAATCTACCTTGATGAACTCACCAAACTGAAAGATGCGCAATGGCAACTTCAGAAATCCTATATGGTTAAATTCTTGGCCGTACTTTCAGCTAAGAAGGTAGCGATGCTTTCGCAGGCAGAAAAAGAAATTCAGTTGGCGGTAAAACTGAAGGCCCGGCAACTGCGCCAACATCCTGGTTCGGAAGAATCAGTACCAGCAGCTCCTGACGAGGAGTAATGGATCTTAAAGACGCTCCTCAACGAAACGCGTCATCCTGCGGTACAGATGCAGCCTCGAGTTTCCTCCGTAAATACCGTGGTTCTTATCAGGATAGATTTCTGAATCGAAATCAACGTTGGCCTCAATCAACGCTTTAACCATTTCGGTGGTGTTTTGAAAATGAACATTATCGTCGGCGGTACCATGCACAATCAGGTAACTGCCTTTGATGTTCCGGACGAAATTTATCGGTGAATTCTGTTCATAACCACTGCGGTTGTCTTGAGGTTTACGCAAATAACGTTCCGTGTAAATATTGTCGTAATAACGCCAGTTGGTAACCGGAGCCACGGCTATTGCCATCTTAAACACTTCGGGCGATTTTGCCAGACACAGGCTGCTCAAATATCCGCCAAAACTCCAGCCCCAGATGCCTACCCTTCCCGAATCAACAAAAGCCATGTTGCGCGCAAACCAACGAGCAGCAAAAGCCTGATCTTCCTGTTCCAGTTTCCCCAGCTGAAGGTAGGTGGCTTTTTGAAATGCGGCACCCTGATGTCCTGTTCCCCGATTATCTACAGAAACAACGATATAGCCTTTCTGCGCCAGCATCTGATGCCAGAAATAATTGGAACCAGACCATTTATTGTTCACGGTATTTGCGCCAGGCCCTCCATAAACATGCATCAGCATCGGATACTTTTTAGTGCTGTCAAAGTTGGGCGGCAGAATCAACCAATAGCGCAAGGGTGCACTGGAAGCCAGGGGGATTGTGCCAAAACGCACTTTACCAAACTGAAAGTTCGCCAAGGTATCGCGTAGTTTTTTGTTTTGCTCCAATACCTGCTTCTGCTGGGTTTCCAATGAAACCAGACTGATGGTTTCGGGTTGTGTGAACGTACTGTGGATGTCCACATAAAACTTGTTTCCAGGTAAAAATGTAACCTGGTGGTGGCCCGGTTCAGGATTCAGACAAAGCTGTTTCTTGCCATCCAGCCCGATTTTATAGGTATGTGCTTCCACCGGTGATACCTGAAAAGATGAATAATAAACCACTCCACGCTCCTCATCCACTGCATCAAGCGATGCAACATCCCAGGCGCCTTGGGTAACGGGCGTTCTTTTCCCTTTGCGGGTATCGTACATCCAAATATGCTTGTAACCCGATAAGTCGCTGGTGAATAAGAACTGATATCCGTTCTTCAGGAAGTAAAGGTCATCGTGAATGTCGATGTAGGTATTGCTTATTTCCTCCAGAACTGCCTTTCCTGTACCGCTAAGGGCATCGAAAAACAGTAGTTCCCAGTGATTTTGGGTTCGGTTCAGCCTTTGAACGGATAAAACCTGGCTGTTGCGGGTCCATTTGATGCGTGGCAGATACTGATCTCGTTCACTGCCCGTTTCGCAACGAACAGACGTACCGTTTTTTCTGTGGTAAACAAACACATCCACACGGGCATTGTCTTCACCGGCTTTGGGATATTTCCATGATTCACGCTCCGGATACAAAGAGCCATACAGATCCATGGTAAATTCCTTTACGGCAGATTCATCAAATCGGTAATATGCGATGCTGCTGCCATCAGGGCTCCATTCGAAGCCTTTGCTCATGCTGAATTCTTCTTCATAAACCCAATCAACCGCCCCATTGATGATGGAACCAAGCTTCCCATCCTTGGTTATTTGCGTGATTTCACCATTGCTGAGCTCATGGGTGTACAGGTTGTTTTCAAACACAAAAGCCACGCAACTGCCATCTGGACTGAGGCTGGCATACATAACTTTCTTCGGAAAAACTTCGGTAAGTGTTCCGTCTGCAGGATTCAGCACATAGTACATGGCCCGCACAGAGTGTCGGTAAATTTGTTCTGAGGATGCGCGAAGCAGCAACAATCGTTCGTCAGAACTGAATTCATAATCTTCCACAAACACCTTTGATCCGCGCACTACAAGTTGCTCCGGATTCAAATTTGCCAGCACACGGGGAGCTGGAGCAGCGGGATCTGCTGCCGCGTATGGAAATGCAACAAGTTCATTTTGGAGGCGCTTTACATAATGCTGGCCGTCATTGAGCCCTTGAAAACCTGAAAATGCTGCCGCTCTGAAGGTTCCCTTTTTCCAAATATCTTCCAGAGTTATGGATTTCTGAGCCTGAACGGGCATGAGCCACAGCAAAGCGCCCAATGCAGATAAGATGTTTTTCATGATGGATGATTCTGAAATTTAGCGTTGCACCCGGCGCAAATCAACCCGGGTTCTTGGTTGGATGACGAGGGGAACCAATTCTTCAGTAACGACGCTTTCGTCAAGGCCGAACCACTTTTCAGGGCTGCCGGTAAGGCCTTTAATGCCCATATAGGTATTCATCACAAACTGATCGGCGAACGGAAGTTCATTTTCCACGCTCAATTCTTCCTCAATGATGACAAAGCGGAAATCGCCGATATAATTTGGGTCGTTAAAGGCGTGGTA
>JBIKKI010000093.1:0-8532 GCA_044360435.1 Bacteroidia bacterium
GCCCTGAATTTTTCGCTGGCAGCCCTGCATATTTGTGTCGAGCCTGAAGCATGTGAGGATGCAAAAGAGCGCATGCGCGAACGGGCGGTGAAGCTGGCACAACCGGGATTGGTGAAGGCTTTTGCCAGGACAGGCAATTTGTTTCAGGAAATCAGGAGCTGTTATATCCACGAGCATCCGGCACTGATGGTTTTTGGCACGCACGGGATACATGGGTTCAGTCAGATGTTGTTTGGTGCGAACAGCATGCGGATAGTGGCGGATACGGCCTGCCCGGCGCTGCTGTTGCAGCAGCAAACGCCACGGCGTTTGCCGGCGCGCTGGCTCGTGCTGAACAATACACCCTGGGATGCGCATTCCATCCAGCGTTTGTGTGGCCTGATGAAAAGCGCCGCCGGGCAGGCCACACTCCTCCACATCGGCCTGAACATGGATGACCTGAGCAATGAGGATACCGCAGCCCTGGACGTAAGCTGCCATTTATTCCGCGATGCCGGAGTACAAGTACATGCGGAAGCTACAGTGCGCAAAGGATTTGGCGCCGGGCTCAGTCATCAGGTGTACGATTACCTGGGCCAGGGCGGATATGATTTATTGGTGATGAGCCGTCAGGCTTATCCTGTCCTCGGAAAGGCCGCCTACGATGCCGATTGCGAAGCGCTGGTCAACAACCCCGCGGGTATTCCGGTATTGTTTATCTGAACAACCAATCCGCGGCCCAAGCAGTGGCTCCCAAAACCACACAAGCCCAGAAAACAGCCGCTCCCTGCTTGTACTGACCCATGGTATAGTGCTTTTTCTCCTTCCGGATTTCCTTGCGGTAGTTGCGCACATACGTTTCGTCATGTGCATAAGTGCTGTCGAAGGTGGTCCATCGGCGTTTTGGCGGGGTAACCAGGGCAATGGCCGTGGCAGGGAGCAACCCGCCAACAGGCGTGAGGAAAAAGGCCAGCGCACCGGCCACCTTTCCGCCCGGAAAAGTCCGGGTATTGCGCGAGGCATCTAACTCAGCGCGAGTTCCGATTTCCTGATTCGCAAGATCCTGGGAATCCAGAGCGATGGATGTTGAGGCTTTCGGCTGTCCGGTGAAGTAACGCGCCGTTGTTCCGTTTTCATAAACAATGATGTTGATGCGGGTGGTGGCAATTTTATGTTCTGTGCCGTTGCCGCCGCTGTTCGTTGTGGTGTACAATACCGTATCGCGGCCCGCACGGAGAATCTTGCCCTGAATTTCGGTGCTGTCACGAAGAAGAATTCTGTCTTGAGCAGTCAACCCCTGAAACAGGCAACAAGTGCCCATAATCATAAGAAACCGAAAGGATGTCACTAATTTCATGGGTTCAAGAATTTTTCAAAGGTTAAAAATAGTTGCTTTCTAGCAAAATACGGAGGCTTCCAAAGGAAAAGGTATTGCTGTGCGAACCGCCTGACCCGCACTTGGTTTCAAAGACCAGAGGCTCTTGTGTTATTCCATAAAAACTGCATCATACTGAGTTTAAACCAAGGCCTGAATATCGTTCCCGCATGAAACAACACATCGCCATCTTGTATGCCGACAGCCGCTTCACTCCCTGGCAGGAAAATATAGACACAGCAACCGTGCGGAAGGTATGTCAATCCCTGAATCCAAAGTATGAGGTGGACATCATTCACATGATTGATCCTTGTGCCGAGCTCGCAGATCTTCTGTCGCAATACTATTGTGTGGTGAACCTGTGTTATGGGTTTAAACAATTGATGCAATGGGAAGTGGCCGCTTGGCTGGACCAGCACGAAATCCCCCACCTCTCAGCAAGAGGGAACGTGCAGCAACTGGCGCAGCATAAAAAGGAAGTAGAAAGACTGTTGATCGATTTTGGTCTTCCTGTAGCCCGTTCAATGAATCATGAAGGTGAAATCCAAGAGGGTATGTATATCGTTAAACCGGTTTCCGGAGGATGTCACCGCAACATCTCCATCATCAGCAGTGACGAGCTGCGCAATAAATTCCCCAAGCTTAACCCGGAAGAATGGCTGGTTCAGCCCTACCTCAACGGACGAGAGTTCTCCGTTGCCGTTATGCCCGATGCCACCGGTATGAGCTACGAAACCCTCCCACCTGTGGAAATAGTTCCGTTTCCAAAGCGTGAAGTGTTCATTGCAGGCCAGGAGTACGGTGCAACTACCCGCGATTTTTTCCCGGAATTAGCAGAGTCTTTGCGTGAACAACTCAGCAATGCCGCGCTTGCCGCACATCATTATGTTGGATTGGAATACATGTCGCGCTGCGATTTTAGGGTGCATGACCATGTTGTTTACCTCCTGGATGTAAACGCAATGCCTAATCTACACCCCGTAAAAAGCTTGTTTCCACAAATACTCCAACATCATGGACAGAGTTTGAAAACGCTGTTCACCCGGATGCTTACCAGACATAAGTTGCTTCGCTCAGGCAGCAAGAATGCAGATACTCCGGCTGTTGCCCTGTTGAACTAGTTCTGAGGCCCGCTATTGCTGATAGCCGCTCAAAAGCAGCGCCATGATGCCCCAGCTTATCAGGAATATAACAGTTCCTTGCCCGTATAAATTCCAGGTTGCTTTTTTCTTTTCACGCTTTGCCTGGGTTTTCACTTCATTCATGTATGCAGCATCTTGAATGCGACTGCTGTCTTTGATATTGTAATGGCGGGTATCTGGTCCATGTTTGGATACAACAACAGCCGGCAATAATGTGAGTAAGGGGGAACACAGGATGGTGCCGTAACCAATAGCCTGCGCGCCCAGTGGATATCGATACCATTGAAACCAACCAGCTCCATTGCGGCCGATTCCTCCTGTTAACGGCTCATTTGGATGGTGATACGTGGTAATGCCACCATGACCATAGTGGATCGATGCTACTTCTGTGCGTGCGATGGAATCTAGCGCAATGCCTTCCGCCGAAAAATAGATCCAGGTCAAACCAGCACGCTCCACTTTGGCTTGTATTACGTCCTTATTCCTCAATTTAATCTTGTCCTGTGCGGTTGCTTGCACAGCAAAAAAGAACAGAAAGGAGCATGCAGCAGCTTGGATCAATATGCGCATATGGGTGCAAACTAAAACTTCGTCAAAGGAAAAACTCTGGATTGAATGATATTTTATTTCCTGAAGATGAAATACACCGCCAGCACCAGAAAAAACAAGCCTATGGCATGGTTCATCCGGAAACCTTCCTCTTTGAAAAACAGCCACGAAAATCCGAGAAAAACCAACAAGGTGATGACCTCCTGAATGACCTTGAGCTGCAACAATGTGTAAGGTCCGCCATTCCCGCGAAAGCCCAGCTTGTTGGCCGGCACCTGAAAGCAGTATTCAAAGAATGCCAGTCCCCAGCTCAGCAGAATAAACGTGAACAGTCCGGCCTGCTCAAACCAGCGCCACTCTTTGATTTTCAGGTGGCCGTACCAGGCCAGGATCATGAATACATTGCTTATAAACAGCAGCAGTATGGGCAGGATGTATCGCATCATGGGTGCAATGTGGTGACGATGCTGCAAAAAAAGCCGCGATTGACGATTTCTCGGCGCGGTGTTTTCTGCGCTGGTTCGGAAACATTTCGCCCTCATTATTGTACCATTTGCAGCAACATGGATCATCAACACATTCATACCCTTGGCGCACTGAAAGCGGCGGGCTACCAGCCTAAATCCATTAAAGAAGAATTGCGGGGCAACCTGATTGCTGCCCTGCGCGATCAAAAACCGGTATTCACCGGCATTTTGGGTTACGAACATTCTGTTATTCCTGATCTGGAGCACGCCATCCTTTCCGGCCATCAGATCAACCTGCTTGGCTTGCGCGGTCAGGCAAAAACACGCATGGCGCGTCTGATGACGCAGCTGCTGGATGAATGGGTGCCGGTGCTGGAAGGCAGTGAGCTGAATGAAGATCCGATGATGCCTTTGCTGGAATCCTCGAAACAACTCATCCAGGAACGAGGCGACGCCACGCCGGTAAGCTGGCTGCACCGCAACGACCGCTATGTAGAGAAGCTGGCCACACCCGATGTGTCGGTAGCCGACCTCGTAGGCGATGTGGATCCCATCAAAGCCAGCAACCTGAACATCCCGTACAGCGATCCACGCGCCATCCACTTCGGACTCATTCCGCGCAGCCACCGCTGCATCTTCGTGATCAACGAACTTCCCGACCTGCAGCCACGCATTCAGGTAGCGCTGTTCAACATCCTCCAGGAAGGCGATGTGCAAATCCGAGGCTTCAAACTGCGCCTGCCGCTCGACATCCAGTTTGTGTTTACCGCCAATCCGGAAGATTATACCAACCGCGGCAGCATCGTCACACCGCTCAAAGACCGCATTGGCAGCCAAATCCTCACACACTATCCAAAAGATATTGAAACCTCCATGGCCATCACCGCGCAGGAAGCCAAACTCAGTGAAGCCCAGCGCAGTGCGGTGGACATACCGGACCTGATGCGCCTGCTCATGGAGCAAATTGGTTTTCAGGCGCGGAAAAGTGAATTTGTGGATCAGAAGAGTGGAGTTTCAGCACGCCTCAGCATCTCCGTATTTGAGCAGGTAGTGAGCGCCGCCGAGCGCAGGATGATCCTGAGCGGCGACCAAAGCACCGTGCTGCGCGTTGCCGACCTCTACGCCGCCGTTCCTGCCATTAACGGCAAAATCGAAATGGTGTATGAAGGTGAATTGGAAGGGCCTTATCATGTGGCGCTGAACCTCATCATCCAAAGCATCCGCGAAAGCTTCACACGCTATTGTCCGGTGGAAGGCAAGACGCGTAAAAACGACAAAAAGCCGCTGGATCCGTACCGCGAAGTGACCCGTTGGTTTGGTGAAGGTTCCCTGCTTGAACTTTCCTTGAACATGAACGACGCCGAATACCGCAAAGCCCTGGATCAAGTGCCCGGCTTGTACGATCTGGCACTGAAATACTTCCCGCACCTGAACCAGGCCGCACACATCTACACCGCCATGGAATTGATCCTGCACGGACTTGCCGCCATCTCGAAACTCAGCAAAACCTTCAACGATGGCAGCATGCAGTTTGCCGACCTCTTTGGCAGCATGCTCACCGGCGACGACAGCGAATCGGCCTGAGGTGCGCGCAATTGGAACTATTTTTGTCCATCCTTGATCATGAAAGCAAGATTCCTTTCCATCGCGCTGCTGTTGAGCCTTCCGGCCTGTGACATCCTGCAGCATGCGGCCCAGCTCAATCCTATTCCCACCGAGTCAGAAGTGGTTGCCGGCCTGAAAGAGGCACTGCGCAACGGAACTGGAAATGGCGCCGATTTGCTGGCAAAGCCCGGCGCATTCTTGAACAACAGCCTCATCAAAATCCTGTTTCCTCCGGAAGTGGCCAGCATGGAACAAAAACTCCGTGCCATCGGGCTGGGCGCTGAAGTAGATCGGGCGGTGAAGGCCCTGAACGAAGGTGCTGAAAAGGCCATGCTTCAGGCGAAACCCATTTTCGTGAATGCCATCAGCAACATGAGCTTCAGCGACGCCATGGGCATTTTGAAAGGTGGACAAGGCGCGGCCACCAATTACCTCAAAAACACCACCGGAGCCGCTTTGCGCGCCGCCTTTAAACCCAGCATCTCTGAAGCGCTGAACAGCGTTGGCGCTACGCGCTACTGGGGTGATTTAACTGCCGCCTACAATAAAATTCCGTTGGTGAAGCCTGTTTCCACCGACCTGGAAGGCTATGTCACCGAAAAGGCTACCCAGGCTTTGTTTGCTGAAATCGAAAAGGAAGAAAATGCCATCCGTTCCAATCCGGCGAAACGCGGTTCTGAATTGCTGAAGAAGGTGTTCAACTACGCCGACCTTCAGGGCAGCTAAGCCACGAGATTCCTGGTTTTTTCCCGGGGAATGCGCTGCGGCTTTGTCGAATAAAAACTGCCGCAGTTGCACTTGCCTGAATGTTTCTGTTACTTTCCCATTGAAATGAGGTTCTTTTTGCCTCGGCTGCTGCTGTTCCTTTGCCTGTGCAACGTCGATACTTTATCGGGTCAGGCCGAAGATGCTTTGCAGCAGCGATTTACCCTTCAGCTCGACCAAAAACCACTCACGTTCATCCTCGCTACACTCGAGGTGCGCACAGGTGTTTCGTTCCACTACGACGCTGCGCTGATTCAAACCGACCGACTGTACAGCCTGAACATGCGCAACAGAAGACTGGACGATGCCTTGAAGGAATTGCTTTGGGAAGCAGGATTGACTTTCCAGCACGAAGGTGCAGGCCGCCTGGTTTTGCGTGCGCTGAAGGCTCCGGCGAAGCTGGGGAAGGAATACCGCATCAGCGGAACCATCACGGATTCCGCCGGAGGCGAGAAACTGGCCGGTGTGCTGGTAGCTTTGGAAGGCAGCCAGCGCATGTGCTTTACCAACGAACATGGATATTTTAGCCTGCTGCTTCCCGAGGGCACTTCACGCCTGCGCATCAGCTATCCCGGCTATATGGTGAAACGCGATACCCTGCGTGCCGGCCGTGATTATGTGCGCGGATACCGCCTTCAGGATGCTTCTGAATTGGAAAAACTCACCATCTACGCGCCCGATCAGCATGATGTGCGTCCCATCAAAAGCGGACAGTCTGACCAAATGGATGTAAACAGAACCAAAGCGCAGCGCCTGCCCTTTTTGCTCGGTGAGCCTGATCTGATGAAGGCTTTTATGCTGTATCCGGGTTCTTATGGCGGCAGCGAAGCCCTGTTTGGTTTGCATGTGCGTGGTGGCAGTCCGGATCAAAACCTGGTTTTACTGGATGGGGTTCCTGTGTTCAATGCGTACCACCTGTTTGGCGTGTTTGGCATTTTCAACCACGACATGGTGAACCACGCTGTATTGCATAAAGGCAGCTTCAGCGCAGCACAGGGCGGACGACTCAGCAGCATGGTCGATGTGCGCACACTCGAAGGAAATGCCTCGCGGTTCAAAGGCGCCGCATCGCTTGGCGTGCTCGGCTCCCGACTGCTGCTCGATATTCCGCTGCGGAAAAACAGTACCAGTTTGTTGATTTCGGCACGCCGAAGCCACCTCGATTTTATGGCAGATGTGTTCGGCAGACTGAGCGGTGCCACCGATACGCTGGGCACCAACGGATATTATTTCTTTGACGCCAACCTGAAGATTACCCATCGGTTTTCTAAGCGCAGCCGCCTGCATGCCCAAACCTATGTGGGCGCAGATCGCCTGTATTATGCGGATTACAGCCGCTATGGTAACGACAGTACGATAAACCGGGAACGACGCAACCAGGAGAACAACTGGGGAAATGTGCTGGGCTCGGTACAATGGAATTACCACAGTGCTTCCGGGATTCAGGTGGAAGCGCTGGCGTTTTACACCTCCTACGCGTATTCATTCCTGCAAGGTTTCACCATCAACAGCGAAAACCTGAAACTGAATGCACGCATCAACCAAACCACAGAATACCGTTTTCTTTCCGGCATCGACCAAACGGGCCTGCGTGCCCAGGCCGGCATCGCTTTGCGCCCATCTCTGAACCTGAAGGCGGGCTTTCAGGCTTCGCGTTTGTTGCTGCAGCCCGGCTTGCGCATTTACTCCAATCAGCTGAACCAGGCCTACAGCAGCACCCGGGAAGGCGATCAGGCGCGCAGTGCCCTGGAGTTGTTCGGCTTCTATGAGTTCCACTGGCAACCCGATGCGCGGTTGCTGCTGCAGGCCGGCGTGCATCATTCCGGGTTTAAAGTTCCGGAAGGCTGGTATATCAATCCGCAGCCGCGTTTGCAGTTGAAGTGGAATGCCAAAGGGCCGCTGTGGCTGCGTGTGGGCTACTCTTCCATGCAGCAGTTTTTCCATCTGCTCAGCAACCCAAGCCTCGGTCTGCCCTCTGACCTGTGGGTGCCCAGCACCGATTCCATTCGTCCGGAACAGGCAAGGCAGTATTCTGCCGGAATCACGCTCAACCTGAAGCGTTTCCAGTTTGCTGCAGAAGCCTTCCGCAAGGAATACCGAAACCTGCTCGACTACAGAGAAGGTGCCGATTACCTCACCACAGGCATCAACTGGGAACAAAACATTACCGCAGGTTCCGGACTGAGTTATGGTTATGAAGCCATGCTGGAGAAAGTGACCGGTCGCACACGCGGCTGGATTGCCTATACCTGGAGCCACGCCACTCGGCAGTTTGCGGAAATCAACGGAGGAAATCCCTTCCCATACCGCTACGACCGCAGGCACAACCTGGCTGTGGTGCTTACACATAAGTTTAACAAAGGCGTGCATGCTTCAGCTGTATGGACTTACAACAGCGGATTTGCCGTAACACAGCCCATACAGCGCTATCCTGCGCCACTGCCTGATGAACCGTTCAGGGAAGTATATATCTACGGTCCGCGGAACGGCTATCGTACGCCCGATAACCATCGGCTTGACATCAACATCAGTCTTGAGAAAAAGAAAAAAATCTATACCAGAACCTGGAGCCTGGGCTTATTCAATGCCTACAACCGGGTGAATCCGTTTTACCTGCAACTGGGGTACGATGATCAGGGAAAAAGAAGGT
>JBIKKI010000094.1:0-8504 GCA_044360435.1 Bacteroidia bacterium
TACACGTGCAGTTTTTTCTTCTTTACTCCGCTCACATCGGCAACCCAGTCCTTGAAATTCATGGTTTCAAAGCCATCTTTTTTGCCAACGCTCACAAAGATGCGCGAGGAAGCGCCATCTGCCTGTTCCACACTGGCAGCGGCACTGGCACCGGCATTCAAATCGGGTGCATTCAGGTAATCGGCGGCAAAGCGCTTCAGTTCCAGGGAAAGGATTTTTTTCACAATTTCCTGTTTTTCCATGGCCATCAGCACTTCCATATTGTCGAAATGCTCTTGGCTGAACATGGATTCATCCACATCCTGACTGGCGATGGTTTGGGTGAAAGTAAGCAGTTTGCGGTCCAGCACTTCGCGCGCTGCCGGAATCTGGATGCGTTTGAATCGAATATTCGCTTTCTTCTCGATTTCCTTCAAACGGTAAGCCTCACGCACATTCAGCAGGGTGAACGAAATACCTGTTCTTCCTGCACGGGCAGTTCTGCCGCTGCGGTGGGTATAGTTTTCAATCGCGTCGGGAAGATGGTAATGGATTACGTGTGTTAATCCGCTCACATCAATACCGCGTGCAGCCACATCTGTAGCCAGCATAATCCGCACGGCTTTATGGCGGAAGCGGTTCATCACCTTCTCGCGCTGTTGTTGGCTGAGGTCACCATGTAAACAGTCGGCATTATAACCATCCTTTATCAGCTTGTCGGAAATGTCCTGCGTTTCCATTTTGGTAGTGCAGAAGATGATTCCGTAGAAATGATCGCCGGTATAATCAAGCACCCGCTTCAGCGCTGCGTATTTGTCGCGCGAGTTGACAACTGCATATTCATGCTCGATGTTTTCGTTGCCTGAATTTTCCTTGCCAACGGCCACTTCCAGCGGATCGGTCATGTATTTCTTAGCGATGCGCCTGATTTCCGGTGGCATGGTCGCTGAAAACAGACATACGCGTTTGCCTGCAGGGGTGAAGGAGAGGATGTGTTCCACATCTTCCTCAAAACCCATGTTCAACATTTCGTCGGCTTCGTCGAGTACCACCATGGAAACCTGTTCCAGTTTTACGGCACGACGGCTCATTAAATCCATCAGTCGGCCTGGTGTTGCCACAATGATCTGCGCGCCCCGGCGCAGAGACTGGATTTGCTTATCCATGCTGCTTCCGCCGTACACTGCTGCGATTTCAATGCCTGGCATGAAATTGCTGAATGCGCTGAGGTCACGGGAAATCTGGTTGCACAACTCACGGGTTGGACAAACCACCAATGCCTGGGTATGCTTGCTTTCTGTGTTCAGTAATTGAAGCATGGGCAAGCCAAAGGCCGCTGTTTTTCCTGTTCCTGTCTGGGCCAGCCCAAGTACATCACGGCCTGTGTCAAGCAAAACCGGTATAGAAGCTTCCTGGATTGGTGTGGGCTTTTCGAAGCCCATCTTTTCAATAGCTTGCAGTAATGCGGGTGCTAAACCCAACTGCTCAAAATGATTCAAAGTGCGTAATTATGCGGCAAAGGTACGATGAAAGGAGCGGAAATGCTCAGTATCCGTATTTATCCTTCCAACGGGTCTTTAGGAAACGACGCAGTTCTTCTTCCCTGGGGTTGTTCCCAGGGTCATAAATACGCGTGCCGTGAATGGCTTCGGGCAGGAATTCCTGACCGGTAAAACCCTGTGCTGCATGGTGGTCGTATTGGTAGTTTTTTCCGTAGTCGAGTGCCTTCATGAGCTTGGTTGGCGCATTGCGCAGGTGTAGCGGAACAGGCAAATCACCGTGTTTTTTTACCAGATCCAAGGCCTGTTCAATGGCTTCATAAGCCCTGTTGCTTTTTGGGCTTGATGCCAGATAGCTTGCCGTTTGGCTCAGAATGATCCTGGATTCCGGCATCCCAATCATGGATACGGCCTGAAAACACGAAGTGGCCAGCAGCAGAGCGTTCGGATTGGCATTGCCGATGTCTTCACTGGCCAATATAATCATGCGCCTGGCGATGAACTTTACATCTTCGCCACCATCCAGCATACGGGCCATCCAGTACAAGGCCGCATTCGGATCACTGCCGCGCATGCTCTTGATGAAGGCCGAAACAATGTCGTAGTGTTGCTCGCCCGATTTGTCGTAATGCGCCAGCTTTTGTTGCAGCACTTTACCCGTGATTTCGTTGCTAATGTGGATTTCGCCTTCATGGGTTGACATCACCACCAAATCCAGCAAATTCAACAGTTTCCGGGCATCACCGCCGGAATGGTACAACAGGGCATCGGTTTCTGCCAGTTCGATGTTCTTGTGCCTCAGAACCTCATCACGCGTAACGGCCTGGACCAAAATTGCATTCAGTTCTTCCTTGGAAAATGGTTGCAGCACATAGACCTGGCACCGCGACAACAGTGCCTGGTTGACTTCAAAACTTGGATTTTCAGTAGTTGCTCCGATCAATAGAATCTGTCCCTTTTCCACGGCACCCAGCAAAGCATCCTGTTGTGATTTGTTGAAGCGGTGGATTTCGTCAATAAACAACACGATGCGTCCCAGCATGCGCGTTTCATCGAACACTTTTCGCAGGTCGGCAACACCACTGCTGATGGCGCTGAGTTTGCGCACTTCCAGTCCCATCGCGTCGGCAATGATTTCTGCAAGTGTGGTTTTACCGGTTCCGGGAGGTCCCCAGAAAATCATGCTGGGAACCTTTTGTTGTTCAATCAGCCGTCGCAAGCGCCCTTCAGGCCCTACAAGTTCGGTTTGCCCGATATACGCATCCAGATTTCGGGGGCGCATGCGTTCCGCCAGCGGAGGCAGGGTGTTGGCATTCATATGCTTTTGATTAACGGTCAAATATATCTGGCTTACCTGCATGTTGCATAACTACTGCATTCTGTGCATTGATGAAATACATTCATGGAATCTGTTCCTGTGCCGGGTGATGCTGCAAATAGGTTTGTAGCACAGTTCAACCTATTATGTTATGAAGAAACTACTAAGTACGTTAGCCTGCGGAGCTTTTTGCGCCGCAACACTGATGGTCCATGCGCAACCCTGCGGCGATGGCATCAACAATTTGTATGTGTGGGATGGTGGTGGCGCCAACAACAGCTGGAATACTGCTGCCAACTGGAGTCCTGATGGTGTTCCTGATTGTGATGATGACGTGCGATTCAACGGCACATCCACGAAGTGGTGCTACATACCCGCACCCATTCATGTGCGCGACTTCAGCGTGCTGGGCTCCTGGGGCGGAAGAATTTATGTTCAGGGAACGGCATCCATGCAGATGCGCGACCTGGTGATGCAAGGTGGTATGATTGTAGGAAATGATACCAATGGCTTGTTTCAGGCCAATAATATGCTGATGGGTTTCAATGCCTATCTGAGTGTGAAAACGGCACTCATCACAGGTACGATGATCATGAACAACAGCGCTTTTGCGGTTTTTGCCAAGGGTTATGCAGACATACAAAACCTAACCCTGAACAACTTTGCCAAGTTTACAGCTCCCAATGGTTACCAGAGAACATCTATTCCAAGAGCCGGTATCGTGTATATCAGAGGTGACCTTACGCGACAGTCGCTTGGTACGTTCATGCATTCCAAAGGTTTGGTTCGCTTCTGCGGCAATGGAAGTGGAACCATCAACACCAACAATACCCTGTTAACCTTTTGGAATGTTGAAGTTGATAAAAAAAGGGATGGAGCGGGTGACACTACGGCGCCAGCGCATTTGTATTCCAATCTGGCTACCAATGATCGCATTTATGCCCAAAATCGACTTTCCATTATGGAAGCTTCTTTTACAGGATGGTCGGTGAATGATTGGCTTGCCGGTGGTGATTCCATTCTTGTTGAAACAACAATGGCCAATAACCTACCCTTGCATTCATTCAGTAATTCGGGACACCTCACCCTTGCATTCCTGGGTTCTGGCTTAGGCCGTTTCTTCCACAAATCCCTATTGACAGGAAATTACAATGTTCTGGTTCAAAAAGATAATGCCCTCGATACTGTTTTGATGTGTTGTGTGCAAGATTTAGGAGCGCCGGGAGAAACCATGCACATTGTAAGAGGACGATTTATGTTCAATGGTTCAGGAAACGCACGTGTCAGGGCCAGTGTTTCCACCGGTTTACATGTGTTTGCCGATGGCCAATTGATTGCACCTGATGACGATACCCTGTTTTTTGCCGGATGTTGGGATTTTGCAAATTCGAATTCTTTTAATCCGCAAAATGGTGTTTTAGTGCTGGATGGTACCGGAAACAGACTCACCTTTACGCATCATGGCGATACAGTGTTTTTTAATGAAGTAATTATAACCGTTACCAACGGCGGCGTTCAGGGAACTCTAAACTGGTTATCTGTACTGGATGTGATGTACGTTCGCGGCAACCTGAAAATTACCAGTGCCGATGCATACCTTGCCAATGTTCAGGTGTTCCTGGAAGGCAATCTGGAGTCCTTGGAAACCACAGCCAATGCTGCCATGAAGTTCACCGATAAATTGGTGTTTAAAGGTGGAAATCACCAAGTTGTTACCTTGAGCAGTGCAGCCAAAAATGCCTACAATCAGTGGGTAGAGCTGAATAAAACAGCCGGTTCTGTAACCCTGGCTTCTGACATGGATGCGCGCATGATGCGGTTTGATGGTGGCATCCTCAATACCACCGGCTATATCATGAACATCACCCTTCCAAACATGATTTACGGTGGCAGTGCTACCTCATACATCAACGGACCGGTAACGGTTGCTCATGGTGGTGTTACCTGGCCTGTAAGTGTGATGGTTCCTTTGGGTAAAGGAAGTTCCTACAATCCTTTGTACATCAGAAACAACACCGCCGGAAATACCTATACCATGGAGTATTTCAACAGTGGCTATTCCGGAACCAATACCGTGAATGCGCCCCTTGATGTGGTATCAAGCACAGAATACTGGCAGGTGGACAGGGTTGCAGGTGCTACTGCCTATCAGGTTTCTTTGCCTACAACCAATGCTCCCGGCGGTTGGGCAGCTTCCGATATTCGTGTGGCAGGCAACGATGGCAGCGGCTGGAACGACCTGGGTCCCGCAACCGGAGCATCCGGCGGTTTGGTAACCAGTACCACAGGCACCACTTCATCAACTCGTTATTTCACGCTGGGTGCAGACAATGCAGCGCCAATGGTCTTGATTCAGGATGGCATCAGTGGTCGTGAAGTTCAGACCAGTTCCTTCCTGCCACAAATGGAATCCAGTGCCGTTGCAGCACTTCCACAGATGCGCGTATACCCCAATCCTGCACAAAACCGCTTTGCCATCAGCATGGAACATGTTTCCGGCGGAATCATCAGCGTAAGCGACCTGAATGGCAGGGTGTTGTTTACCGGCGACGCGCAAAGCACCCAATGGATTGATTGTACTTCCTGGAGTTCAGGAATCTATCTGGTGCGTTTTTCAGATGGCATCAACAGCATGACGCAGCGCATCAGCAAGACCTACTGATTTCGATTATTTTATGTTGTTTTATGTTGCAGATAAGCCCCGGCCTTGTGCCGGGGCTTACGCATGTAACGCAAACAGTAGTTGTTCAAGGTTCCCTCAGCAGATTATATTTGCCGGGTCATGTTGTTACAAGGGAAGACTGCGCTGATTACGGGAGCCACCCGCGGTATCGGTAAAGGGATAGCCCAGCGCTTTGCCGCTGAGGGTGCAAATATTGCCTTTACCTACGCCTCATCTGATGCCGCTGCAACCGCCTTATGCGCCGAGTTGTCCGATCGCTATGGTGTACAGGTGCAAGCCTGGAAATCGGATGCTGCCGACTTTAAAGCCTCTGAAGAACTGGCCACTGCCGTTATCGCAGCGTTTGGTAAAGTAGATATCCTGGTGAATAATGCCGGAGTAACACGTGACAACCTGTTGATGCGCATGACCGAAGAACAATGGGATGAAGTCATCAACACCAACCTGAAATCTGCGTTCAACCTTACCAAAGCTTTTTTAAGACATTTTCTGGGGAATCGTTCCGGATCCATCATCAACATGTCGTCGGTGGTGGGTGTTGATGGCAATGCAGGTCAGGCCAACTATGCCGCTTCCAAAGCAGGATTAATCGGGTTTTCAAAAAGTGTGGCTCAAGAATTGGGCTCAAGAAACATCCGTTGTAATGTGGTTGCACCCGGTTTCATTGAAACAGAAATGACTGAAAAACTTGATGAAGCGGTGAAGAAATCCTGGATTGAAGATATTCCCCTGAAGCGCGGAGGCACACCCGAAGATGTTGCCAACGTTTGTGTATTTCTGGCCAGTGAATTGAGCGCCTATGTTACCGGACAAACCATTTCGGTTTGTGGCGGAATGTTGATGAAATAAAAACCGGTTATGCCCTTAGATCAGGAGGAAGCCGAACCACAGGCAGAATTTCCCCATGAACGCAACATGTCGTTTTTTGATCATGTTGATGAATTGCGGCGGCACATCATTCGATCATTTGCGGCAATTTCTATTGGGTTTGTCCTGGCCTTTATCTACATCAAAGAGCTGGTAAGCGGTGTCATTTTTGCTCCGTTCAAAGGCAGCTTTTTCACCTACCGATTCATGTGCGATCTGGGTAAAAACCTCTTTGGTGACGATCGTATGTGCGTTGTTCCTCCGGTAATTAAAATCCAGAATCTGCAGCTGCAGGGGCAATTTGTTGCGGCATTTAAAATCGCTTTCATTGCCGGATTGGTACTGGCGTTCCCCTTTATCATTTGGGAGCTTTGGAAATTCATCAGGCCGGCCCTCAGTGATAAAGAAGTGAAGAAAACACGTGGCACCGTATTTTTTGTAGCACTGCTTTTCTTTACCGGTGTATTGTTCAGCTATTTCATTCTGGTGCCCATTTCGGTGAATTTCTTTGCCACCTTCAGCATCAGCGATGAAGTTCAGAACATCGTTACCATGCAAAACGCAGTAAACTATGTGAGTTTTCTGTGTCTGGCTACCGGACTGGTTTTCGAACTTCCGGTGCTGATGTATGTTCTGGCCAGAGTTGGAATTCTCACAGCATCATTCCTCAGAAAAAACAGGCGATATGCGGTGGTCATCATCTTCATCATCGCTGCTGTGGCCACACCTTCACCTGATATGCTCAGTCAGCTCATCCTTGCGCTTCCATTGTACAGTTTGTACGAAATTGGCATTCTTATCGCTGCCCGTACAGAACAAAAAGATTCATAAACATCATGACTGCATCACATACCATTGCCGTTGGCGCTGACCACGCCGGATTCACCTTGAAAAATGAACTCCTGGCTTTTCTGCTGGATTTGGGTCATGAACCGCAGGATTTTGGTCCGGATTCTGCCGACAGCGTGGACTATCCTGATTATGCGCATGCAGTTGCCCAAAGTGTAAGTACCGGCGAGAATCAATTGGGAATCCTGATTTGTGGCAGTGGTAACGGTGTTTGTATGGCAGCCAACAAGCATGCAGGCATTCGGGCTGCTTTATGCTGGAAGGAAGAAATAGCCGCATTGGCCAGGCAGCATAATGACGCCAATGTTCTGTGTATTCCGGCGCGATATGTGACCAAACCAGCCGCCAAGAAAATCGTACAGGCATGGTTGGATGCTGCATTTGAAGGTGGGCGTCACGATCGGCGTGTAGCCAAAATTAACCTCTGAGTTATGGGATTGAAGTCAATACTGGCGAAACCACTGGCATCGGTGGTACGCAGGCAGATTGACCGCTGGAGTGCAGACGGCATTGCCGCGCAGCGCAGGCAATTTGATGCCTTAAAAGTACAATTGTCTAAAACCGCCTTTGGTCGTGAACATGGCATCACCCCGAGCATCAACGCCGCTGAATTCAGCAGGCTGGTACCCATGCGCGATTACGAAGGATTGAGGCCCTGGGTCGATCGCATTCTGGCCGGAAACCATGATGAACTATGGCCAGGGAAACCCTTGTATCTGGCCAAAACTTCCGGCACCACTTCCGGTGTGAAGTACATTCCCATAACCAAAGAGAGTATGCCATTTCACATCAGCAGCGCGCGCAATGCGTTGCTGTGTTACATCGCAGAAACCGGTCGGGCTTCATGGCTGGATGGAAGTCTGATATTTTTAAGTGGCAGCCCTGTTCTGGAAGAAAAAAACGGTATGCTGAGCGGCCGTCTGAGTGGAATTGTGAACCACCATGTGCCAGCATACCTGCGCCGCAGCCAAATGCCTTCCTGGGAAACCAATTGTATTGAAGACTGGGAAGAAAAGGTGGATCGGATAGCCCGCGAAACCATCAATAACTCGATGACCCTGATCAGCGGTATCCCGCCTTGGGTTCAGATGTATTTTGACAGGCTGCTGCAGCTGAGCGGCAAAGAGCATATTCAGGAACTGTTTCCTCAATTTGAGTTGTTGGTTTACGGAGGTGTGAATTTTGAACCGTATCGCGAAAAGATGTTTCAGACCGTGGGGAAATCCATTCCTACCATTGAAACATATCCTGCCAGTGAAGGCTTCATTGCTTTTCAGGATCGCCAGTCGGAGGCAGCCTTGTTGATGTT
>JBIKKI010000095.1:0-8395 GCA_044360435.1 Bacteroidia bacterium
ACGCCGACCTCGCTGAACACAGTGCGGTAAAAGGGTGCATGGTCATTAAACCATACGGCTATGCCATTTGGGAAAATATTCAGCGCCAGCTGGACCGTATGTTTAAGGAAACAGGGCACAGCAATGCCTATTTCCCGCTTTTTGTTCCTAAAAGTCTTTTTGAGAAAGAAGAAAAAAACGCAGAAGGTTTTGCCAAGGAATGCGCCGTTGTAACGCATTACCGTTTGAAGGCAGATCCGGAAAAGCCAGGCCGTCTGATTGCCGATCCCGATTCTAAACTCGAAGAAGAACTGGTGGTGCGCCCAACCAGCGAAGCCATCATCTGGAATACGTACAGAAATTGGATCCGCAGTTACCGCGACCTGCCCATCCTGATCAACCAGTGGGCCAACGTGGTGCGCTGGGAAATGCGTACACGCCTGTTTTTGCGCACGGCAGAGTTCTTATGGCAGGAAGGCCATACCGCCCACGCCACCAAAGAAGAAGCACTCGAAGAAACCCGGAAGATGCTTGATGTGTATGCGCAATTTGCGGAAGAATGGATGAGCGTGCCTGTAATCCGTGGTGTAAAAACGGAAAATGAACGCTTCGCCGGCGCCGATGAAACCTTTTGTATTGAAGGGATGATGCAGGACGGCAAAGCACTGCAAATGGGTACCAGCCACTTTTTGGGACAAAACTTTGCCAAGGCATTCGATGTGCGTTACCAAACCCGCGAAGGCGGACTGGAACATGTTTGGGCCACCAGCTGGGGTGTTTCTACCCGACTGATGGGTGCTTTGATTATGGCACATTCCGACGATGAAGGCCTGGTGCTTCCGCCAAAGCTGGCACCTATTCACGTGGTAATTGTTCCCGTATATAAAAGCGAAGAGGAGCTGAACCAAATTGCCGATGCTGTGCTTCCCCTGAAAAAATCACTGGAAGCTGCAGGCCTGAGCGTGAAATTCGACGACCGCGATACGCAAAAACCCGGCTTTAAATTTGCCGAATGGGAACTGAAAGGTGTTCCGGTGCGCCTGGCCATCGGCCCGCGCGACCTGGCCAATGGCACCGCTGAAGTTGCACGTCGCGACCTGAAAACCAAAGAAAGTCTGCCCCTGGCCGGTATCGAATCACACATCAAATCGCTGCTCGACGACATTCAAAAGAATCTGTACCAGCGCGCCCTGGATTTCCGCGCTGCCAAAACCTATACCGTGAACACCTGGGATGAGTTCGTGGCCGCCATCGATGAAAAAGAAGGCTTCGCACTGGCGCATTGGGATGGAAGCAGCGAAACCGAAGAAAAAATCAAGGAACTGACCAAAGCCACCATTCGTTGCATCCCACTGGATCAGGAGGAAGAAAACGGAACCTGCGTGCTCAGTGGCAAGCCAAGTAAAGGACGAGTGGTTTTTGCCAGGGCTTATTGATAGTGGATAGTTGATAGTTGGGAGTTGGGAGTTGGTTGTTCACTGAGTTTGTGGATAGGCAATGACCACAGCTATCAACTAATAACTACTCACTCCCAACTCCCAACTCCCTCCTCCCAACTCCCGAAATGGCAAAAACCACCAAATCCCGGTTACGCTTCGGACTCATCGGGCTGAGCTGTTTTTTTGTATTGGCCTTCAGCGGCTTGAGCATCTGGCAAATCAGCGCAGCATACACACCCACAGATTTTCTGGACGAAGCCATTCTGGGTATTGGATTCGGCCTGTTTGCATTGTACGGCTGGTATTCCGTTTTGTTTGAAATAAACCACTGGACCATCTACACAGATGAAGTACGCGTGCGCGATTGGGCCGGATTGCGCATACGGCGCTTCCGCAAAAGCGAAGTCTTAACCTGGGAGGAACGCGACAAGGCAACCAAGTACAATCATTGGAAAGAGCTGGTGCTGAAGACTAAAACATCGCGTTATCGGCTGTTCTCTTCAGGTGTAAAAAACTATGATGAACTAAAAGCTGCACTTTTTTCAACACTTCCGGAAAAAACCGGCGCTGAGGCAAAGGTGCGCCAGCACCTTGCCCCAGGCATATATCTTGTTTTGGGTTTGTGTTTATTCATTTCCGGAGCCATTTGGGCTTATTTGGATGTATCACAACGCAGTTCGGACCCCCTGCCGCAGAAATGCTTCAAAGCCGTATTGAGCGCAGCGCCTGTGCATGAAACCGGTTCCAGAGATGCCGCCTGGGTCCATTTCCCTGTGAAAGAATTCCCCGAACTTCAATTCAGCATTGCAAGCAACGATGGTAGCTATCAGGCTACTGCAGTAAACGCCCTGCGCCGGGATGTGCACGCCGGCGATACCCTTACCCTGTGCGTCGACCCTGCAGATTACAACGTATTCATCACCCGCAGTCAGCCACCTGGCTTCTGGCAGCGTGCCGCAGGCTTTGGTTCCATTCGCGTGATTGGCATCGAATACAAAAACCGGGTTTACCTCGATTCTGCAAGGATTCGGGAATGGGAAAACGGCGAACCCGGGCCCTGGATTTTGCCCTTGGTCTTTGGTTTACTTTTCCTTGTGATTGGCCTTTTCGAGCTTATTCGCGTCAAACGGAGTGTTGTTGAAGCTTAATGTGCACCTCCGGGTACTCGTTTGTTCAGTTCAGGATTAGCTTCTACCAATGGCAAGGATTTAGGCATCGCATCTGCAAACGGATTGTCTTCCAGTGCTTTCATGAATGCAATAATGGCGCTGATTTCTTTCCTGCTCAAATTCAGCTTATCTGAAGGCAATGTCTGATAAGGAACATGAAGTCCATGACCGATACCGCCTCCTCGATTGTAAAAATCCATCACCATTTCTAATGTTGGGAAGGCGCCGTTGTGCATGTATGGCGCCGTTGCCACCACATTGCGCACTGTTGGCGTTTTAAACGACCCCTGGTAATAAGGTGCAGCCTCTTTCAGGCGTGCGGCGCCGCGACCGGGATCGGCATCCAAGGCTAAAATCTTTGCATTGGGATTTTCCGGCACACCCAAAACCTCACTTTCTGTTTCTTGGTACAGTGGCGGTACGGTGCCGTTAAACACGGGTGCGAAATGACAGGTGCCGCAAGCAGCTTTCCCCATGAACAGGTTATAGCCATCCAATACATCCTGATTTAATGTGGAAAGTTCCCCGCGCATCCAGCGATCGAAGGGCGAATTAAAACTTCTGAGGCCTGCAACATAATGAGCTATTGCCAATTGCAGGTTCTGTGGTTTCATGGCCACTTCCTCATCAGGGAATGCTTCATGAAACATGTTGACATATTGCTGGCTACCCGACAACTTTTCGAGGATTTTAAAATAATCCGTATTGAACTCCTTTACATCGCCCACCACGTGCTCTTGTTGATCCACAAGCGATTCAGCGCGCAGATCATGAAAGAATCGTTCACTGTACACACAGTTCAATAAACCCGGGGCATTTCTTTGCACCACCGATTTACCATCAGCCGAAATGCTTTTCGGCAAGCCATCTGCAAATCCTTTTTCAGGTTGGTGGCAACTGGCACAAGAACGATTATTGTCGTGCGAAAGAATGGGATCGTAAAACAGCAAACGCCCCAAATGTTCCAAGGCTCTTGATTCAGACGCTGCCGGAACATTACTGTACCAGAACGCTCCTAAGAAATCATCAGAAAAAACTGCATCATCATCATAGTTCACAGGTACAGGAAGCGTACGCCGTTCATCCGGCAATTCAAATCCTGAAGATCGATGCCATACACCAATCAGTCGATACAGCGGTAACAGGTGATTACGTGTAAATTCAGCCCGATTGAAACGGTCAAAATCTTGGTGCATGTCCAAGTATTTCAAGGCTGCCCGAAACCGCTGTTCAAGATCGTTAAACTGAGCCGCTGGCGTTAAAGTGGCTAGATATTGCAGATCCTCCAAAACTGCAGCCAACATGATTCTGGTTTCAGGCAATGAGTTCCCGGTTCCCGGAACATCAAACCCGCTCAAGCCCATACTCAATGCACGCAACACGGCCTGTCGGGATGCTTCAAAAACATCAGAAGGATAAATGCGAAAATCAGGAGTGTATAATTTCAACTGTTCGTGCAGGGTCAATGCCTGCTTTAACAAAACACCCTTTTGTCCGGGTTCATTTAATGATGCGACAGTTTCATCCATTACCTGCAAACCATGGGGTTCTACGGTATTGATTCCAAAGCTGTTGCGCTCCGGTTTTGGCAAGGGCACTCCGTTTACATGGTCTTTAATGAATTGAATATCCTTATACTCAGCCAAATACTCCCAACGCTTGTAGGAAGTCCTCATCCGTCGATAAAGCGCATCATGTAATTTAAAATCAGGCTTTACCATTTGTTCGATGCCACGCAAAAACTGAATGTATGCATCCAGAGCTATCCGAAAACTGTCTAAACGACTTTGATACCTCCTGGTAAATTCATCAGCTGCCTGCAACTCAACACCGGATTTGCGGAAAGAATACACCGCTGCAAAGCCACAGAGCACCAGCATGATTATCGTGATTTTCTTCATATTTCTTATTTCAAATCTGTCTATCAGTGGAAAACCCAACAAAAAACAACCGGTGACTCCAAAAGGAATCCCCGGTTGTTTGGAAGAAGAACTGTCAATTTACTGAACCACGAAACGCAGGGTTTCGCCTTCAGCGTTGCGGATGAAGTAGGCGCCTGGAGTAAGGTCGCTTACATTCACGGTAACCACATCGCGCTCTACACGCATGCGCTTGCCCATGGCGTCATAGATGGCCACATCCATACGACGGCTGAGGTGCAACTCACGCGCAGTAGGATTTGGGAATACAGTGAAGGAAGCAGTACCTCCAAAGATTTCTTCGTTTGACAAAGCAGGTGTTCCATCGAAACCGGAAATAGCACGGGTCAAAGAATTGGTGTAAGGTGCGTTGTTTGTAACACCCGGATGCTGATCGTTTACCAAGATGGTTTTGCTGTCGATGGCAATGGCACCGGTAATTTCAGCGCCGGGAGAACAAGCGGTGATGCGCTGTAAATCAGCCAAAGTTGGATTGGCAATGCTCATATCCAGGAAGTACAATTCACAGGTAATTGGAAGGCCGGCAGGCACACGATTGAAGGAAGTTCCGTTCAGGTCTTCCTGAATCATCATGTATGTTTTGCCTTTTACAGTCATGAAATCAAGTCCGTCGGGGTTGCTCAGGTGTACCATTGGATAACCGGCAGTGCGGCCCTGAGATGCAGAAGTTGCGAAGAATGGACCTCCTTCAAGGAAAGAACGTACGTTGTTGGTGGCAAGATCGAATTCCAGCACACGGCCGTAATAATCGAAGAAGCGACCATTGCGCACAGAATCAGCTGCCTGGGCGTCTGTGCCGGGGAAGTTATTACCTGTAAGCACCTTGTAGCGCATCTTGTAACCATCGATCAAACCTTGGCTGATCACACCGTAGCGGGCATTGCCGCTGGTGAAGGTAAACTGATCACGTCCGGTTTCAGTAATGTACACTTTGCCATTGTGGTAAGCACCCCATTCCAAACGGTTGAACATGCTGGCACCGCGGCGAACCGCAACGGTATTCAGGTCTATCAGGGTGTCGAGGTTGTTTTCGATGGTAATCCACTTACCGGGCGCGTCGTGCTTGTACACATACAACTGACCGCTGGTGAAGTCACCTGCATTGGTGGCAACGAATTTGGCAAGGATGCCTGGAGAGCCATCTTCAAAAAGAAATACAGTTTTGTTGTCTGGCAGCACTACACCACCTTCCCAACCGGCACGGCCCCAGTTGTACTGTTTGCGAATGGCTTTTGCATTTACCGGATCTATTTCCACCATCCAGTTCAGGTTCTGATAACGCTTGATGGTTTTTCCATTGAAACCGGGGAAACCGGCAGGCGCAGTTACACCAATGGTGAAGTTGCTGGTGTCACGAAAGTTAGCACCATTGTTAAAGATGCCGCGGTTGCTGGATTGCAGCCATTCTTCGGCAGTCCAAATGCGTCCGTTGGCACGATCCGTGATGCCACCGCAATTCATGCCTGTTTCACCTACAGTGTTCGCAAAATCTACGTTGAAAAACTTTCCCTTGCGACCGTCAGCCAAAGACTGTTCAACAACTTCCAACTGATCGCCTGAAGTGCGCTTCAGCTTGAACATCGTCATACCTCCACCATCGCCAACAAAGTCGTTGCGCTGGGTCATTTCGTGGTTCACCACAACCCAACCCAAATCACCGCTTGCCGATTTATCTGGTGCAAAACCAATGAAATCATGCCACTGCTTGGCGTAGGTCTGACCGGCAGGATTGCCATAGGTAGCAGTTGTTTTTACCACATCCACACCACCGGCAAAAATCACTTGATGCTTTAATGGACTCTTGGGCATCCAAACAGTTTTAGCAGTCCATGCGGTGTCGATATTCACCGGAAATGGAATCTGTGCTACAGCCAATCCTGCAAAAGCAATCATGGCCGGAAATAAAAGAAGATGTTTTTTCATGTTTGTTGGAATTTTGGTAGCGCAAAACTCTTCGGCCATTGTTAGGGCGGATATATGCGTTTATTACGCTTGATTTAAAAAGAAACCCCGTGTATTAAGAGACCCTTAAATACGTAAGAATGGGGTATTTACGCAGCCACAATTCCTTAACACAGGCTTCATGGCAGCACAAAATATGGCACGTCAATTTCCTGCGTGAATTTGAACCTCCTGATCATTCTTGCCATTGGGCTTGCTTCATGCGGCAGGAACAATACCACCCAAGGCTCAGAACTGGCGCATAAACACTGCATTGGCTGTCATGAATTTCCTGAACCAGCCCTGTTGTCAAAGGGTCAATGGCGCGATCATGTATTGCCGCAAATGGCTGCCTTCATGCAGGTAGATACGAACCAGGATTCCCCGAACAAAAATCAGATTGGGAGGCGCGAATGGTCCGCCATTGTCGAATACTACCTGAGCCGGGCACCAGAAACATTGCCAAAACCCAACATACCAAAATTGGATACCCTGCAACAGTTCAGGGTTGAACTTCCACCAAACCGCTTTGGTATTCCCTCACTCACCCTGCTCAGGAACAATGAATCAGGAGGTTACTTTTTGTCTGATGCCAACGCCAAAAGCTGGATCGAATTAAGACGCGATTTCAGCATTGCCAAAGCAGGAGCAATTGCGGAAGGCGGCGTTGATGTGCTCACATGGAAGCAAGACCGCTATTCATTGTTTATGGGGAGTTTTTCCCCAACAGATGCCCCAACAGGTTTGTTGTTGAAACATCCTTCCGGAGCCATTGAACGCGCATTTGTAATTCATGACAGCCTGCAACGGCCGGTATGCATGCGCGCACACGATTGGAACAATGACGGTGCGCCCGATTTTGTGGTTTGTGAATTCGGTAAATTTTCGGGCAGCCTCTCCCTCTTGTCGTCACAAAAAGACGGAAGTCTGAAACGCACCGTTATACAAACATCTCCTGGTGCCATTAGCGCTGAACTCCGCGACGTCAATAAAGATGGCCACATGGATATTATTGCGTTGTTCGCTCAGGCGAACGAACGCATAGACCTGATGCTCAGCGATGGTAAAGGTGCTTTTAAAACCCAAACTTTGATACGGTTTCCTGCATCTTACGGCTCCAGCAGCATGAAATTGCACGACCTGGACGGCGATGGTGTAGAAGAACTCTTATATACAGCCGGTGATAATGCAGATTTTCCCGCCATCACCAAACCGTATCACGGCATTTATGTGTATTCCATTCTGGATGGATTCCAACTCAAAAAATCAGCCTTTTACCCGCTTCCGGGGGCTTATGCCGTGCATCCTGCGGATTATGATGGTGATGGAACGCAAGAACTTGCCTGCATCTCATTTTTCCCAGATTGGCTCAAACAAGCCGAACTGGGTTTTGTGATCATCAAACCAGGAAACGAATCAACGACCCGGTATGCGTTCATTCCAAAACTTCATCAGGCTGGGCGCTGGATTACCATGGAAACAACGGATGCCGACGATGACGGCGACATAGACATACTGCTCGGCTCCATGACCATGGAAACCAGTCCGTCAACGCCTCTTGCCGCCACTTGGGCAAACAACAAAATTCCATTTGTGCTGCTCCGCAACCTGCTGCATTGAACGCGGCAATCAGTGACTTTTAAATTTTACCACTTGGTCCAGCGGCGGCCGGCCGGCCCGGGTTCTTTTCTCGTCCACATGGCCCAGCAGAAACCAGCCGCGGTGCAATGTTTGCGCATCAAAACCACACAAGGCGTGCATCTGTTCCGATCCCGTGCCGTTGCCGGTACTCCAATAACCTGCGGCATGAGGTTCTGCGGCAAGGGTGAGGTAGATGTTCTGAACCGCCATCGCCGTAGCCGCATCTTCTTCCCAGGCAGGAACCTTTCCACTGTGCTGTACGCCAATGCCCAGCACGTGACTTAAT
>JBIKKI010000096.1:0-8349 GCA_044360435.1 Bacteroidia bacterium
TTGGTTGCCGAGGGTGCTGAACGGGGCAGTTTTGGCGCGGTTTTCTCCGTCCAGCGCATAGCTCACCTGCATTTCACCATCAACCATGATTTCGGGAAAATCACGGTGCAGGATGGCTACCGCCTCACGTATCTTTTCAGGACTTGCGCCCTTGGAAGAACCGAAATTAGAGTAGGAAACCAGTGCAATCCGGGGTTCTATTTGATACTGACGTACCTGTTCATGCACCATTCTGGTCAAATCCACCAATTCATTCACGCCATGATCCAAGTTCACCGTGGTGTCGGCAAAGAACAGGATGCCATTTTTGGTCATCAGGATGTGCATACCGGCAATACGCTGGTAATCGGATTTCCTGCCAATCACTTCAATGGCCGGTTTCAACGCCAGCGGGTAATTGCGTGTCAATCCGGAGATGAAGGCATCGGCTTCACCATTGTCCACCATCATGGCGCCGAAATAGGTGCGCTCGCGCATTTGCTTGGTGGCTTCATACAAGGTGAGCCCCTTTCGCTGCCTGCTTTTGTACAGTTTTTCTCCGTAGGCTTCCCTGCGCGCTTTGGATGCTTCACCACGGGTATCGATAATTTCCATCTGATTCAGCGCAGACACATTATGTTCTTCAGCAATGCGCCTGATGACCTCAGGATCTCCAAGTAAAATAGGCTTGGCAAATCCTTCTTCCACACATATCTGCGCCGCCTTCAGAATTCTGTAACTGTCGGCATCAGCAAAAACCACACGTTTGGGATCTTTGCGGGCACGGGTAATGATCCTGTTGATAAAGTCATTGTCGATACCCAGGCGACGGCGTAATTCTGCGCGGTACGCATCCCAATCTTGAATAGGCATACGGGCAACACCGCTGTCCATAGCGGCTTTGGCCACTGCTGGAGCCACCGAGGTGAGCAAACGCGTATCCATGGGTTTTGGAATGATGTAGGTTCTTCCAAAGCTCAGGTTGCGTTCGTTGTAAGCCATAGCCACGGCTTCAGGAACCGGCTGCATCGCCAAATCTGCGATGGCATGCACGGCTGCAAGTTTCATTTCTTCATTGATGGCTGTGGCACGCACATCCAGGGCACCGCGGAAAATGAACGGAAACCCAAGCACGTTGTTCACCTGATTGGGGAAATCGCTGCGGCCTGTAGCCATGATGAGGTCTTCACGGGCGGCCACCGCCACATTATAATCGATTTCAGGATCGGGATTGGCCATGGCAAACACAATAGGATCCTTGGCCATAGAGCAAATCATATCTGCATTCAGAATGTTTCCTCTGGACAGCCCCACGAATACGTCTGCGCCGTTCAGTGCTTCTTCCAAAGAAGAAACCTGACGCGTGCTGGCGAAAAACTGCTTGTACACGTCGAGGTCTGTCCTGTCCACATGCAGCAATCCTTTGGAGTCGAACATGAGTATGTGCTCGCGTTTCACACCCAGGCTTACAAACAGCTTCCCGCATGCGATGGCCGAGGCTCCTGCCCCGTTGATGACCATCTGGATATTGCCAATGTCTTTTTGAACCAGCTTCAGCGCATTGATCAGGGCTGCGCCCGAAATGATGGCTGTTCCATGCTGATCATCGTGCATGATGGGGATGTTCAGTTCCTCTTTCAGCCTTTTTTCAATTTCAAAACTCTCAGGAGCCTTGATATCTTCAAGATTGACACCTCCGAAGGTGGGTTCCAGCGCTTTCACGATGCGCACAAACTCATCTACATCTTTGGTATCCAGTTCGATATCGAATACATCAATATCGGCAAACAACTTAAAAAGGATGCCTTTCCCTTCCATCACAGGCTTGCTGGCTGCAGCGCCAATATCACCCAAACCAAGAACTGCAGTACCGTTGCTGATTACGGCTACAAGATTGCCTCGTGCGGTGTATTTGTACACATCATCCGGGTTTTCGGCAATTTTCAGACAAGGTTCAGCTACACCCGGCGAATATGCCAGCGCCAAATCCCTTTGGGTTTGGGTGGGTTTTGTTGGAATGACTTCTATTTTCCCTGGCCTGCCGTCGGCATGGTAGCTCAGGGCGTCAAAATATTTCTTATCAGACATCCTGTGTAAACGCTTGCAAATGTAATGGAATCAGTGCCCTGTCAATGCGGATAATTCACTTGTTCCAACTTCCCGTTCCCTGTGCGGAACACATTGGCGGTAAACTTCCCAATCACCCTGTAGTCGTGTGTTGCCATGAGCACAGCTGCGCCTTCCCTGCAAATTTCATGGAGGAGTGCAACGATATCGTCGCTGACATCTGGATCCAGATTTCCGGTAGGTTCGTCGGCCAGGATGACTTCGGGTTTATTCAGGATGGCCCGGGCAATCACCACGCGTTGCTGTTCTCCGCCGCTCAATGCGCCGGGCATTTTATAGTCTTTGTTTTCGAGCCCTACCCTGCGCAATACTTCCAGTGCGCGCTCCCGCATTTGTTCTTTATTATTCCATCCTGTGGCCTGAAGCACAAACAAGAGGTTCTCCATCACGGAACGGTCGCCCAGAAGTTGAAAATCCTGGAACACAATACCCAGTTTGCGGCGCAAGAATGGAATCTGCCGGCGTTTCAGGGTGGTCAGATCAAATCCCGCAGTAGAACCTTCGCCGGCCTGTAAAGGCAATTCACCGTAAATGGTTTTGAGCAGCGACGACTTCCCCGAGCCGGTTTTACCGATGAGGTAGGCGAATTGCCCCTGTGCCAACGACATACTCACCTGATGCAGGACGGGTATTCCCGACTGTAGGATATCGGCTTTATTCAGGAAAATCGCAGGATGGCTCATGATGCAAAAATAAACATGCCTGAAGTTCAGCTGTGGACTTCAGGCATGGGTTGTTCACTAAAAAGGTCGGCGTTAGAATTCTCTGTCCGGTTCCAGGTTCCAGTCTATGGGTTCCAAACCGCATTCCAACAAGTACTCGTTGCATTCTGAAAAGGGCCTGGATCCAAAAAAACCTTTTTCTGCAGCATACGGTGATGGATGCGCAGCGCGCAACACCAAATGTTTGTCTTCATCGATCAGGTGTTCCTTTTCCTGAGCATCTCTACCCCACAGCATAAATACCAAATTTTCCCGCATGCTGCTGAGTTTGGCAATGGCTGCAGAAGTGAATTGTTCCCAACCGTGACCATGATGCGAGCGTGGTTCGTTGGAGCGCACGGTAAGCGTTGCATTGAGCAACAGCACGCCGTTGTCGGCCCAGCGGGTCAAATCACCTGAATAAGGAATGGGATAGCCAAGATCATCCCTGAGTTCGCGAAAGATGTTGTAGAGAGAAGGTGGTTTACGGACGCCTTTGCCAACAGAAAAGCACAAGCCGTTTGCCTGACCCGGACCATGGTACGGATCCTGACCCAAAATAACGGCCTTCACATTCCAGAACGGCGTATGGTCGAACGCTGCGAAAATTCTGTTACCCGGAGGATAAACCCGGTGCCCCTGTGCTTTTTCTTCGTGCAAAAAAGCCCTTAAATCCTGGAAGTAACCCTTTTCAAATTCATCTCTAAGTACCTCGTACCAGCTCGGATCTATGCGAACCGACTGATGCACCTGTTGTTCCATGTATGTTGTTGGATGTTAACTAACTATGATTATAGGCGGCAAACGTAAGCATATTCTTTTATCGAAAAAAGCAACATGTCTGCAGTCACGCCCAATTTTTTCATGAAAACAATTCCTGGATTTCTTCTTCACTCAATTGGCCTACCCATTGATCTTCCCCTTCCATCACACTGAATGCCAGCTTCTGTTTGCGCTCTTGCATGTGCAGGATTTTCTCTTCGATTGAATCGCGGGTAATGAACTTGTACGAAAAGACCGGCTTCTGTTGTCCGATGCGGTGGGCACGGCTTTCTGCCTGCTGCATCACAAAAGGATTCCACCAGGGATCACACAAAAACACATAATCGGCAGCTGTAAGGTTGATGCCCGCATTGCCTGCCTTCAGTGACAACAGGAATACGGAAACCTGCTCTTCCTGCTGGAAACGACTGATGGCAGCTGCCCGTTCCTGGCCTGGCATCTCGCCAATCAGCTTGCAATATTCAATCTGAGCTTCCTGCAGCCATTGTTCAATGATGGCCAGATGCTGCACAAATTGTGAAAACACCAACACTTTGTGGCCCCCATCTACAGCCCTTTGCAACATATGGATGATTTGCTCGTACTTACCACTGCTGCCTTCAAAATCTTCATGCATCAGCAATGGGTTGATGGCCAGCTGCCGCAATCGAGTAAGTCCGGCAATTACTTTAAACCGGCTGCGGTTGGTTCCGTGTTGTTGGATTGAATCCAGAATTTCATTGCGGTACTGACTTTTGGTTTTTTCATAGAGTTCTCGCTGCAAGGGACTCATCTCGCAATAGTGAACCTTTTCGAATTTCTCGGGAAGCTCTGGAGTTACCTGCTTTTTGGTGCGTCGCAGAATGTACGGCTTCACCAGCTTGGCCAGTTCCTGCCCGCGCTTCTGATCGTGGTTGCGTTCTATTGGTTTGATGTAATGCTCCTGGAAATAGCGGTACGTTCCCAACAAACCCGGATTGAGGAAATTCATCTGGCTCCACAAATCCAGCAAGGTATTTTCTACCGGTGTGCCGGTAAGCGCAATTTTCTGATCTGCTTTGATTTTCTGAAGGGATCTTGCCGTCAACGACAAAGGATTCTTGATGGCCTGGCTTTCATCCAAAACAACCACACGGAATTTGAAGGCCGCAAGACGTTCTGCATCATTTCTGATGGTCCCGTAGCTGGAAATCACCAAATCGCTGTAAGGAATCATGCTGAAATAGCGATCGCGCTGGGTTCCGGCATAAACCATAATCCTGATTCCGGGGTTAAAGCGCCGGGCTTCTTGCTCCCAATTGTAAATGAGTGAAGTGGGTGCAATAACCAAACAAGGCCTTGACGGCGGCTCGGGCGCAGTATCTATGGCATCGCCGGCCTGTCCTTTAGGCAGTTTGGACAGTGCCAGGTCGGTATCTGTCTGTTCCTGAGGCTGAACATCAGCTACGGGATCAAAGATGGAAAGTTGTGCTGCCATCCCTGAATCGGCAGGAGCCATATCAGGCAGTACGTGAATATTCTTATTAATGTTGGATTGGAGGTAGGCCAGGGTTTGAATGGTTTTACCCAAACCCATATCGTCGGCAAGACAGCCACCAAGGTGCTGGCTACCCAAATAACTGAGCCAGTTGTAACCTGTTTGCTGGTATGCGCGCAAATTTCCGGTGAAACCTTCCGGCAACGGAACATCTTCAATGGCTTCCGGTTTGGGAATGATGGCCGGGGCTTTTCTTGTGGTATCGTCCTGATATTCGCCCAATTCATCCAGCAGCGGATGATGCATTTTTTTGAGGGAAAGTGCGTCGCCTTCCTCATCCCCAAAATGAAACACTTTGGCTAGACGGGTCATCCATGCTGCAGGAATAATGGCAATACTGCCGTCGGGAAGCGGGAATTCACGAATGCCTCTGAGGATGTTTGGTTTCAGCCTGGTAAATGGGAACACGAAACTACCGAAACGTACTTCCGCCCTTAAATCGAACCAGTCGTCGCGGGCAGCCACATTCAGGCTTAAACTCACCTCGCCGATAAATATTTTGCGTTGCAGCGCAGACTGATCAATGACAAAGCCCTGACGCTGCAAATCGGTGGCGTGTTCATTAAGCCAGTCGATGAGTGCCAGTCCATCATGGCCGTAGGCATCCTGCAGTGCAAACAGACTACCCTGTACAGGTTCCAGACCGTTGTCGGTAAGCCATTTCACTTTTTGCTCTTCCCAGTTACGGGAGCGCTTTATTCTGTGGAATTCGAAATAATCTTCCTGACGGATCAGGGAAACATGCACCTGCTTTTCGCTGTGATACGGGAAGTTCCATTTGCCATAATTCAGGTAAAGCGAGAGACAGGGTTTTTCGGTGAGGCCTTCCTCGAGGCGCAGCACAGGACTGGCCTGATGCTGTTCTGAAACGATGTTAAATCCTTGCGAATAGACATCATAGCGCTCCAGTAGTGGCTTCACAAATTTTTCTACATAAGTGGCTTCCGTATCTTTTGGGATGTGGATGAATTGCTTTTTGAGGAACGGTTTGATTTTTTTTCCATCCACGCCTTTTCCGAAGCGCACCAGTTTGTTACCTGCGAGCAACCAGGCCGGTTCGGTACAAATCAGTTCGCTGCCGTTGCAGGAAAATTCCAACTTGGAATCGCGGTGCTTGATGGTTGCGAAGTAGTTGATGCCTTCTTCATCTTTTCGAAAATGAAAGAGGATGCTGGCGTGGTCGTGGCAAACTTCAATGGGTGCATCCACAGGATTGCTGCTGGCACTTTCCAGAAACACCTGCCGATCGCCGATCAGCTCCATTACGCGGGCAATTCGTTTTTCGATATAGGGCCGCACCTTTTTATGCAGCTCTTCATTGTAATGTTTGGCGAAGAAATCCTCAGGCCGGATGCGTTTGGAACCGGTGTAGAATTGCTTCATGATGTTGTCCACTTCAACTTCATCCAGCAGCCGTACTGCTTCCAGTTCAGTACCTGAAAGGCCGAAATAGGTAGCGGTATTGCGGTGGATACGCTGATAGGAAAGGCTGAGCGTGCCACTGGGATTGAGCAGTACGGCGTTCAACTCAGGCAACATTCCGAAATGTGGATGCCTGATCAGGGTGTAAACGACTTCAAAAGGTTGCGTGTTGCTTATTTGCTTAGCCAAATCTGCTCGTAAAAACAGGCAAATTAACGCCGGCCGGCCGGCTGTACAACCTGCAGCACAAGAAAATTGGAAATAAGCAAAGGGAAAGACCTAATCCGCTTCCGAAATCAGAAAACAGTAATGACCTTTTTGGTTTCAAAAAAGGGCTCGGAAATCGTTGGATATATGTCATAAGAACGCACCCTTCGCTGGGGCGCCAGGCTGACAAATTCTTGTATTTCGTCTGTCAGATCTCCGCCTTTCAGGAAGGCAATCCCCTGCCGCACGCCGTCGAAATGAACCTTATGCTTCACCCATGGATAAAAAGATGCCATTCTGGTAACAGCCCTGCTCACCACCAGGTGAAATCCTGCGTCAACCTTTTCTGCCCTTGCCACTTCTGCACGCACATTGCTCAGTTTCAGGTACTGAACCACTTCCTGCACCACCTTTATTTTCTTGGCGATGGAATCGACCAGTAAAAATTCTGTTTCAGGAAACATGATGGCCAGTGGAATTCCCGGGAAGCCGCCTCCTGTGCCAACATCCAGCACCTTCCAACCCGGATAAATGTTGACGAAGCAGGACAAAGAAAGACTGTGCAGCACATGATGGGTAAAAAATGCATCCATGTCCTTGCGGGAAACCACATTGATCATGGCATTCCAGTGCCTGTATTGTGCTTCCAGCTGCAACAGTTGTTCCTGTTGAGTCATGGTAAGCGCGGGAAACCATTTGTTGAGTTGTTCCTGATGATTCACCACCTGATGCGTTTAGCGAACCAGGCATTCAGCCCGGCAACGGTTAAAAGATATACGTAACTAAGATCCAGCAAAGGAAACAGCCACAAAACATTCATTTGTCCTAACAAGGAAGCGGTTCTGGCCACCACGATAAAGCGCAGCAGCAGCCACAGTCCCCAAAAAGCCAAAGGAAGCCACCAGATGCCGGCGCACACAAACCAAATGGGCAACATTACGTAGAAGGTAAGCTGGATGAAGGATAACAATCCCAGAAACCGCTTCACCGCCGGCTTGTAATGTTTACCCACAAACAGATGGCGTTTTTTCTGTTTCCACCAGGCGCGGATGCTGGTTTTGGCATCGGTAAACGTATGTGCTTCCTGATCCAAAACCACGGCGGTATTTCCGGGTCGGGCAGCATCCTGAACAAACAAATCATCGTCGCCGGCAGGTAAATGATGGTTGCTGGCGAATCCTTTCACCTGAAAGAACTGTGTTTTGGTGTAGCCAAGGTTTCGTCCAACGCCCATATACGCCCTTCCCTTCAAAGCCATGGAAAGATATTGCATGCCGGTGATGAGGGTTTCAAAGCGAATGAACAGGTTGAGCAATCCAGACCGCTTTCGGTATGGGGAAAATCCAATAACCAAGGAGTGATTCTGCATGAATGCAGAAGCCATTTTTTTTAGCCATTGGGGCGATGCAGGCGTGCAATCTGCGTCAATAAGCAGGAGGTGTTCATGAGATGCGGCCTTAATTCCGAGGGTAATGGCCAGTTTTTTGCCCGGGTTTTTCACCCGATCGCGGTCAATGGTACACAACTTCACCCGTGGAAATTCGGCGGACACCGTGCGCAGGTAAGCGGGTGTATCATCCCAGCTGCCGTCATCCACTACAATCAATTCAAACT